>JACRCU010000228.1 GCA_016218865.1 Deltaproteobacteria bacterium | reverse complement strand
CGCCAAAGGTGTGGTGAATCAGGTGGCCGAATTCGTGGAAGAACGTCTGGACTTCCTTGGGCTCCATCAGCGCCGGGCCCTTCTTGGGATCGGGGAAGTTGCAGACCAGCACGCCCTCGGGCAGCTGCCGGCCCTCGATGCCCGAGATGAGCGGGAACTGCGCGGCGTGCTTGTACTTGCCCTCGCGCGGGTGCATGTCCAAGAAGATCCGGCCGTAGAGCTTGTCGCCCTGGTAGACGTCGTAGGTCTCGACGTCGGGGTGCCAGGTCTCGGCCGTGGTGTTGCGCTTGTAGGTGATGCCGAACAGCTTGCTGGTCAGACCCAGCAGGCCATCGCGCACCTTGTCGTAAGCGAAGTACTGCCGCGCCGCCTGGGCGTCGAAGTGCACCTTCTCTTTCTTCAAGCGGCCCAGCAGGTAGCCCTGCTGCCAGTCGCCGACCTCGGTCGCCTTCGGCTCGGTCTTCTTCAGCTCGGCCAGCAGCAGCTTGTAGTCCTCTTTGGCTTTGGCGTCAGAGGCTTGCGTTACATGCTCGATGAAGTCCGCCACGGTCTTGCCGTTCTTGGTCATCTTGTCGGCGGTGATGCGCTCGGCCCAGTTGGCAAAGCCCGTCAGCGTGGCCAGTTCGAAGCGTAGCTCCAAGATCTTCTGCAGGATCGCTTGGTTATCTGGCCAGCCGCGCTGGCGGTAGACCGTGTACAGCTCCTTGCGGGCGGCATCGTCCTCGGCGTACTGCATCATCGGGATGTAGTCGGGGTAGTCGGTGCTGACCTCGATCTTGCCGTCGGCGGCCGGCTTGTGGGCGTCGATCCAGTCCTGCGGCAGGCCCTTGAGGCGCGCCGGCTCCAGGCGGACCTTGCGCACGTCGCTGGCGATGTTCTTCTCGAACGCCTGGCCGGCCTGCACCAGTTGCTCTTGCAGTGCAGTGATTTTCTGGCGGGTCGCCTCGTCCTTGTCCACGCCGGCCAAGCGGAAGTCGCGCAGGGTCAGCGCCACGATGCGCTTGGCGTCGGCATCCTGGCTGCCCAGATCCAGGCCGGCCAGCACGTCGTAGATGCGGCGGTCCAAGACGATTTCGGTCTTCAGTGCTTCGGTCTGCTGCTCGCACTGCGCCGCCGCCTCGCGCACCGCCTTGTCGGGGTGCACCACGAACAGCAGCGCCGCTTCGTTGGCCGCGGCGTCCAAGGCGATCCCCAGCTCGTTCAGGGCGTTCAGGGCCGCACCGGCGGTATTCGGGTTGTTGCGCGGCCCGCCCTTGCCCAGCTGCACCAGGGCGTCGCGCTGCGACTTGGCGGTGGTCAAGCGCTGCTCACAGCGGATCGTCAGCGGATTCTTGGGTGGTTCCGGGGGCTTTGGGGCTGCCACTGGCGTTGGTTCGGGCTTTTGCTGCTCGGCGGGAGCGCCACAAGCGGTGTGCCACAGCGCCAGGGCCGCGAGCGGGCCCAGGGTCCAGGTGCGATTCATGCGAAACTCCAGGGAAATTCAGCAGGGCATCAGAAGCCGAACAGGCCGTCCAGGCAGAGCTGGATCGGGAAGCCGCCAAGGCTGCAGGCGACGCACACCGACTTGCAGGGGATCGTGCAAGTGACCTTGTTCTGGGCCTGTTGTGCCGCGTTCTTGTCGGGCGTGCACTTGCCGCTCGATGCGCAGTAGCCGGGCAGCTCCACGGGGTCGCCGCAGAGGCCCGGATCGTACTCGTAGAAGCACAGCTTGCTCGGCACCGACAGGCACGAGCCGCCGACGCATTGGCCGGCCGGGCAGTCGGCCGACGGCGCGGTGCAGGAATTGCCGTTGGCGCCCTGCGGGTCGTGGCTGCAGCCGGCGCCCTCGATGCAGGCGTCCTTGGTGCAGGGCTTGCCGTCGTCGCACAGGTTCAGCTTGCCGGCTTTGCAGGCGCCGGACAGGCAGACGTCGCCCTCGGTGCAGATCTTGCCGTCGTCGCATGGCGTGCCGCTGGCCGGCGTGTGGGTGCACTTGCCGGCGACGCACAGGTCGGTGGTGCAGGCCTTGCCGTCGTCCACGCAGGGGTTGCCCTCTTGCAGCGTGTGCGCGCACTTGCCGGCCTGGCAGATGTCGGCGGTGCACGGCTGGCCGTCTTCGCTGCACTTGGTGCCGTCGCTGGCCTGCGGGTGCTGGCACTTGCCGTCCTTGCACAGGTCCTGGGTGCACTCAATGCCGTCGTCGGGGCAGATGGCGTCGCTGCTCGGCTTGTGCTGGCAGCCGTCGATCGGGTTGCACGAGTCGGCGGTGCAGGCGTCCTTGTCGTCGCAGTCCAGTTCGCCGCCGCCAAAGCACTTGCCGGACACGCACTTGTCGACCTTGGTGCAGATCGAGCCGTCGTCGCAGGGCAGGCCACCCAGCTGGATGTGCTGGCACGAGCCGTCGGTGTTGCACTTGTCGCTGGTGCACGGGTCGCCGTCTTCGCACAGGCCTTCGTCGGTCTTGCCGTCGCAGTTGTCGTCCACGCCGTTGCAGGCCTCGGGCTTGGCGGGCGTGCCGTCGCAAACTGGCTTGCCGTCAACGCATTCCTTGACTTGGCCCTTGCAGGTGCCGAATTCGTTCTTGATGTCGCAGCCGGCGCCGGCCTGGAAGTCGTCGGTCTTGCCGTTGCAGTCGTCGTCCAGGCCGTTGCATTCCTCGGGTTTGGCTGCCTTGGCGGTACAGGCCGACAGGCCGCTCTCGGTGCACTGCCGCCAGCCGCTGCAGGTGCCGTAGACATTCTTGCGCGAGCACTCGGTCTTCAGGCCCAGTTCCTGGGCGTGGCCCGAGCAGTCGCAGTCGGCGCCGTCGACCCGCATGCACTGGTAGGTCGACAGGCCGGTCTCTTCGTCGGTCCACGACTGGCAGTCAAAGCCGCTCGGACAATCGGGATTCTGCGGGTTGCATTTGACGCCGCAGAAGCCGCCCAGCAAGCCGGCATTGGTCTTGAGCTTCATGCACACGGCGCCGGCCTGTCCCTGGTCGTTGCAGCTGTCGTTGCCGCCGCACGGGTCGCACACGTACTTGAACTTGGGCGAGCAGTAGTAGCCTTTGTCGGTGGTGCCCGGGATCACCTCTTCGATGCAGGCAAAGCCCTTGGGGCAGGCCTCGGTGCAGTACTTGGTGCAGATCTTGCCGTTCGGGCTGTCGACGCACAGGCCGCTGTTGCACTCGTTGTTGGTGGCGCACTTGTAGCCGAACTCGCCGGGAGCAATGGCGATATCGTAGCTGGGGCTGTCGCCGCCGACCGAGTCGCCGCCCGGGAAGACCTGCAGGTCGTCGCCCAAGGTGCTGTCTCCGCCGCCGAACAAGCTCGTGTCGGACTTGACGACCGTGCCGCCCACCGTCTCTTCGCCGCAGCTAGCCAACAGGCTGGCCAACAAGCCAAAAAGCACGCCGGTCAAGGCAAGGGGCCATGTGCGGCGGCCGGCGGGCGGGGGGCTCTTGGCGCTGGGCATGGGCGGAAAACTCCTGGATCGAAGGCAGGTTCCGGCACCCGACCAACAGCACGGCGGCCGCCGTCGCCTGGGCGCACTCAATCAGCATACGCACGCCCGCGCCAGACAGCAACCGCGGCCCGGTCCGGTCTTGTGCCAGGTGGGGTGCGCTGCTACCCTAGCCCCATGAAACGGATCTCTCTCTTCGCTACTGGTCTGGTCCTGGGCTTGACGGCGTGCAGCGGTGCCTCGCGCGCCCCGGCCCCGATTCCCGAAAAGCTGGTCTACGGCTGCGATCGCCTGCTGCGCAGCTTCAATGCCAAGGTCGAGTCGGGCCGCCACGTGCCGATTCAGGTGACGTGGCAGCAAGGGGAGGTCGTCGAAACGGTCAGCGAAGAGCGCCTGGCCGTCAAGATCCTGGCCGGCGAAGCTGGGCAAGAGACCTGGGTTCTGGGTCGCGGCGGCTCGGGCAAAAGCCGGCTGGCCGACTCGGTGCAGAGCAAGATCTGCGGCAAGGCCCTGACTGTGCGGGTAGACTGCGAGCTCGACCTGGCGCCGCACTTTGCCACCGCCACCGCCAAGCTGCCGGCGATCGCGGCCGTGCTGCTCGAAGCGGTCGGCACGCCTCCGGACGACGACCCGGCGCGCCAGCTGCAAGAAGCCCTGGGTCCCGACTGGATCCTCATCATCGACGGCGGCGACGAGCTGACGCCCCGCGACCAGATCCGCCTGCGCCGCGACATGGAGTGGCTGGCCCGCAGCGGTGTGGCGCGCCCGCACCTGGTGCGCTTCGAGCGGCCGGGCTTCAATCTGGGGCGCGACGGTCTGAAACCTGCCGCCACCGCTCGGGTTGCCGAGCTGGCCTGCGAGCAGGCCGACGGCGTGCTGGCCCGGCGCTTCAAGGACCCCGCCGAGCTGGCGGCCGCCAAGAAGTGGCTGGCCCAGACGTCGCTGGACCGCAAGCGCGCCGGCATCGAGCAGTGTCGCTACGTGCACATGGCCACCTGGCGCGACGCCGAAATGATTGCCGATCTCGCAGAAGATGCCGCTAGGGGCATGGAGCCCTTTGGCGCCCATCCCACCCGCGCCGAGCTGTGGAGCACCTGGGTCGGTCACCGGGTGGCGCCCGTAGTGGCCAACACCGAGTCGGGCATGAGTTGGGTCGACCGGCTGGTGCTGGCCAGCGCCACGGAGGCGACGGACCCCGACATGCAGATCACCGTCGAGCGCTGCGTCGCGGCGGCGCGGCCGGCGTCGGGATCGCCCGAAGCGGCCTGTGGCGCGCTGCTGTCGTCGCCGCTGGTGCACCAGAGCTTCACCGAGGGCTATTGGGCGCTGAAGAACCGCACCATCGTCGACCTGGCGCTGGCCCGCTGGCTGGTGGCCAAGAACGACGACTGCGACATGCTGTCGGCCGCGGTGTCGAATTACGCCTCGCACGAACTGATGGCGATGGTGGTGTCGCTGCCCCACGGTCGCCGCTGCCTGGGCAGCTTGGTGGGTGCGGTGTGCAGCCGCGGCATCGCCGCCGAGGAGCTGCTCTCGTTCATCGACGAGTCGGTGCCGCGCGAGCCCGAGTTTGGTGACCGCCTGCGCGGCGCGATGAGCCAGGCCACTTCGCGCTGCGAGCACGACGTATTCGAGGCGCTGCTGCCCAAGTAGCCCAACCAAGCACAGTACGTCGCAGTTGCTTCAGCGAATTTGCAGCTGTGCGCGCGTCCCAGGATCGGCCAACAGCGCCCAGGCCGCGATGGTCTTGGCCAGCATCACCATCTGCCGCATCAGGTAGTTCGGCGACTCGGCCCAGGTCTGCAGCAGGCGCTCGCGGCGCTGCGGCGGCAGCGTGTGCAACGGTCGGCCGGCGCGGACCACCGCCCACCACGTCAGCAACCAGACGCTGAGGCGCCACACCAAGCGCAGGTCCCACGGCGCGTGGCGGCCAAAAGTCGACCAAAACGCACGCAATTCCAGCGACGCGACCCCGCCGTGGCGCTGACCCGCCGGCAACACCGCGGCCAGCAGGGCATCGCGCCAGCGGCACTCGCTCGTCGTCCAGGCCATGGGCTCCTCCCGCCGCTAAGGTACCGAAGTCGGTGGCGCTTGCATAGGCGGTTTGCGGCGCTACACTCTGGCGGTGACGCCCAATTGCGGCGCAACGCAGGCCGGCGGCCGCCGGTGCTGCGCGTTGTCGGCACCTACGCTATTCACACAAGGAACTACCCATGCACAAGCTCCTCTCGGCGGCCATCGTCGCCACCCTGTCGCTGTCGGCCGCCGTGGCCCTGGCCGGTCCCCAGCAAGAGAAGATGAAGCACTGCCAGAAGGAGGCGACGGACAAGGGCCTCAAGGGGCCCGAGCGCCAGAAATTCGTCAACGAGTGCCTGAAGAACAAGCCCGCCGATGCGCCGGCCGCCGGCGACAAGAAGGATCTGCCGCCCAGGGAAGCCATGAGCGCCTGCGCCAAGTCCGCCAAGGAAAAGGGCCTGAAGGGCCCGGATCACAAGAAGTACATGTCCGAGTGCCTGAAGGCCAAGGGCCCGGCCAACCTCAAGTAGAGGCGTCCCCAGGGCGCACCGCATGACCGGCATCGGCGTGCGGTGTGGCGCCCTGACCGCGGCGGCTGCATGCTGTAGCTATCTGGAACTAGAACGGGATCGTCACGCCCACGCTGACGCTGCCGTCTTCGGGGCGGTAGCCCACCACCAACGGCACGCCCTTGACCTGCACGCCGGCTTCGAGCCAGGTGCCTTTGTTGCGGTCGACCAGCACGCTCGACGCCTGCGGATCCTGGAAGCCGTGGCGGATTCCGGCGATGGCCGTGACGTCGTCGCTCAGCTTGTAGCCACCCTCCAAGTGCGCCACGTTGCTCTGCAGCTTGCCGTCGAGCAGGTGCGCCTGGTTCGAGCCGCGGACCGTCAGCTTGTCCAGGGCGATCTGCAGCTGCACATCGAATTGGTCGTCGGCCACGCCGCCCGCGTAGTTGCGCTTGAAGTCGATGAGCGCGCTGCGCAGGTTGTTCGGGTCCTTGTAGCCCAGCTGCAGTGCCAGGGCCTCCAGCTGCCCGGTGCTCAGGTTCAGGTCGGCCGAAGCCTTGCCCGTGAAATCGCCCCAGCTGCCCTCGGCCGACGCCGACGCCTTGACGACCCCGGCCTGGTCCAGCAGCGCCGTCAGCTGCATCTTCAAGCCGTTGTCCAAAGTGGCGTCCGCGGCGACTTTGGCCGAGGTGCCGCCCTGATCGCTGTAGGCCACCGAGCCCGACAGCGAGCCAGCCAGCGAGGCACTGTCGAACTGCCGGCTCGCCGCCAGCTCGCCCGAAAAGCCGTTCTGCGCGTCCAGCGCGGCCTTGCCACTGACGCTGCCCTTGTCGAAGGTGTGTGCGGCGGCGGCGTCCACGCCCAAGTCGCCCGTGGTCAGGTCGGCCTTGCCCGCCACATCCAGCGTGTTGCCGTTGCCCTGGTAGTTGAGGGCGCCGTTTGCCGTGGCGCTGGTGGCGCCGCTGCCGTCGCGCGAGCCGGCCACGCCGCCTTGCAGCTTCAGACCGTTGCCGAAGTCGCGCACCGCATTGGCATCCAAGCGCAATTCGCCGCTCGACGTGTCGTACTTGGCGCTCCCGGTCAAGTTCTTCTCTTGGCCGCCGATGGACACGGTGGCATTGGCGACGGTGGTGCGGTTGCCGTCGGCGCTCTTGGTGGTCTGGGTGCCGCCGCTGGCGCTATAGCCGTCGCCCTGGTGGCTGGCGGCTGTGTTGATGACCACTTCGCTGCCCGTGACGGTCATGTCGCCGCTGAGCGCGGTGGTCTTGTTGCCTACCTTGGCGGCCAGTTTCTGGGTGCCGGGGCCGCCACCCTCGCCCTTGCTGGTCGACCAGGTCAGGGCAGCTTCGACCTCGCCGCGCTGGTAGCGGATGCCCAGGTCGGCGGCGTTCACCGCGATCTGGCGCAGCTTGCCCAGATCGACCCCGGCCGCGAGCGTGACGCTGTCGCTCACCTGGAAGTCTTTGGCCAGCTTGGGGATGCTCGCATTGGCCGCCGCCGCGCCCGCCGCCGCCACCAGTGCCGCCGCCACCACCGCTTCGGGGTGACCCTGGGCGAACTGGGCGATCTTGGTGGCCAGCGCCTGCCCCTCGGGTCCCTGCAGCCACTGAGCGGCAGCGCCGCGGGACCATTCGGCGAGCGCTCCGGCGAATTGCTTGGCTGCATCGGCCTCTTCGGCGGTATCCAGG
This sequence comes from Deltaproteobacteria bacterium, assembly GCA_016218865.1. Lineage (GTDB taxonomy): Bacteria > Myxococcota_A > UBA9042 > UBA9042 > UBA9042 > SXRM01. Next base: position 6,047 of record JACRCU010000228.1, on the reverse strand, counting down.
GCCTGATTGCCGGCGATCGGCCCGATCGCGCCTACGGCGGCGGCGGCCGCGGCCTGCAGGCCCTGATCGCCCAGTTCGAGCAGGCGTGCACTGGACAAGTCCTTGGTGACCAAGGCGAACAGTTTGTCGCCCAGCGCCTGGCCCAGCAGCTGCTGGTAGCTGGCCTGGGCGGCCTGCAGGCGCGCAGCCTCGGGGTCGGCGGGCGGCGGCGCGACCTGGGCGCGGCCCTGCGCGTAGTTCAGCGTCGCCGGGTCCGGCGGTACACCGGCGCCGGCCGGCGAAGTGGCGGCGCGGCCTTGGGCATAGCTCATCGCCTGCAATCCTCCTGGCTTGGCAGCGGGGCGAGCGGCGGGTTTGGCGGCGGCGGGGGTCGGGGTGGCGGGGGTTGGTTGGGCTTGGTTCATCGGCATACTGGATTTGTACAGTATTCCGTTTCACTCATGCAACTTCAAAATGGAGGAGTGTTCGTCGCGCCGCCGTGCGCGGCATCCGCAGTGGCCCGCGGCTCGGCGGCCGGCCAGACGGAGCGCAGTGCCGCCGAGAACTCGGCGTAACCAAATGGCTTCTGCAAGAACGCCGTGGGCGTGCCCGGCGGCTCCACGGGCAGCTCGTCGCGGCTGTAGCCACTGTTCAACACCACGGGGAGCGTGGGGGCCACCTCGCGGACGCGCCGGTAGACTTCCAGACCGCTCAGACCCGGCATGGTCAAGTCGAGCATCACCGCGCTGAGATCGCCGTCGCGCAATTCGCCAAAGCGCTCCCACGCTTGCAGGCCGTCGGTCGCCACCTGCACCCGCAGGCCCAGGCGCTCGCCCATGCGCTGGGCCACCTCGCGCAAGACGTCGTCGTCGTCGGCAACCAGCAGCGTGCCAGTGAGCGGTGCGGTCTCGGCGATCCGCGGCGGCGGGACCGGCGTGGCCACGGCCCGCGCGTCGGCCTTGAAGAACAGGCTGAAGGTGGTGCCTTGCCCGGGCTGCGACTCGACCTGCACGCCGCCGCGGTGCGAGCGCATCACCCCCAGCACCACCGACAGCCCAAGGCCGCGGCCGGTGGGCTTGGTCGTGTAGAAGGGATCGAACAGGCGCGCCAGCACCTCGGGCGCCATGCCGGGGCCGGTATCGCGCGCCGTCAGGCAAACATAGCGACCCGCTTCAAGGTTCTGGCCCGGCAAGCGCCGCTCGATGTCCGCGGCGCTCAACGCACACCACGACGTGGTGAGCTCCAGGCGGCCCGCGCGATCGCCGATGGCCTCGGCGGCGTTGCTGACCAGGTTCATCACGACCTGCTGCAGCTGTGCGGGGTTGGCCATGATCATCGGCAGGTCTTCGGCCGCGGTGCGCACCACCTCGACCTTCTTGGGCACCGAGACGGCCAGCAGCGAGCCCATGTCGGCAATCAGCCGGTTCAGGTCGACCGGCTCGACCACCACCCGCGCCCGTCCGGCATACGCCAACAACTGCCGCGCCAAATCGGCGGCCCGGCGCACCGCCTGACTCATGTGGTCAAAGTGGGGCTGCGGGTCCTGCTGGTCGGCCACCGCCAGCCGCGCCAAGCTCAGGTGTCCCTGGACCGCACCAAGCAAATTATTGAAATCGTGCGCGATTCCTCCCGCGAGCAGGCCCAGGCCGTCGAGCTTCTGGGTCTGCAACAGGGCCGCTTCTTGGGCGCGGCGCTCGGTGATGTCGCGCGCCACCCACAGGGCGCAGGTCTGCGGCTGCGCCTGCGCGTCCAGCGGCAGCACCAGCGCCTCGAACTGCCGGGCGCCACTGGGTGCGCCCAAGCTGTACTCAAAGCTCTGCAGCGACTGGGTAGCCAGCGCCTTGGCGATGCAAGTTTGGGCCAGCTCGGCGGTCTCGGCCGGCAGGAATTCGCGCAGATGGTGGCCGAGCAGCGCCGCCGCCGAGTCGGCCAAGGGCCGCGGGTCCGCCGACCACACCTCCACGAACTCGCCCGTGCTCGCCACCACGAAGATCTTGTCGGGCGTCACCTCCACGATGGCGCGCATGTGCGATTCGCTGGCGCGCAGACGCTCGGTCATCTCGGCCGCCAGGGTCTGGGCGCGCCGCACCATGGTACTGCGGGCGCTGGCTAGCCCCAGCAGCAGCAACCCGATGAGAACACTGGGCACCGCCAGGCTCCACGGCCAGATCACCTCGCTGGGCAGGTAGAAGGCCTCGTCGGCCCGCAGCTCCAAGCGCCAGCGCCGGCCACCGACCTCGAACTGGCTGACGTCGGTGAAGCCGCTGGGCGCGGCGAGCTGCCACAGCGCCCCCACCACCGGCCGCGGCACCTCAAAAAAGGGTGTGCTGGCAAGATCTTCGGTCACATCGCTCAGCGTCAGACCCGCCGCCACCGCTTGGGCGCGCTGGGCCGCCTGCGCCGCCAAGTGCTCGAGCAGCATCACCGCGTTGACGTAGCCGGCAAAGTGCTGCCGCCGCTCGGCCAGCGTAGCCGCGGGCTGGCGATACACCGGCACGCGCAGCACAACACCGGGTCCGGCAGTTGGCGCCTGCGCCACCCGCGTGGGCTGGCTGGCCTGCAGCGTACCCAGGTCGCGGGCCGCCCACAGCGACGCGCGCTGGTCGGCGGTCAGCGCCGAATTGAAGCCGAGCGCCAAGCGGTTGCTCTCCAGCGGCGCTGCCAGGATCACCAGCGCATCCGGTCCTGGACCCCAGGCCGGGTGGACGTTCAACTGCGGGTTGCCCTGTTCGCTGCGCAAGCGCTGCAGAGCCTGCTCGCGCTGCTCGGGCGCGACCGGAATGCCGTAGGTGACGCCCAGCAAGCCCGCGTAGCGGCGCGGCAGGTCCACGCTGGCCAAGAATTCCCGCAACTGCGCCTGGTGCAGCTCGCCCCCCTGCGCTTCGGCGATTCCGCGCACCGCCTGCAGCAAGTCCGTGTAGATGCGCAACTGCGAGTGGACCTGGGCGCGCACCTCGGCCGCCGTCGCGGCAAACCGCAGCGCTGCCTGTTGGTCTTGCGATTGGCGCGCCGCGGCAAACAGTGCCACGGTGAACAGGCCCCCCAGCAGCGGTGCGGCCAGGCTCAGCCATTGCAGGGGGCTCGTGGGCAAGCGCAAGCGCACCATGGCGAATGGGCCTTCGATGCCGCAAAGGGCATGGCTGCGGCCCAGCTGCGTCGGCGACCGCCGCTGGGTGGGTAGGGGGCATTCATCCCGCCTGCATGGCTAGTCTAGGTTGGCGACGGGCCCTTGTACAGGCGTCCGCGGCCGCACGACGGACCGCGTCATCCGTCTTGCGACCGGAAACATTAAGGAATATTTCGTATTGGATCAGGTCGCGCCGCAGGCCCGGTCTCAGCCGCCTGCGCCCCGCACCACCCGCAGGTTCGGCCCTTGCTCGCGGCGGCGATCGGCGGGCGCCACGTGCACTTCGCGACTCAATTCCTTCATGATGGCGCGGCTGTCGTAGTCGCTGCGGCGGATGCGCTCGACGCGCTCGCGCATGCGGCCGAGGTCGGTCTTGATGCCGTAGCTGTCCAGGATGACCTTGATGCGGTCGTGGTAGCGCTCCAGCGCCTCGGTCGCACTCAAGTAGCCGTGCAGGGCCGATTCGGCGCGCTCCCAGAAGTTGAGGGGATTGGTGTTGAAGAACTTCACGTCGGTCTCGCTGGGCTCCAGCACGATGACGTCGCCATGGAAGTCCGGATTCACCTGCAGCTTTTCCACGCCGAGCATCAGGCGGGTGTGCAAGAGCGTGCGGAACGCCTGGTTGATCACCGTGGCAAAGCCCATGTCGGCCAGCGAGGCCTTGCCGTTGAGCAGCTGGTCGGTGCGGTAATTGACGAAGGGCCGGAACGGGTTGTAGACGAACAGCAATTGCGCGCCGCGGTCGACGGCCTGGCTGATGTGGGCGGTGCGGCGCACGCCGCCGTCTAGGTAGTGCTGGCCGCGGATCATCGGCGGGCGGTAGAAACCCGGAATCGCCGTCGAGGCTTGCACGGCCTCGCTGATGGTCGCGCCGGTCTCGGCGTCGTGGCCGAACAGCACGTCGCCGCCGGTGTCCAGGTGGGTGGCGGCGATGTAGAGCGAGTTGCCGCGCTCCAGATGCATCAGCCGAAAATCGTTCGGCACGCCGTTGGCTTTCAGGTTCTCGCGGATGAAGCGCTCGATGCCGCGATTGTCGCACAGGCCCGACGGCAGGTAGCTGCGCCCCGAGCCCAGGCCGGTGCGCAGGACCGTGTCTTCGATCAGGGGCGCCACCACGGCTTCGGCCGTGCGGGCGCCGGGGCGCTGGATGAAGTCGCGCATCGCGGTGATCAATTCGGGGCGGTGATGGCGCAGGTGGTGGCCGACCGAGTGCCAGAACGACGGCACCACCACCGAGCTGTCGCGCAGCAGCCGGAACGGCCGGGTCAGGAACTCTTCGTAGTTGGGGCGATAGAAGTCAGTTGGCCGGAACTGACTGATCCTCTTGGACTTTCCGTCGATCGACCGGAGCAGCTCCTCGGGGCCGATACCCGCCGCCATCGGCGCCGCCAGGAACGCGCCGGCCGACAGGCCCAAGTACATGTCGAAGTCCACCACCGAGCGGTTACCCAGGTAGGTGTTCAGCGCGATCAGGCCGCCGATTTTGAAGGCGCCGCCCGAGATTGCGCCGCCGGCCAGGACCAACCCGACTTTGGCGTGGGGCCGCGGCCGCGACCGATCGCCTTTTTCGACCAAGGTGATGCCCACGCTGACCTCCGGCGGGGCTTGCGACCCCATCGTCCACCATGCCGCATTGCGCACGCCAGGGCAAGAAAGATCGCGGCACGGCTGGGGTGCGCGCGCGCCGGCCGTTGGCGGTGCCGGCGGGGCGGCAGTATCGTGTGGCTAGGGGGCCGGGCCAGTGCCCGCAGCAGGTGGCGATGTTGCCAAGCAATCTTGAGGTCTTGCAACGTATCGCTGCCGCTCCGGACCTGGCCCTTGAGCACCGCCAGCCACAGACCGCCGCCGAATGGCTGCAAGTGGGGGCCCAGCTTGGCCTGGAGGGGCTGGTGGTGGCCCTGGCCGAGGTCGATCGTCTGGCGGTCGACCGGCCCCTGCTGCGTCAGGCCGTTGGACAGGCGCTGACGGCCGAAGCCGAACAGGCGCCGCTGCGGCGGGCGGCGCTGGCCAGCCTGCAGGCGCTGGCCGAGGCCGGGATCGCCGCCGTGCCGCTCAAGGGGCCGCTCCTGGCCGCGCGCCTGTATCCGGCGCCGCTGGTGCGGCGATCGAGCGACGTGGACCTGCTGGTGGCGCGCCGCGATCTGCCCGCGGCCCTGGAGGTGCTGGCCCAGCTGGGCTTCCGCGATCCCGCTCCGGCCAAGAATGCTGCGGACTTGCGGCACCACCACCACTTGACGCTGCTGGGACCGGCGCAGGTGCCGCTCGAATTGCATTTCGACGCGCTCCACGCCTTTGGCGCAGTCATGCCCGGCGACGAACTGCTGCAAGCGGCCCAGATCACCACGGTGGCGCTGCCGCACGGCACCTGGACCGGCTTGCTGCTCGACCCGGCCGACGAGCTGCTGTACCTGGCCGGCCACGCTGCCGCCCACAACTTCGAGCGCCCGCTGTGGACGCTGGATATCGGGCTGTTGGCCGCGCAGATCGGCGAACTCGACTGGCCGGCGATGTGGCTGCGCGCCCAGCGCTGGCACCTGCAGCGGCCGATCGTCCACGCCCTGCGCACCGCGGCTCGCCAGCTGGGCGATCGCAGCCTGCAAGAGCAACTGCCCGCCGCCAGCGCCTGGGAGCGCAGCCTGGAGCGCGCCCGCGATCGCCTGCGGCCGATGCCGCACAAGAGCGTGCGCCGCTTTGCCTTGCACAGTGCCTGCTTGGTCGCCGGCTGCCAGGACCCTTGGCGCGCCACCTGGCTGGCGCAATACACGTGGTTGCGAGCACTTGGCACCCTGGGCCAGCAGGCCGGCCTGGCGATCCCCGCCAGTTGGCCGCCCTTGCCGCCGCGGCCGCCGGAGCTGGGGCGGCGCAAGCTGCGCGAAACGAAAGCGTGACAACGGCGGCGAAGCCTGCTACATTGCTGCCCCCTGTGCCGACATCCGGTCGG
>JACRCU010000230.1 GCA_016218865.1 Deltaproteobacteria bacterium | reverse complement strand
GCCGACCGGGTAGGTCTGAGCCAGCACGTCCCACGGGTTCTGCTCGATCTGCTTCATGCCCAGCGAGATCTTCTTGTTGCGCTGGTCGATGTCCAGGATCTGCGCCTCGACGTCGTCGCCGATCGACAGGACCTTGCTGGGGTGCTTGACCCGCTTGGTCCAGCTCATCTCGCTGATGTGGATCAGACCCTCGACGCCGCCTTCCAGCTCGATGAACGCGCCGTAGTCGGCCAGGCTCACGACCTTGCCCTTGACCCGCATGCCCACATGGTACTTCTGCTCGATCGTCAGCCACGGATCCTCGAAGTTCTGCTTCAGGCCCAGGCTCACGCGCTCGCGATCCGGGTCGTACTTCAGAACCTTGACCTTGACCTCCTGGGGGGCTTCGAAGGGCTCGCAGGGGTGGTTGACCCGCGCGTAGCTCATGTCGGTGATGTGGAGCAGGCCGTCGATGCCGCCCAGGTCGATGAACGCACCGTAATCGGTGATGTTCTTGACGATGCCGTCGACGACCATGCCCACTTCGAGCTTGCCGAGGGTCTGGCTCTTCAGGGCCTCGCGCTGCTTCTCGAGCAGGGCGCGGCGGCTCAGGACGATGTTGCCGCGCTTCTTGTTGAACTTGATGACCTTGAAGTGGAAGCGTTGGCCGATGTACTTCTCGAGGTTGCGGACCGGGCGCAGATCGACCTGGCTGCCCGGCAGGAACGCCTTGACGCCGATGTCGACGGTGAGGCCGCCCTTGACGCGACCGGTGATGACGCCTTCCACGAGCTCTTCGTTCTCGCAGGCTTCGGCGATCTCGTCCCAAATACGCAGGCGGTCGGCCTTTTCCTTGCTGAGCTCGACGAGGCCGTTGTCGTTCTCGCGGTTCTCGACGTAGACGTCAATCTCGTCGCCGGGCTGCACGCTGATGGTGCCGTCGTGCTCGGTGAATTCAGCAAGCGGAATCTGACCTTCGCTCTTGTAAGCGATGTCGACGATCACGAAGTCCTTGTTGACCGACAGGACCTTGCCGCGAACGATCTCGCCCTCGATCACGTTCTGCTGCTTTTCCCACTCGAGGAATTCCTTCTCGAAATCCTCGTCGATCATGAAACCTTGCGTATTTGCGGACATATTCTTTCCTTCCCTATCGACCGCCCGCGCGCGGCCACCTCGACGTGAGGGGCGCTGCGCTGCTTGAAAAATTCGCGAGACCGGCCAAATGCCCTGTGCAGGGGCGCGGTATGGTACGCCCGCGGCCTGGGGCGGTCAACCCAAAACCGTCGTCCCCGCAGCCACTCGCACCGCAGGTTCGGCATTGAAAACCGGCCGATTTGCCGTATGCTCAGAGTGGGTTCTTGCGCGCGCCAGAGCATCCGGTTCGGGATGGCGCCGCCCGCGCCGAGTCGTTTCGACTCTTCACCGGTTCTGCTTTGTCGGCAATGCCTTGCGAGGTTGCGATGTTGGCCAATGTCCGCCGTCTAGTCTGGCCGATCGCGTGGTGGGTGCTCCTCGCCTTCGGCACCCAGGCGTGCAGCGACACGCTCCAAGTCGGCACGGTGGTCTACCCCGACACCGGTCTGTTCGGCGACGGCGGCAACCTCAACGGCAAAAAGGACGTCAAGGTCAACGACACCGCGCCGATCGGCGACGCCGACAATACCCCCGACGCGGGCGAACAGGCTGATATTCCGCTGAAACGCGAGATCATCCTGATGCTGAACACCCAGGTCGTGCAGATGCTCCCGCCCAGCGGGAAGCTGCCGATCTACGCCAAGGTCATCGACTACACCCACGGCGGCCCGGCCGACGGCGTGGCCGTGATGTGGGAAATCATCGAAAACAACGGGATGAACGGCCCCGGCGCCGGCGCCCTGGACTCGGCGAACACCTTCACCGACAACGCGGGCCTGACCGGCAACATCTTCGACGCCAACAAAAGCCCCGCGGTCGACTACAAGCTGCGGGTGAGCTGCGAGGCGGCCGAGCCGGTCGACGTCGTCATCTCGGTCACCGACAACCCCAAGGGCGGCATCAAGGTCAAGATGCTGTACGACAACCAGGTTTCGCTCGGCCAGGTCACGGTGCGGGTGATGCCGTCGCCGTTCGCCTGCGTCGGTTTCAAGCCGGTGTACCCGAGCGAAGGCTGGGTGGGCAGCCAGACGACGATCCTGTCGGATACCCCTGAATTTACGCCGCTTCCGGCAGACAAGAAGTACGGCGTCTACGTCATCGGCAAGGACCTGGCGGGCCACCTCGCCGCCGCGGGCTGCGCCGATGCCGTGCTCGTCATCGACAAGCAGACCACCGAAGTCACCGTTTCGCTGGCCACTTTGCCCCTGCAGGCCGCCGGCCCGTACGACATGATCAACCACTTCGACTTCACCGGGGCGATCCCGGGGCAGTTGGGGCAGATCCTGGATACGGCGGTGCAGATCTTCTATGATCACGGCGCCTTTATCATCGCCCAGGTCAAGAACCTGGTGAAGCAGGTGCTGCCGTCGATCGTGGTCGACGCCGCGTTCTCGCTTTTCGAAGACGCGCTCAGCAAGGTCGTGACGGACTGGCTGCTGAACAAGAGCCCGCCGTGGCTGCAGAGCTTCTTCCAGATGGGCCAGGACGTGCTGCAGATCGTCAAGAAACTCGAGATGATCGGGGTGCTGAAGATCTACAAGGTCACCAACGATTTCTTCATCAAGGGCGAGATCGATTTCACCGGCGTGAACCTGTACTGGAAGCTCGGCTGCGACAAGAACGATCCGAACTACGCGGATTGCGGCAAGTTCTCGCTGGATGCCTCCAAGGCGTCCACGGACCCGAACTTCCCGCTCGACTTCTTCTCGGGCACCCTGACCGGCTCGGTCTCGGAGCAAAAGAAGCTGTCGATCGACTCGTCGACCATCAAGCTGAACTACGGAAAACTCATCCTCTTTGTCCTCACCCAGGTGGTGCTGAAGAAGATCACCGGCGAGACGACCTTCATCGGCGCCATGCAGAAGCTGGTGAACTGCGCCGGCATTGCCCAGGGCATCGGCAACTCGATCCTGGGCAAGCTGGGGCTATCGGAGTCGACCGTAAAGGGCTTCTGCGACACCACCGTGAGCCTGCTGGTGCTGCCGCTCGAGCAGTACATCGGCGGCCTGGCGCTGGACTCGAACCTGTCGCTCACCGGCAAGTGTATGATGGAAGACAACAACGACGACTTGAAGGTCGACAAGCTCACCGACGGCGTGTGGACGGGCACCATCAACGTCCAGGGCGCGGCCGGCAAGGCCTTCAAGGGCGACTTCACGGCGACCCGCCAGCCCGGCTTCTAGGCGTCCCTCCCAACAAGAAGCATCCTTGTGTCAGATCAATGATTGTACTCACAAATTTGCGAATTAACGCGACGCTCAGCGCGGCTGCGCTTGGCCTGGCGGCGACCGGCTGCGGCGGCGCCCAGCTGGAAGAACTGCAGGGCGACCCCCCGAGCGTCAAAGCCCACACCGTTCCGGTCAGCCGGCGCACCCATCCGGCGGTCGACGGCTGTCAGCGCTTCGTGGCGGCGATGCGGCGCGGCGACGTGGCGGCGGCCTGGGGCCAACTGTCGGGCGACACCCGCGCGGCCCTGGTCAAGCGGGCGCAGCTCGCGGGCCTGAAGGGGCAGGACTTGTTGTTGCTCAAGAAGTTGCCGCGGGCGACCGACAAGGGCACCGCGCTGGACAACGCCGCGGCCTTTGACCCGGTGGCCGTGTTCGCGCTGGAGGATCTGCGCACGCTGCAACTGGTCCAGACCGCGCCGGACGACCGCAACATCGCGCAGGACCTGGAGATTGGCGACAGCGCCGGCCACAAGCGCCGCGTCGCGATGCGCTTCGAGGGTTACGCCTGGACGCTGCACGATCCCAGCCTGGGTGGCCTGTAACTTTCTGAACTAGAACACTTTCAGCGCGGGCCCGCTGCCCGCCGACGGCCGCGCCATGACCATGACCGGAGCGAGTTCCCTGTCGATTGCCCAAAAAGCTCACGCTCAAGCGGAGTTGGAGGGTCTCGGCGGCCACACCAGTGCCGTGCTGCAGCGCCACGTCTACATCGAGACGATGGGCTGCCAGATGAACGTGTACGACACCGAGCGGATGCAAGAGGCTTTGGCTTCGGCGGGTTATGTGCCGACGAGCGAGGTCGAGCGCGCCGACCTGGCGATCGTGAACACCTGCAGCGTGCGCGACAAGGTGGAGCACAAGGTCACGTCGCTGCTGGGTGTGTGGAAGAAGCTGAAGGAATTCAATCCAGACCTCGTCCTCGGCATGGCCGGCTGCGTGGCTCAGCAAGAGGGGCAGAAGCTGCTGGACAAGCTGCCGCACCTGGACCTGGTGGTCGGCCCGGACCAGATTGCCCAGCTGCCGAGCCTGGTCGAGGCCCGCCGCGCCCAGAATCAGCGGCAGTCGGCGACGGCGTTCGTGCACCGCCGCGAGTACACCTTCCCGGAGCCGGTGCCGCCGAGCGACGGCCGGGTGACGTCGATGGTCACCGTGATGAAAGGCTGCAACAAGGTTTGCAGTTTTTGCATCGTGCCCTTCACCCGCGGTCGCGAGGTCAGCAAGCCGGCGGCCGACGTGGTCCGCGAGGTGCAGTTGCTGGTCGACGCTGGCGTACGCGAGGTCACGCTCCTGGGGCAGAACGTCAACAGTTACGGCAAGGACCGCGACGGCGAGGTCGACTTTGCCGAGCTCATCCACCAGGTTGCGGAAATCGACGGGCTGGAGCGGATTCGCTTCACCACCTCGCACCCGATGGACTGCACGGACGCGCTGATCGAGGCCTTTGCCACCTGCAAGAAGCTGATGCCGTTCTTCCACTTGCCGATCCAGTCGGGCTCGCCGGCGGTGCTGGCGGGGATGCGGCGGCACCACGGCGTCGACGACTACCTGGAGAAGGTCGACAAGCTCCGGCGGATCGCGCCGCACGTGGCGCTGTCCACGGACCTCATCGTCGGCTTTCCGGGCGAAACGCTTGATGATTTCGAGATGACGATGCAACTGCTCGAGCGCGTCCGCTACGCCACCCTGTACAGCTTCATGTACTCGGCCCGGCCCGGGACGCGCGCCGCCGAGCTGAAGGACGACGTGCCGCTCGCTGAAAAGAAGCGTCGTCTCCAGCGGTTGCAGGCCGTGCAGGACGCGCTGACCGCCGAGTGGCTCGCCGGCTTCCACGGCCGCGCGGTCGAGGTGCTGTTCGAAGGGCCGTCGCGGCTGCACGAGGCCGGGCCGCAGAGCAAGCTCAGCCAAGTGCGCGAGAGCCGCGGCCTGCAGGTGATGGGCCGCACGCCCGAGAACCTCAAGGTCAACGTTGCGGTCGACACGCCCGAGCAGCTCGCCGCGCTGACTGGCCGGCTCGGCCGAGTGCGGATCGACCTGGTGGGCCAAAATTCCCTGGGCGGCCAGCTGATCTGACACACAGCACCCTTGTGTCAGGTGTTCGATATTAGTTGGAAAATGACGAATTCGCCCCCACCTCCGCCGACCCAACGGCCGCCGCCGCCCCACGCTTGAGCCTGCCGCCGGGCTTGTGTCTGACACGCAGCACCCTTGTGTCAGATCCATGAGATGAAAGATGAATCTCGGCAAGCTCGCCACCTCGCTGCGCCTCGCCCCGGCCCTGGGCTGGAGCGCGACCATCTGGTGGAGCTCCTCGCGCACCTGGCCCGAAGCCCGGCCCCTGCTGGCTGACCTGCCGCACTGGCTGCTGGCGGTGCTGACCGTGGTGCCGCCGGACAAGCTCGTGCACACGGCGATCTACGCGCTGCTGGGGGCACTGTGGCGCGTGGGGCTGCGCGGGCATCGCGCCGGGGTCCAAGCCTGGGCGCTGGCGACGGCCTTCGGCGGCCTGGACGAGCTGCACCAGGGCTGGGTCCCGGGCCGGTCCAGCGACCCCTGGGACCTCCTTGCCGACGCCACCGGCGCCGCCCTGGCCGTGGCCTGCTGGACCTTGCTCGCCAAACGCGCTAAACCGCCAGCCCCATGACCGCCACCGCACCCCGCCGCAACCTCGTCGCCTACATCCTCCACACCTTCTTCGTCCAGGCCTGGGCCCGCATCGACGCGCGCGACCGCGGCCAGATCCGGGTCGGCAACGTCAGCGCCCGCACCGCCGCCGTCATCACCGCCGTCACCGCCTCGCTGATGCTCGTGACCCTGCGCTTCGTCGTCATGGACCAGCAGGTGCAGGCCCGCCTCGCCGCCGCCACCGTCGACGCTGCCTTCGCGCTGGACTACGGCCTGGGGGTGTGGCTGACCCCGTACGCGCCCCTGCTCGACAACCTGTCCTGGGTCCTCGGCTGCGTGCTCTGCTACGTCATCATCCCCGCCGGCGTGGTGCGGATCGTCTTCGGCCTCACGCTCAGCGAGTTCTACATGGCGCCGCGCGACTACGCCAAGCACCTGCCGATCTACGCACTCCTCTTCCTGCCCGTGGCCCTGTCCGTGATCGGGGTCGCGCAAAGCCCCGAGTTCCAGATGCACTACCCCTTCCACACTTCGCGGGTCGGCGTGGGCGGCCAGCTCGTCTGGGAGCTCGGCTACGGCATCCAGTTCTTCGCCCTGGAATTCTTCTTCCGCGGCTTCCTGCTCCGCGGCCTCGCCGCCGACATGGGCGCTTCGGCGATCCTGGCGATGTCGATCCCGTACTGCATGATCCACTTCGGCAAGCCGCTCCCCGAGTGCCTCGGCTCGATCCTCGCCGGCACCGTCCTCGGCACCCTGGCGATGGACACCCGCAGCATCTGGGGCGGCGTCACCATCCACGTCGCGGTGGCGTGGCTGATGGACGGCGCGGCGCTATGGCTCAAAGCGAAGGGTCACGCCTGAGGGAAAAGCCGCCTGTGGACCGGCAGATACACCGCACAGCCCGCCGCCGTCGCCAGCGCTGCGATCGCCAGACCCGGGCCCAGGCCCAGCGGCGCGCCGATCGCCCAGCCCAGCCGCAGGAACAGCACGTGACTCAGGTACATCGCTAGGGAATTGCGCCCGACCGTCGTCAGCCACGCGCCGGGCCGCCGCTCGGCCAGCCACGCCAGCAGCACCGGCGCCCACAGCAGAAATGCCAGCAGCGACCCTGGCATCGCCAGCGAGCACCAGAAGTCGTCGAAGCGCGGCGAACTGGGCGCCCGCTGGGCGATCAGCGCGTGGCCCGCCATCCCGACCGCCAGCCGCAGCCCCTGCAGCCACCGCGGCCCCGCCGCCAGCGGCACCCGTGCCAGCAGCGCCCCCGCAGCGACGAAACCCAGCCACGGCAGCGGCAAGCGCCCTTCGCTCCGCAGGATCCAGCCCGCCAGCGGCGGCGGAGTCGTGTCCGCGGCCACCACCGCCTCCACCTGCCCCACCAGCACCAGCATTCCCAGCACCGCCGCCCCGGCCACGCCGGCCGCCACCCGCCGCGGCAGCGCCGCCACCGCCGCTACCAGCGGCAGCAGGGTCAGGTAAGCCGGCATGTACCAAAGCTGTTCGGCGCTGTAGCCCGCCGCGGTCCGCCACAACCGCTCGCCCAGACCTGCGCCGGGCTGCCAGGAGCCGGGCAGCGCGTCGCCGTCCCACGGGGCGAGCACCGCGTACAGCAGCGCCCACACCAGGTAGGCCGGCAGCACCGCCCACAGGCGCGCACCCAGCCAGCCCAGCGAGGCTACGGGGCGCCGGTGGTCCGGCTGCGCCGCGCCCCAGCCCAGCACCGCCAGGAACAGCGGCACGCCGAACCGGCCGAGATGGTCGACGACCTGCGACGCCCCCTGCCAAGGGCTGTCCGCCGGCACCCGCGCCGCCAGGTGGATCGCGACCACGCCGAGCATCGCGAGCCCGCGCAGCCCGTCGACCAGGGTGCTCCGGCCCGTCCCCAAGCTCGCCGCTGTGCTCAACGCCTACTTCTTGGCGAGCCAGTTGCGGGTGAACTCCGCGGCCCGCTCGTAGCTCTTGACCACGTCGTCGACGATGAACTTCTCGACCACGCCGCCGATGAAGGTGATCTTGACGTTGATGTCGCCCTCGATGGTCCGCACCACGCCGTCGCCGGAGGCGGCAAACGCGAAGCTGCCGCGCGAGTCGACCTTGTCCGTCATCACCGACGACAGCGTGCTCCAGGTGCCGCGGCCGCTGCCCAGCACGTAGTCCACCGTCTCGGTGTACTCCAGGCGGTTCGAGCCGATCACCTTCGCCACCGGGCCCGGCACCTCGCGGTCGGGCGCCACCTTCACGACGCGGCGCAGGCGGCCGTCCTTGACCTCGCGCGACACCAGCTCGCGGTGCAGGCCCACGGTCTTGCACAGGGCGATGTTGAAGTCCTCGTCGAAGTACAGATTCTCGTAGTCCGCCAGGCTGATCGGCCCAAAGCGGTGGTCGCACTTGAATTTCATATTCACTCCCGCGCGGATTCGCTCCGCGTCGCCCTGCCCGGTGTTCGCCTTGCGGCCGTCGCGCCGCCGATGCTACATGACACGGCCCCCTGTTCCAACCGTGCGCGGCAAGCTTGCGTACACGGCGTTTTTCCGCACAATCGCCAAGCGGCCGACGCCGCACCGCCCGCCCGACCAAAGGATCCCCATGCTGCCGATGAAGTCGCGCTACGCGCTGAAAGCCCTGGTCTACCTCGCCCAGCACCAGGGCGACGGGCCCGTGCTCATCTCTACGGTGGCCGACGCCGAGGGCATCCCGCGCAAGTTTCTGGAGGCCATCCTCCTCGAACTCCGCAACACCGGCATCCTGTCGAGCCGGCGCGGCAAGAACGGCGGCTACCAGCTCCTCGCCAAGCCCGAGGACGTCCTGCTCGGCGAAGTGATCCGGACCCTCACCGGCCCGCTCGCGCCCCTGCCGTGCCTGTCCAAGACCGCCTACCAGCGCTGCGGCGACTGCAAGGACGAAGAGCGCTGCGCAGTCCGGGTGCTCCTCGCCGACGTGCACAACGCCACCCTGCAGATTCTCGATCACACCACCCTGGCCGATCTGGTCGAGAAGGTCCGCGATCCCAGTATCACCATGGCCGCCTTCGAGGCGTTCATGGGTGCAAATATCTAACAAATACAATGATCTGACACAAGGGTGCTTCGTGTCGGAAGGGCGCGGCGCAGCGCAAGCCCGCGCACCCAGATCGGTTTTCCACTTGACCTGGAGCGGCCGACGAGGCACACTGCGCGGCCCGAAGCGGGTGCGCCGTACCCGCCCATGCGTCCGGAGAGTCCCATGTCCAGCAGCCTTTCGAACCCCTACGCCATCATCAAGACGGGCGGCAAGCAGTACCGCGTCAGCGCCGGTCAGCAGGTCACCGTCGAGAAACTTCCGGTCAACACCGGCGAAAACGTCGTGTTCGACGAAGTGCTGATGGTCAGCGATGGCACCACCGTCCGCCTGGGTCAGCCGGCGCTCGTCGGTGCCCGCGTTGTCGGCACCGTGGTCGAGCAGACCCGCGACAACAAGATCCTGGTGCACAAGTACCGTCACCGCAAGAACAGCCGCAAGACCATTGGCCACCGCCAGTGGATCACCCGCGTGCGCATCCAGACCATCGAAGCCTAGGCCGCGGCGGCCACACGGCCGCTTGCTGCTGGATTCGCGCCGCGGGTTCCTGTCGGAGCCCCCGGTTGAACATCGGCTGGTTCTACCCTCATCGGGCTGCCGCGCCTGCGGCTGGTCGCCCTGGAGTCACAGATGGCTCACAAAAAAGGTCAAGGTTCGTCGCGCAACGGCCGCGATTCCAACCCGCAGTTCCGCGGCATCAAGGTCTACGGCAGCCAGACCGTCGGCTCGGGCGCGATCATCGTCCGCCAGGTCGGCTCGGTGTGGCACGCCGGCAAGAACGTGATGACTGGCAAGGACTTCACCCTGTTCGCCACCGCCCCCGGCGTGGTCGAATACGGCACGTACCACGGCCGCAAGACCGTGCACGTCGTCCCCCAGGCCTAGAGCACCGATCATCGATCGCGACCGTTCCGCGCAACCAGGCGATTCGCTGGGGAAACCCATTGCCGCTGAGGGGGCGGCACCCGGCCGCCAGCGCAAGCCGCCGCAACGTGTCCCCGTTGGTGCGGATTGTGTCGCTCCCCAATGCGCCTGCACCGCTCCCCGCGAGCAGCCACCCGGTACCCGCTCCCCCGCGCCGGGTCCTGCTGCTCCTCGGCGGCACGCAACCTGCCGACGGTCCGCGACCCGTACCCCAAACCTCGCACCCGATCAGGGATGGGCTCATGCGTTTTCGGGTTTGGGGTGCTAGCCTTTTCGCCAGGCAATGGGGCGCGCCGCCCCCTGCGCCCCCCGCGCGCAGCTGGCGCCTGGCACACCGAATCAACGTCGTGCAACGCCGAAGGAACTTCGGACTTGGTGTACCGCCCTTGGCGTGCCCAACCTGGCCCTGGCATTGCCAAAGCCGGTCACCGCGGGGCGCTTGGCGAACTTGCCGCAGCTACAGCACACTCGGTCCAGAATTTGGCCGAGAAATTGCCGGTCCGATGCAGGTGTGGTACTGATCGCCGCGGTCGCGACTGCGCTGCAGCGGCCACCACCGGCGCGCCGCGAGGAGCTTGAAGATTGGCAACGCCGACCGCCGCGGCGGCATTGGCTTTGGCAATCAGCGCAGGGTTGACTCGGGTGCGCGCTCCGGCGGAGCCGACTACGACGACGACAACGGCGAGTCGACGCGCGCCATGTCCATCGAGGACGTGGATCCGCCGCCCACCGAATTCGTGCGCAGTCCGGCGCCGGCGCCCCGTGCTGCGGCCCGCCCGGCGCCGCGCCCGATGGCTCGCCCCGCGCCGCCGCCGCCCCCTGCCATGGGCCACGGCGACGACGAAGAAGAAGCCGCGACCCGCATGCTCGACGCGATGCCCGACGATCTGCCGGCGCCGTCCAGCCGCGCACCCCAGCCGATGGGGCGCGCCCTGGACCTCAAGGTGGTGTCGGGCCCGGACCGCGGCAAGGTCCACCACATCGGCGAGGGCGACTCGCTGGTCGGCCGCGGCTTGGACTGTCAGATCGTCCTCGCCGACCCCGCCGTGTCGCGCAAGCACTTCCAACTGCGCAGAAGCGGCGACCAGGTCGTCTTGGAGGACCTGGGCGGCCCCAACGGCACCAAGGTCAACGGCGACAAACGCGCCCGCCAGATCTTGGAACCCGGCGACCAGATCGAAATCGGCATGTCCGTGCTCGAGTACCAGATCGACGGCGTGGGCAAGCGCAAAGACAGCGGTCGCTCGGCCGGGCGCGACGACGATCGGCCGATGCGCCAAGTCGCAGAGCCGCGTGCGGCCGCCAAGCCGCAGAGTGGCGGCGGCGGTCCCGGCAAGATCATCGCCATCGCAGCCGTGCTGGTCCTCTTGCTGATCGGCGGCGGCGTGACCGCGTGGCTCGTCATGGGCAAGAAGTCCAGCGATAAGCCTGCCGCGGGCGCCGAGGGCGAGGCCGACGGCGACGTGGGCGCGCTCATCGACAAGGCCAAGAAGCAGATTGCCGACAAGGAGTTCACCGCGGCGGTGGCGACCTTGAAGAAGGCCCAGGAGCTGGACAAGACGGCTCCCGAGATCGCGCCCCTCAAGCGCCAAGCCAGCCAAGAGGCCACCGCGCAAAAGGCCCTGCAAGAGGGCAAAGAGGCGATGGAAGCCGGCAACAACGAAGAGGCGCTCGCCAAGCTCACCTCGGAAGACATCGGCAAGGAGTCGGTCTTCCGCGCCGAGGCCGACCAGATGGTCATCGACGTCAAGAAAGCGCTGGTGACGGCCAAGCTGGACGAGGCCAAGAAGGCGCTCGCTGCCGGCGACAACGCCAAGGCCGACGCCGCCATCAAGGTGATCCTGGAGGTCGAGCCGGACAACGGCGACGCCAAGATGCTGCAGGGCCAACTCGCTGGCGCTGCCCCACCGCCGGTCGCAGGTCCCGACGCCGGAGCCAGCGCCGACGCCGGCGCCCCGGCCGCCGCGGTCAAGCCCGCGGAAGGCAAGCCGGGCGACGTCAAGCCCGCCGAAGCCGCGGTCGCGGCCGCTCCCGGCAAGAAAGCCGATTTCGCGGGCGGACTTGCAGCCTATGGGGCGCGGCAATGGTCGGCTGCCATCCAGACCTTCGAAGCCATCGCCAGCGGTCCCTACAGCAAGGACGAGAAGAAGAAGGCGGCGGCCTACGTCGCCGGCATCAAGCGCGTCGAGGCGGCGTGGAACAAGGCGCAGAGTGCCGCGGGCAAGGCCGCTGGCGCCGCGTGGAAGGACGCCCGCGAAGCCGACAGCGAAGTCGACGGCCACCACAAGGCGTTCCTGACGGACCAGGTCATCAAAGCCTATGTGGCGGCGGCCAAGGCGGCGCGAGCGGCCGGCAACTGCGGCGAGGCCGTGGAAAACGCCGAGGTCGCCAACGACTACTCGGCGACCGGCAGCCACCCCGACGCCAAGGCCGTCATCGACGGCTGCAAGGCCGACGGCAAGAACCTGCTGCAGCAGGCCGAGCAGGCGCTCGCGGCCGGTCAGTCGGCCAAGGCCAAGGAGCTCGCGGCCCGCGCCGACAAGATCCTCGGCTCGGATCCGCTGGCGCTCAAGGCCAAAGAGATCCTGAAGAAGGCTTCGGCCGCCGGCCGCGGCGAAGAATAGCGCCCTCAACCGGTCACCGCGGGCCCAGCGTCCCTGCACCACCCCACCGGCAGCGCAGGCCGCCGCGCACCCCCGCGCGGACGCAGCCGCTGTGCACCCAGCCGAGCCAGCACCCGAGCCTGCACCCCACCGGATTCGCGCGGGAACGGCATTCCGGACCCGATTGGCAACTGGCGAGAATCACGGGGGGCGGTTCGGGCCCAGAGAGTCGCCGGCGTTCTCGATCCGAACCGGACGGAATGGGCGCGTGCGCGGACCGGCACCCGTCGAAGGCGGCCGCCCACGTCCCGCCACTTGCCCGCTTCAATTCCGCAGGCGATTGTTGCAGACTCGCCGCAGCGGGCCGGCCCTGGCGCCACCCCACGAACCCGAACCGTGCGCCCCCTTGCGGGCGCTTGCGAGCGTTGCGACATGCCCAAAGACAATGGCATCCACGTGTTGGTGGCCGAAGACGACCTTGAAATCGCAGGTCTTCTGCGCAAGACACTCACGTCGGCGGGCTACCGCATTGCCCTCACCTACGACGGCGAAGAAGCCCTCCGCTCGGCCCTGGGCCACAAGCCCGACCTGGTGGTGCTGGACGTGATGATGCCGCAGATGAACGGCTGGGAGGTCTGCAAAACCCTCCGCTCGCGCCGCGACTTCGACGACGTCGGCATCCTGATGCTCACGGCCATCGGCCCGAACCTCAACGAGATGACCGCCCCGCTGTACGGCGCCGACGATCACCTGGACAAGCCCTTCCTGATCGAGGAGTTGCTCGACAGGCTGGAGGCGCTGGCCAAGCGCTTCCGCAAGGACAAGCTCCCGACCACCTGATCGCGCCACTGCGCCCGCGCCCCCTTGCGCCCGGGCGGCCGCGTCAGGCAAGCTGCGGAGCATGGACCGCGCTCCCCTCGACTTTCCCCACCAGCCCAACCCAGCCCCGCGCCACCCCAGCTGGCCGCGGTTTGCGTTGCTCGTCGCGCTCTTGCTTGGTCTGCTTCCGGGCTGTCCGGCGCCAACCGGCAACACCTCGGGCGGCATCGCCAGCGCCGACGGCAGTGGCGGCGACAGCGGACCGGGGCCGGGCGCCGACACCCAAGGCCAGCCCCCAGCCAGCACCCTTTCGCAGGGCCCGGCCATCGAGCTCGTCACCAACAAGAAGTACTTCAGCCGCGCCAACGAGGTCATTCAGACCGCCCAGAAGAAGCTGCGCATCGTCCAGTTCGAGACCGGCATGGGCTACGCGCCCGAAAACCTGACCCAGGCCCTGATCGCGGCCAAGAACCGCGGCGTCGACGTCAAAGTGCTGCTGGATCAAGAAGTCAGCTACAACCAGACCACCATGGCGAACCTGAAGGCGGCCGGTGTGAACGTGATGATGGACAGCAACAAGGTCCGCACCCACGCCAAAATCGTCGCCAGCGAGCAGGGTTTCGTGATCGGCTCGACCAACTGGTCCAGCACCTCGATCGAGAAGAACAACGAGACCAACATCCTGGTCCGCGACGCCGGTTTGACCGGCCAGCTGCACACCTGGCTCGACAAGCTGTGGAAGACCCCGAACTTGAACGTCAGCATGCCCTCGGGCAGCACCTCCGTCGCCACGCTGTACGCGGACGGCGGCTATGCGGCCCTGGCCGGCACGATGCTCGACGGCGCCAAGTCCGGCAGCACGGTCCAGCTCTGCACCTACGGCATGAACGTCGATCCCAGCGACACCGGCTCGCCCGTGACGAAAACCGTGGGCAAGATCGGCGCGGCGGTCAAGCGCGGCGTCAAGGTGCAGGTGGTCCTGGACATGAGCTACGAGCCCGGCGACGGCAGCGAAAGCATCAACCAGGCCGCAGCCAACTACTTGAAAAGCCTGGGCGCCGACGTCAAGGTCGCCAGTACCAGCCAAGTCACGCACGCCAAGTTCCTGATCGTCGACAACACCGTCATCCTGGGCAGCAACAACTGGGGCTACGGCGGCTTCGTCTCGTACCACGAGGTCGGCGCCCGCTTCAGCAACAACCAGGCGGTCAGCGACCTCAAGGCCTTCTTCTCGACCCTGTGGACCGCCGGCACGCCCTGGAAGTAGCCGCGCCTCGCCAGCGGACCCGCGCGCAGGCCCCGGCCAGGGTGCGAGGGCGGCGCGGCACGCGGCTTGGGCGCCGTCGGTTGGACAATCGGGCCGCTTCGCCCCACAATGCAGCGGTCCCGTCCGCGGGGACCTGCGAGGAAGACGCCCATGCTCCGGACTCCTGTGCTGTTTCGCGCCACAGCTTGGCTGCTGCTCGTGCTGCTCGGCGGCACCGTGGCGCGGCCGGCGGCGGCCGACGACAGCATGTTGTTGTCGCTGATCGACCTGTCGCCCGAAGAGGCGGCGACGCGCGAGATCGCCTTCGACACGGCGCGGGCCCTGAAGAAAAGCAAGCAGGTTCGCTACACCGACTTCGATGCCGCGCTCAACCTGGGCGGCGAAGAAATCCAGACCTCGAGCGCCAAGACCGCCGAGCAACTGGTCAAAAGCGGCCTGACCAAGCTGAAGGCGGGCAATGCCGAAGACGCGGCCGAGGACTTCGACAACGCCGTAGGCAACTACCTGATTGCCTACGCGGTGCTCAGCGACTCCACCGTGCTGCCCAAGACCATGGCCCTGCTCGGCGCAGCGATGTTCCTGGCGGGCGACCCCAAGGGCGCGGCCAAGAACTTCGAAAAGGCGGTGCAGGCCGACCAGAAGGCGCCGCTCGACGTGTCGGAGTACTCGCCCAAGGCCCAGGCGGCGCTCGACACCGCGCGCAAGAACATCTCGGGCCGCGAAGAGGTCGACTTCGAGATCCGCACCGATCCGCCCAACGCCCGCGTCTACGTCAACGGCCGCTACATGGGCCTTACGCCTACGTTTGCCACCTCGACCAAGGGCGACCAGCTGATCGCGATCAGCAAGCAGGGCTTCAAGCGCAAGGCCCGCAAGGTCACCATCGACAAGGCGGGCCAGGTGGTCGACGAGCGCCTGGAAGCGGCGCAGCGCGCAGTCGCCTTCGACTCGGTCGCCAAGGGCCTGGTCAAGGTGGTGGCGGGCGAGAACAGCCCGGACTCGCTCAGCTCGGTGGGCGGCCTGACCGGCACTCCGTACGTGCTCCTCCTGCGCGCCAGCGGCAGCCGCGAGAAGATGCGCGTCGAGATGGCTCTGGCCAACCTGGACAGCCGCCAGGTCATCAACCAGGTGGCGCGCGACATCAAGTGGGAAAACCGCGACAAAGAGACCCGCGAGCAGATCGACAAGATGGTCGACGAGGTGCTGAAGCCGCGCACCATCGTCGCCCCAAACGTGCCGGGCGAAGTTCAGGCCAAGCCGATCTACAAGCGCTGGTGGTTTTGGACGATTCTGGTTGCCGTGGCCGGCGGCTCCGCTGCCGCCTATGCCCTGGCGCCCTCGCCGCAGCCGTCTCCGCCCCAGTACGCTCCGGGCACCGGTGGGCTCATCATCCAATTCTAGTTGCGCATTCCAGGGCAGCTACTTCAGGTCCATCACCTGGCTGCCGTGTACGGCGGTTTCGGCGCGGCCGCGCTCCTCGAAGAACTGCCAGCGCAGCAGCCAGCGCGGAAAGTCGGCGCTGATCTGCACCAGGCGCCGCACGTCGGGCAGCCGCTTCTGGCCCAGTTCGACCTGGGCCTTCAGCTTGGCGTACTCCGGCGCGGCCAGCACCGCCGGATCGCCGTCGGCGTAGCCCGCCGCCCGCAGCCGCTCGGCCAGCGTCGGCCAGGCCAGCTGGACCTCGGGCGCCGGCAGCTGCCGCTCGAAGTAGGCCTCTAGCTTCAGGATTGCCCCGTTGCTGAAGGCCTCGCGCTCGGTGACGACCACCAACCGGTCGACCTGCTCGGGCAGCGAGTCGATGTAGGCGGCGATGTCCTTGGGCGCACCGACCAGATCCACCCGCAACTGCAACACCCCGCGGAGGTCGTCGAGCTGCGGCTCCCAGCGCTGACCGGGCGCCAGCTTCTGCGACGGCGGCACCGGCCGCTCAGCCGGCATCTGGACGTCGATAGACTTGATCGCCAAGCCCTTTTGCGCGGCCAGCCGCCGCAGCGCGCTCTGCAACAGCTCCGTCGTCGGCTGGGCCGGCACCCGGCGGAAGTAGCCGATCGACTGCAGCTTGCCGTTCAGGGCCCCCAGCGCCTGGGCCGAGGCCGGGCCGGTGGCATGCAGATCCTCGAACGCCTTGTTCTCCCGCTCGACCGCGGCCAGCACTTGCGCCAGCGGCACCGGACCCGGCGGCGGCGGCGGCGTGACCTGACAACCGGCCAAAATCGCCGCACAAAGCCAGCCGGCGATCGCCGTGCCCGTGGTGTTGCCGGTCGCGGTAGCTGCCTTGCCCATTGCCATCGCCTCTGCCCCGCGCCATGTGTGCGGCGGGTCCAGCAGGCTACTGCGGCGGCTCGCGCGCAGCAAGTTCGGGTGGCAAGGCATGGTTGCGAAACGGCCAGCGCGCCCCTACACTCGCCGCAGAGGCAGCGGCACGGGCGGAGCCTTGGTGGTCTTCGCCGCCGGCTGCAGACGGAAATTTGGCTGCGCGGTGCAGCTGCGTTGGGGCCCCAGCATGGCGCGAACGTTGGAAGACTTTGAGAACTACGTAATTTCTAGCGAGATCCCCTCGGAGCAAGCCGGCCCGAGCACCTGGGTGCTGCACGACTTGGCGTGGGGTGGCGCACAAATCGTGGTGCACGTGTCCGACCCGCTCGTGGTCTTCCGGGTCAAGTTGGCCGAAGTCCCCGCCGGGCTGAGCGACAGCAAGCGCGCCGCGCTGTACGGGCGGCTGCTGCAGTTCAACGCCACCGACATGCTGCAGGGGGCCTACGCCCTGGAAGGCAGCTCCGTTGTCGCCGTCGAGGTCATGCAGCTCGAGAACTTGGATCACAACGAGTTCCTCGCCGCCATCGACTCGCTGAGCCAGGCGATCACCGATCACCGCGACGAGCTCCTCGGTCTGCTGAAGGACTGAAACGGGCGCCACCTGCAACCCCCGGCAAACTCTACGCTACACGTCTACGCCACAAGGAAAGTATCATGAGCATCTTTGACCGCATCGGCCTCTTGCTGCGCTCGAACATCAACTCCATGGTCAGCGCGGCCGAGGACCCCGAGAAGATCCTGAACCAACTGCTGATCGACATGCGCGACCAGTTCATCGAGGCCAAGAAGATGGTCGCCGTGGCCATCGCCGACGAGAAGCGGCTGTACGCCAAGATGCTGACGGCTCAGCAGAACTCCGCCGAGTGGGAGCGCAAGGCCATGCTCGCCGTGCAGGCCGGCGACGACGGTCTGGCGCAAGAGGCGCTGAGCCGCCAGCAGAGCGAAGCCCAGCTCGCCGAGCAGTGGAAGGGCCAGTGGCAGCAGCAGAAGGCCGCCGCCGAGCAGCTGCGCGCCTCGCTGGTCCAGCTCAACGAGAAGATCGACGAGGCCAAGCGCAAGAAGGACTTGATGATCGCCCGCGCCAAGCGCGCCGAGGCGCAAAAGACCATCCAGAACACCATGGCCGGCCTGAACGACAACTCGGCCTTCGACGCCTTTGGCCGCATGAGCGAGAAGGTCGACCAGATGGAGGCCGAGGCGGCGGCGGCGGGCGAGCTGTCCGCGGACATCTCGGGCGCCAGCCTGGAAGATCGCTTCAAGAAGCTGGAGCAGACCAAGGGTCCGACGGACGCTCTGCTGGCGCTCAAGGCCAAGATGGGCCTGGTTCCGCCGGCCTCGACGCCCGCGCTCAAGGCGCCCAGCCTCAGCGACGACGACTTCGCCATTCCCGACATTGGCGTGGACATTGGCGACAAGAGCAAGGTATAGCACCGCCCGGGCGTCCGCCGGTGCGACGCAAGTGCACGATCCCTGGGAACCGCCGCCCGGCCCGGCGCCGCGGGTGTTGGCCCGCTGCCCCAGGGATCTCCAGGGCGGTCGCGCGCCAAGCGGGCCCTGAATCAGGAGAAGCAGCCGATGTCGGTCTACCGCTTGCGGGGTGATGTGCGCCTGGAGCGCGCGCCGACCGGCGAGTGGTTCGCCGTCGATCCGTTGCTGTCGCGGCGGGTGCGCCTGGGCGAGGTGGATGCGCGGGTGGTGCGGGCCCTGGCGCAAGGCGGCTCGATCGCCGCGCTGGCCCGCAAGACCGAGTTGCAGGCCGAGGAATTGACCAGCCGCATCCACGGCTTGGCCCGCATGTACTTGGTCCAAGGCAAGCGCGCCCAGGCGCGGCTCAAGCTGCAGGTCGAGCGCGAAGCGTTTGCCCGTCAGTGCCACCACCCCGCCGCCGACGAGCCGCTGCTGTGGCCGCAGGGCAAGCATCCGCCGCAACACGCCTGCGTCGGCACCGGAACGTGCTGCGGCGCGACCTTCTTGGGGCCGCTGACGCCGGCCGACCAGCGGCGGGTGGCCAGCCTGCGCTTCGGCTCGCGCGTCCGCAAACACCCCGGCCACGCCGATCACGTGGTGCGACTGGGGCCGGGCGGCGACATTGCCGCCACCGAGCTCTTCGAGACCGTGGAAGTGGCCGGCGTCACCCATGTTGGCATGGCGCGCGGCAGCGACGGACGCTGCCAGGCCCAGGGCGACGATCGCTTGTGCGACATCCACCGCGAGCACGGCAGCGCCGCCAAACCCATGGCATGCCGCCTGTTTCCGCTGCGCTTGCACCGCAGTCCGCGCGGTGTGCACGTCTCGCTGCTTCTGGCGTGCGACGGCTACGACAAGGCCCGCGATGCGGCCGAACCCTGGCCGGGCCGGGACGGCGAAGTGCGCACGCTGCTGGCCGAAGGCGCGGCGCCGGTCCGGGCGGCCTTGCCCTTTGAGTGGACGGCCGGTCTGCCGGTGCCGCAAGGCGCGTGGTGGAGCTTGTGCGACGAGTTCTTCGCCCTGGAGCCCGACCAAGCCGACGCCAAGGGCTGGCTGGCTGCGGTGTTGCGCCGCGCCCAGGCCGCCATCGACCAGCGCAGCAGCGAGCTGGCCGAGGGGCCGGAATTGGTCCAGCCGACCCGCCTGGATGAGCTGGTCCAAGCCCTGCACGCGCCAGAAGAGATGTACGATCTTGCCGATTTGCAGGCCTACGTGGCCCAGTTGGACGAACGCGCCGCGGCCTTGCACCAGCGCGGTGAGCGCAGCGACGCCCGCCGCCTGCAAGACCTGGCCCGCGGACTGCGCGCGCAGATGGCGGGGCGCGGCGGGCGCCCGCTCACCCTGGAACCGATGGCGGCGCGGCACTTGCACGACATCGTCGCCAACGACCTGCCGGTGCAGGTGGCGCTGGGGCATCTGGATGCCGGCTTGGGCCAGCTGGTGCGGCGGCTGCTGGTGGCCGAGGCCCTGGCGGGCGACCTTGCCGATCGCGCCGGTCGCAGCTCCATTACTCCGGCCGACACCACCCGCGCCCTCCACGTGGCCTACCGCAGCGACCCCGACCTGCAAGCGCTGGCCCGGCTGGGGGCGCTGGGCGGCTGATCCGCGCGAACGGAAAATCCGACCGAGCTGAAAACGCAAATATATTCGCAGTGATGTTGTATGCCTAGTTTTCCGATAGGGATTGACAAGGTGGGCCGCATTCGGCACGATGGGCGGCGAGCCGCGGCGAGTGCCCGCGGTTGACTTCTCGTTTGCGAGCACTTGGGTTATGGTGCGCCGAGCCAAACAACGGCGCGCGGACCCGGCCCAGGCCGCCGCCCACTTTTCACCCCTTTTGGAGTCCAGCATGGCCCGCATTTTCGACGACAACAGCCTCAGCATCGGTCGCACCCCGCTGGTGCGCTTGCATCGCCTGTCCGCCGGCACTGGTGCCGAGGTCGTCGTCAAAGTCGAGGGCCGCAACCCCGCCTATTCGGTCAAGTGTCGCATCGGCGCGGCCATGATCTGGGCCGCCGAGCGCGCCGGCAAGCTGGTGCCGGGGTCGCGCGCGGTCACCATCGTCGAGCCGACCAGCGGCAACACCGGTATTGCGCTGGCGTTTGTCGCGGCGGCGCGCGGCTATCCGCTGATCCTGACCATGCCCGAGACCATGAGCCTGGAGCGGCGGCGGATGCTGCTGGCCTTCGGCGCCCAGCTGGTGCTGACCGAAGGGCCGCGCGGCATGCCTGGCGCCATCGCCAAGGCCGAGGAGATCGCCGCCTCGGACCCCGAGCGCTACTACATGCCACAGCAGTTCAAGAATCCGGCCAATCCGCAAATCCACTTCGATACCACCGGCCCCGAGATCTTCGAAGATACCGATGGCCAGATAGACTTCTTCGTCGCTGGCGTGGGCACGGGCGGCACCATCACCGGCGTGTCGCGCTACCTCAAGCAGGCCAAGGGCTTGAACGTCAAGTCGATCGCCGTCGAGCCGGCCGATTCGCCGGTCCTCACGGCGATCAAGGCGGGTCTGCCGCCCAAGCCGGGTCCTCACAAGATCCAGGGCATCGGCGCCGGCTTCAAGCCCGACGTCCTCGACCTCGACCTAGTCGACGAGATCATCACCGTCACCAACGACGAAGCGGTGGAGATGGCGCGCCGCCTGCACCGCGAAGAGGGCATCACCGCCGGCATCAGCTGCGGCGCCAACGTGGCCGCGGCCCTCAAGCTGGCCCGCCGCCCAGAGAATGCTGGCAAGCGCATCGTGACCGTGCTGCCCGACGCCGGCGAGCGCTACCTGTCCAGCATCCTGTTCCAAGACTTCGCCAACGCCTGATCGACCCTGAGGATCAGCGCCCGGCCGGCGTCGCTTCGGGGGGCAGCGGCTCCGGCGGCGCATCGGGCAGGGGCGTTGCGCGTCCGCGCCACTCGGGCTCTTCGGGCTCCGGGTCGCCGCCCAGGCCCAGGATCAAGCTGATCGTGGCGCCCCAGGTCTCGGCACCCACGCCAGTGAAGCGGATCGCCGCGTTGCTCTGCGGCCAGACCTCGGCGTAGCCGATCACCGCCGGGTCGCCGCCGTTGAGCACAGAACCCCACTGGTAGCCTTCGGTTCGCAATTGGCCGCCGTTGACGCGGTGGGTGAGCATGCGCCGCGCGGTCGAGGCCAGGGACAGCCCGGCGCGGAAGCGCTCGTCGCGGAAGTGCACGCCGGCGCTGACCAAGGTGGAATCCCAGAGCGGGTGGCGCGAACCGCCCTGCAACTCGGCGTAGAAGCCGCTGCGAACCGAGCCGCCGCGAATGGCCAAGTACGGGCTGATGGCGCCGCCCTGGGTGTAGAAGCTGGCCCCGCCGTCGAAGCCGAAGTAGTGGAGATCCCAGCCCAGGCGGACGGTGGCGGCGCGCTGCCAGTAGGTAGCTAGCGGGCGTTCGCTGGTGCCCTCCATGGCTATCTGGCCGGAATTGCGGACCTCTTGCACCTCACTGCGCTGGGCGCCGACCTCGACGCCGGCCATCCAGCCGACCTCGTTTTCGTGGACCACCTCGGCACTGCCGCCGGCCTGCAACTGGGTCTCGCTGCTGATCAATTCGCCGCCGCAGCCGTAGTGGTTCTGTATGGCCTGGGCGTAGCCACCGCTGACGGTCACCAAGGTGCGCGAACTGCGGCGCTGTGGGGCGCCCGAGCAGTAGAGCGTGGCAGCGGCCACCGCCACGAGCAGCAGCAGCCGCGGCCAGGCGCGCAGGCGGTGCGGTGCTCGGGCTGGAAGGACAGGCGGTTCCGTGGGGTGCTGCGGGTGCGGCTGCATGGTGATCTGCCGACCAAGACCAGGCTCAGTATGCCCCTAAGTGTGCGTCGCAGCCGCGGCACTTTCAAGCGAACGGGGATTGCGTGCAACATCAATAAGTTGACTGGTGTCGCCCCGGCGTTCAGCTCGGGAGTTCGCTGGTCACCCACAGGGCGTCGCCGACGAAGCGGACGTCGACCTGCTCGGCACCGGCCAGGCCACCCAGGTCTTCGGCCAGCCGATCCAAGCTCTCGTCGACGAATTCGGCCAGCGCGGTCGCCACTTCGTCGGTCAGCTCGATGTCGGCCAAGACAGCGGCGGTCACTGCGGCGCGCAACTCTTCGGCCAGCCGGCCGGCGGCAAAGGCGCGCCCCAAGAATTCGCGCAGATCCAAGCCCGTCATGGGCTGCAGCTGCGGCCGGCCTGCCACCACCTGCCAGGCCAGCGCGGTATTGAACAGCGCCTGCAACCGCGGACGATCCTTGGCGGGCAGCGCCGCCAGCAGCGCCTGCAGGTCGCCCGACGCCAGCTTGGCCATCCAGGTTACCCGCGCCGTCAGGGCCCGCAGGCGCAGGCGCACGGCGGCCAGCTCGGCCAGGGTCTCGAAGGGCCGCTGCAGTTCGCCGACCGCGTGGGCCGGGTGGCGGGCCAGCAGCGACGCCACCAGGCGCGCGTCTGCCGGTTCCAGCAGGGCCAGGCCCGCGGCACCGCCCAGACTGCTGCGCAGCCGCCGGGCGCGGTGAACCTCGATGACCACCAGCGAGTGGCCGGCGCGGAACAGCTCGACGGCCGGCACGTGGGCCAACAGCAGGGCGGCGTAGTCCAGATCGTCGTCGCACAGGTGCTGCAGGCCCATCGCCACGGTCCGCAGGGCGTGGCGCGACCAGCGCGGCAGCTCGTCGACGGCGGCGGCCGTCTCGGCCCGGGCGCACTGGACCCGGTAGGCCAGGTGCAGAAGTCCAGTCTGAACACGCTCTTGCACATGACTCGGCAGCCGCGCGTACACGGCACCCAGGAAGCTCCCCTCGGCATCGCGGTCGCGCAGCGCCAGACCCAGGCGCGCCTGCTCCTCCAGCGGCAGGTACGGCTGCGGGCTGCGCTGCAAAAGGCTCAGGTCCTCGGTCACGGCGGTGCCGCGCCATTGCTCGCGCAGCTCGGTGGCAAAGGCGTTGGGGTCGCGGTAGGCGTAGATTTCCAAGGCCTCGTCGCGGCCGACCATGCCCAGGTCCGCCAGGCGGGCGTTGCGCAGCGCCACCAGGTCATCTTCGAGCTGACTCGGCAGTTCGGAACTCAGGGCCCGCAGCACGGCGCGACCGCGCAACACGTCGATTCGGTAGAGCGATTGCACCAGCGCGCGCAGCCCGTCCATGCTGGGGCTGTCCAGCTCGCCCCACAGGCGGTAGCTCCCGTCCGGCGAGTCGAAGGTCTCGACGTCGTCGGGCACCTCGTTCTCGGTGTCCTCGTGGATCGGCACGGCCTTGACCACTTGCCCCAGGGCCAGGCACAGCAGGCCGTCTTCTTGGGCGGCGACCATGCGGTCCAGCACTTCGGTGCCCTCGCTGCGCGCCACCGCCAGCCAGTGCAGCATGCGGTCCAGGTCCAACGTGTCGTCGTGCCAGGCATCCAGGTCCAGGCACGCCTGCAGCTGCCGCGGCGAGGCCAGAGCCAGCAGTTCGGCGGCGTCGCTTTTGCCGATCTCGGTGACCAGGAACACGAATTCTTCGGGCGCCAGCGCCGTGACCACCTCGGCGGGGCGCGGCAAGTTCAGCAGGTACTCCAACTTGCTGGCGGCGTTGCCCCCCTGCAGCTCGGTTGGCACGTGGTGCAGGTTGGTGTGCTCGGCCGACAGCAGCGGCAACAGCACCTGCTGGCGCTCTGCGGGTCGACTTTCGTACGGATCCCAAGCCGGGCCGATTTGTGGCGCGTAACGGCTGGCGCTGTGGTCGGTTTCCGGCCCGAATTCGCGATCGTCCAGGTCGTCTTCGTCTTCGTCGAGGTACTGGGTGCTCATGGGGCCTCCTGGCAGCCCAGCATGCAAGCACGCGCCGCCGCGGCGTCAAGGCACATCGGCGCCGCGGTCGCCCTCAGGCGGTGGGTTTGGCGGCCGCCAGCAGGGCCGTAAGCAATTTCGCCGGCCGGTCCAGGTCGCCGCTGATGCGAAGCTTGCCGCCCGTGAGCAGCTTGTGTGGCGGCGTGCGCGCCGCGGCCAGCGTCACCAGGTCGTCCAAGTCGGCGACGATGGTGGTGGTCGGCGGTCCCGCGGGTTCGCCGCCGATGGTGATGGCGAACTGGTACTCGTCGCCCATGGCGCGGTCGCGCAACACCACGGCGAGATGACCGCCCACGGCCACGGTCGCCGCCACCTGCCTGGGATCGATGGCCAGCCGCGCCAGATCCGGCAGCGCCCGCGGTTTGCCCAGGCGCGTCAGCACTTCGGCCAGGCGATCGCGAACGGCGCCAAACATGGCCTCGCGAAAATGACCAGCGGTCATACGGATTTGTACACCGACGGGCTCGGCCACGCCCTTCCTGACCGCCACCTTGCCGCCCTGCAGCCCCACCGACCAACTGCCCACGCCGTCCACGTGGTACACCGACCAGTAGTCCAGGCTCGTGTCCGGCAACCGCAGCGGCAGCGAGGGCAGGATGCGCTCGAACCAGTCGGCCGGGCGCGTGGTACGCGAAAGCTCGAAGTAGTCGGTCACGGCAAGAACCTGGTCGTGGGGCGGGATCTCCTACCAAATCCGCCCAATTCGGATCGGAAACCTCGGCAATATTCCCGGCCCGGACCGGGGTACCCGCCTGATTCTCGCCAGTTGTCAATCGGCTCCGGAAAGCCGGTCCCGCGCGAGTCAGGTGGGGTGCCTATCAGCTCTGTGCGGCGGCGGCCTGCTTGAGCAAGGGCTCCAGCTCGCCGTTCTGGTACATCTCCAGGGTGATGTCGCAGCCGCCCAGCAGCTCGCCGCCCACGTAGAGCTGCGGGATGGTCGGCCACTTGCCGTATTCCTTCACGCCTTCGCGGATGTCGGGGTCGGCCAGCACGTTGACCGACGAGAACGCCACGCCGCAGGCCTTCAGGGCCTCGACGGTCCGCGCCGAAAATCCGCACATCGGCATCGACGGCGTACCCTTCATGAACAGCACCACCGGCTTCGACTTGACCAAGTCGTCGATCTCTTTCTGAATATCTCGCATGTTCGCTCCCGTTTCCAACTAGACCTTCGCCCGGGTCTTCAGGCCCAAGGCGTGAATTTCGTAGCCCACCTGCTCGCCCAGGGCGGCGTACACCATGCGGTGCTGCTGGATCGGCGTTTTGCCGGCGAATTGGGGTGCGATCACCTCGACTTCGAAGTGGTCCTGGCCCCCGGTGGTATCCGTCACTCGCACGTCGGCGCCCGGGAAGGCCGCCGTCAGCGTCGTCTCGATCCAGTTCTGCATCGCATCCCCATGCTGCGCCCTCTGCGGCCGCAGCCTTGCCAGGATAGGCGGCCCGCGTTGCGGGGCAAGATATCGGACTATTTTGGTCCGGCTATTCCGCAGTTGCTGTGTTGGCTGTGCTGTGTTGGCTGTGCTGTGTTGGTTGTGCTGTGTTGGCTGTGCTGGGTTGGGCGTGCCGGGCCGGGAGTGGCGGCCGCGACGAACGCCCGCTACGACTTGACCAGTTTGTCCAGGTAGGCGTTCAGGTCGCTGACCAGGTTCGACATCTTGTCGCCGAAGTCCTTGTCCTTGGAGCCCCATTCCAGCAGTGCCTTCTCGACCGCGCCGTAGAAGGCGGCTTCGTCGGCCTTGTGGGCAGTCTTGGCACCCTTCAGCGTCGTCACCAGCGACTTGGTGGCGGTCAGATAGGCGTCCATGGTGGTCTTGAGCTGGTCGTGGACTTCCTTCAGCTTGCCTTCGGGCACCTGCTCGGCCTCGGTCAGGTCGTGCAACGTCTGGACGTTGGGCAACAGGCCGAATTCGAACTTGGCGATCATCGTGTCGACGCTGTCGGCGTTGTACAGCTCCTCGCGGACCTTGTTCATCGACTGCAGCGACGGCTTGGCCTTGACCAGAAACTCTTTGTAGCTGCGTACTTGGTCGAATTCGTCGTTGCCGCAGCCGCTCAGCGCCAGCGCCACCAACAGGGTCGCCGCGGCTGCCAGCCGGCGCAGCGCTCGCGCGCCCAGATTGGTGCCAACCGTGCGACTTGTCTGGTTTTCATCGATCCACGTCGGCATATGGCTACCCCCAGAGGCAAGATCATGGCGCCGCGACCAGGTCGCGTCATCGGCAAGACTAGGTGCCGCTTCGTGGATCCGTCAAGTAGTGGCGTCTACCGCACCGCGGAGCGCCGCGCGGCATGGTCGGCATCGGCGTCTGCGCCCGGCGCCAGGGCCGCGGGCGCCTCCCTGCCGCAACCGGGCTACCCCGAAACAGGGCTACGCGGGCTTTTCGCACAAGTAGATGATTTCGCGGCTGTGGATGCCCAAGGAGGCGCGCTCCTCGGCCCGGAGCACGGTGCCCGCCTTGAGCTGACGCGTGGTCAACTCGGCCGGAATGCGGTCGCGGAAATCCGCGCCATAATCGCGCCAGTGTCCGCACTTATCCCAGTCCGGAGCGCCGAATTCCACTGTCTGCGGCTGCCGGTCGTCCATCGGCACGGCCAGGCACAACAGGCCGCCGGGCTTGAGAATGCGCGCCAACTCGGCCAGAGCCTGCCGGTCCCGCTCCACGTGCTCGACCACGTGGATGCAGAGGATCAGGTCGTAACTCGCGTCGGGTGCGTCGATGGCCTGCAGGTCAAAGGCGTGCTCCAGGCCGGGCACGCATGGATCCGTGCGCTCGACCTCGCGTCCCGGCCGGCGCACCACGCGATCCAAGCACGCCTCTGGGGCGAACCACAAGCAGCGGCCGGTGCGGCCGGCCAGCTCGGCGGCGTGGATGAGCGCCAGGAAACGGTGGCGGGCGTTGGAGCCGCACGTGGGACAGGATGTGCCGAACTCTACATAGGGCCCGTCGATCGATGGCAAGCGCACCAGCCCCTGCCAGCCACAGCAGTTGCACCGCTGCCGGCCTGGCAGGGTCCGCAACCAGGAGCGCGGGGTGCGCGCCAGGGCCACCGCCGACAGCCAGCGTGCCGCCCCGAGGGTCCCCACCTTCTCTGCCTGAGCGCCAATCAAGCGAGCCGCATGGCGCACTTTGCCAAGCATCTGGACGGGATGATTCATTGTATTCCTCGCAGCGCATGTACACGAGGATGGCAAATCCGGCGCATCGGAGCAAGGCCGCGCGACGGGCCGGGCGCGGCGCTGCCGCCGTTCCGCGCCGCCCGCGACCGTCGCGCCAAATCCCTTCAATTCGGCCCGATACCGTGGGCAATTCTCCGGGCCCGCACATCCCACGGGTTGACCGGGGCTGCCCACCCGGTGGATAACCACGGCGCGCTGCAGTTGCTGCCGCCGCGAGCACACCATGGCCGTCCCCCCGATTGCGCCGTTCGGCGTCCACCACCTGGCGATCCAGTGCCGCGATCTGCCGGCGATGGTGCGGTTTTACGAGCGGGTGCTGCGCCTGCGGGTCGAGCGGCGCTGGCCGGCCGAAGACGGCAAGGGCGATCGGGCAGTGTGGGTGCGCCTTGGCACCGGGGTGGTGGCGCTCGAGGTCTGCGACGGCGAGCCGAACCCGCCGCCGTGGCGGTCGCCCGAGCCCGGCCTGCACTTGTTGGCCCTGGAGATCCACTGGGGCAACCGCGCCACCTGGCTGGCGCATCTGGCGCACTGTGGCGTCGAGGTGGTCTACCAGAGCCCGTGGACCGTGTATGTGCGCGACCCGGAAGGCAATCGCATCGGCCTGTCGCACTTCCCCTTCGACGCCGAGGGCCGCCGCACCGCCTGACCGCCCGGCCCGGCGCACCGTCTGGTTTGCCTTTGGAAAAGCCAGCGGCGCGCGTGGGCAAATCGCCAACCGATGCGCCCTCGCCGGCGTCCTTGCCCTGGCGGGCTTGCGGACCTATCATCGCGCAACTGCAGGCGAACCACCTGCTACGGATGAGTGGCCATGAGTGACCAATTTGCCCAACGATTCTCGGCAGTTCGCGTTGTCGAGCAGAGCAAGCTCGGCAGCCTGGCGCACGCCGTGGACGATCAGACGGGCGCGGCGGCCTTGCTGTTGCAACTGACCAGCGATCCGGGCGACGCGGCGCTGGCCGAGATCGTGGCCGACAATCAGAAGCTGGCCGGATCCAGCGACGTGCTGCTGACCTACGCCAGCGGGCGCGCCGGCAACGTGGCGTGGCTGGCCTGCGAGGCGACTTCGGGCTTTCTGGTCGAAGAGGCCATCAAACGCCGCGACAAGCTAGAAATGCAGCAGATTTTGCGGGTGGCGAGCGCTGCCGCGCGCGCCCTGCAAGCGGCCTCGGCCGCCGGGGTGCTGCATCTGGACCTGGGTCCGCACCGCCTGTGGGCCGACGGCGAAGCGCTGGGCGGTCCGGTGCGCGCCTTCGGCTTTGGCTGGTGGCGGCTGCTTCCAGCACTTACTACAGCAAATCAAGAGGTTTTCTACGGTACGCCCGAATACCTGGCGGCCGAGATCTGCAAACTCCAGCCCGGCAGCGCAGCTTCGGACCTGTACTCGGCGGCGACCGCGGTGTGGGCGCTGGCGGCGACCAAGGCGCCCTTCACGTCGAGCCAGCCCCACATGACCATCAAGCGCCAGTCGGTCGAAAAGCCGCTGCGCCTGGACCTGGTCAAGCCGGGCCTGAAGGGTGTCAAAGACTTGCAGGGTCTGCTGGGCGAGGCGCTGGACAAGGATCCCGCCAAGCGCCCCGGCTTGGACGCGTGGCTGGCGGCCATCGGCGCGCTGTGGGTCACCTGGTCCGACGGCGCCCCCGCAGACAACCCTGTACTGGAACAGCGCAATCGCGCCGCTGCGCCCGCGAGTCCGGCTGTGGCCGCCGCGGTGGCCGAACCCGCCGAGCCAGTCGCACCCGAGCCCGCACCCGAGCCGGCACCCGAGCCAGCCGCACCCGAGCCGGCGGCCGCTGCCGCGCCATTGCCTGCCGCAACGGCCCAGGCGGAAGGCGTTGGGACCGAAACGGTCAAGCTCGCGCCGGTCCACTTTGCGCCGGCTGCGGCGGAGCCCGTCAGCGAGGAGCTCGCCAAGGTCGAGCCCGCGGCGGCCGCCACCCTGCCCGACGCCGCCCCGGCCGAGCCCGAAGACGACGAGGAAGAAGAGGAAGCACCTGGCGCGCCGACCAGCAAGAAGGGCAAGAAAGGCAAGAAGAAAAGCCGCGATCGCCAGACCTTGCAGATGGGCTCGGGGCCCCTCAAGACCGACCCGGCCAAGCCCTCGCCACTGCAGATGGAGCCCGCCAAGGCGGCGGCCAAGATCGAGCCCGTCAAGTTCGAGCCGGTCAAGATCGAGCCCGTGAAGATCGAACCGGCCAAGGTCGAGCCCGCCAAAGCAGAACCGGCCGCGGTCGAGACCGCCAAGGTCGATCCGGGCAAGGTCGAGCCGGCCAAGTCCGGGATGTCCAGCGTTCGCGTCGACATGAGCAAGACGGCCACCGCCGAGCCCAAGCCGGCGCCGACCTCGGGCCGCGGGCCCAAGGTCACCGAGCGCACCCAGGCGGCCAAGGTGCAAGAACACCTTTTCTTTGAAGAACTGGCCGAGCCCGAGGCGCCGCAGGCCGCGCCCTCTAAGATGAAAGGCCTGTTGATCGGCGGCTTGGTGGTGTTCGTCTTGGCCATGGTCGGCATCGGCGGCTGGCTCATGAACGAGGCGCCGCCGCCCCCGCCGCCCGCGCCGCCGGCCGAAGAAGAGCCGGAGCCCGCCGCGGCTGCGCAACCCGAACCGCCCCCACCGCCCGCACCGGTGGCGCCCGCAGCTCCGCCCACCCCGGCCGCCGTGGCCGAAGTCCCCCCGGCAGCTCCGACCGCAGATGCCGGTACGCCCGCCCCGGCCGAGCCCATCGAGGACGGCCAGGCCAAGGCAAACAAGCTGGTAGAAGAGGGCGAAGCGCTGCTGCGCGCCGGCACGTTCGACGCTGCCCTGGCCAAGGCGCGCGAAGCCAAGGCCATCAACCCCGGCAGCGCCCCTGCCACGGCCCTGGAGACCAAGGCCCTGGCGGCACAAGCCGATGTCGCCAAGGCAACCGCGGCCAAGGCCGAACAAGACGCCAAGGCCGCCGCAGAGCAGAAGGCCGCCGAAGAGGCCAAAGCCAAGGCCGCCGCCGAAGAAAACAGCAAGAAGAGCGCCGCCGAGGCCAAGAAGGCCGAGGACGAGCGCAAGAAGGCCGAAGCCGAGGCCAAGAAGCAGGCTGACGCTGAAAAGAAGAAGGCGGCCGAAGCCGAGAAGGCGGCCAAGAAAGAGGCCGAGGCGCGCCAGAAAGAGCAGAAGGCGGCCGAAGCTGCGGCGGCCAAGCAGAAAGCCGCCGAAGCCGCCAAGAAGGCTGCGGAAGAAGCCGCCAAGAAAGCGGCGGCCAAGCGTCCCGACCCGCCCAAGAAAGAAGAGCCGAAGAAGGAAGAGCCCAAGAAAGAGGCCAAGCGCCCCGATCCGCCGCCGCCGCCGCCCCCGGTCAAGTCGGGTGGTGGCGAAGTGTCGGATGCGCAAAAGGAAGCGGCCAAGCTGGCGGCCCTGGCGCAAAAGGCCAGCACCGCCAAGCTGAAAGTCCTGTATCTGAAGAAGGCCCTGGAGAAGGATCCGGGCAATGCGCAGTACAAGTCGCTGTTGAGCAAGGCCGAGGCCGAGCTGGCCAGCCAGCAGTAGTGGCAGCGGTGCGACGCGCGCAGCGTTTGGCGCAGCAAGTGGCGGCAACCTGACAGCCATGTCATGCTGGGGGCGGGAGCGCTGGTGGTTCTCTCGCGGACGCAGGCAGCGGCCATGACGCAACAACCGCCTAAAATCAGGGCGATCGTTGGCGCGCGCGCGCTGCCATGCGGCGATTTGCCGGCGCTTGGCACGATTTTCGCTACACTACGGGCGGCTGTGGACCGTCGCCGGCGCTCGCGCACCGGTGCCGCGCCCAGCGGAGCCCAGCGATGTGCCGCCCGACGTCCCTACCTGCCCAACTTCGCCGCCCTGGCCGCCCTGGCGCTGGCGGCGCACTGCGCGGGCTGTGTCACCCTGGCACCGGAAAACAGCAACGTGGCCCCGGCGACCAAGACCTTGCACATCCAGGTCGACAAGGCCTTGCCCAAGGTGATCGAGACCTACATGTTCACGCCGGGCACGCCCGTCGAGTTTCGGGTCAACGGTGCGCTGCTGCAGGCCAACATCAGCCAGCAGCTGACCTACATCTGGCTCGCCGACTTCGACGCCGCCGCCGGGCTGCCGGTGTACTTGTCCACGGTCAAGAGCTGCATTTTTGCCGAGTCGAGCTGCAAGGTGGACTTCTGCACGCTGGAGGCCACGACCGAAAACGTGCACCGCATCCGGTTGGTGGTGGCCGACGGCCGCCTGAAAAGCACCGCGATCTCGCCCTTGGACTTTCCAACCGGGACGGCCTTCGACTCGATCGAGTGGCGAGTCAAGATCAACGGAGCGTGCAAATGATGTGGGGCGGTTCCCGCTGGACCAGACGGCTGGCAAGCTCGGCGTTTGCGCTCGTCTGGGCGTGGGCGGCGCTGCTCGGCGGCTGCGGCCTGGTGTGGACCGACACCGGCGGCCCGACCGGCCAGTGCCAGACCGACAACGACTGCGGCCTGCAGGGCGTGGTGTGCTACGACCACCGCGTCTGCATCGCCAACACCGCCGCCGATGTGCCGGTGTCGCTGCGGGTGGCGCCGCCGGTGGTGTCCGGGCGCCTGACCGAGCACTTTGCCCTGACCGTCCAGTCCGCGACCCAGGTATCGCCGGTGTCGCTGATGCTCGCCGACCCGGCGGTGGTGTACGGCGACGTTCGCTCGCCCGACTCGCTGCAACCGGTGTCCGGCACGCTGGTGGCCACCGCGCCCACCGATGCCACCGCGACCAGCCTGCAGTTCCAGACCACGGTCTACAATGCGCCCAAGGACTTCACCGGACTCAAAGTCTTCCACGACTTCGAGCTGCGGCTGCAGCCGGGCAACACGTACGAACTGGCCTTCTTTCCGCAGTCGAGCAGCGTGTTTCCGCCGCACTACTCCAGCATCACGGTGGGCGGCCCCATCGACGACTGGAAGATCACCTTGCCCAAGGCCGCGGAACTGGTCCACATCACGGGCCGTTTGACCACGGGCCACGAGCCGCTGGGTGCCGTGCGGGTGTTCCTGCAGGATGCCCAAGGGCGCCTGACCTCGACGTACGACATCACCTCCGGGGTGTCGCGGCAGGTTGGCGCGGACACGCTGCCGCCGGGCACCTTCCGCTTGCTGGCGGATCCGTCGGCGCCGCCGAGCGTGCTGCGCGTCGAGCCCGCCACCGGCAGCGACTGGCCGATCCACGGGCAGCTGGGCGACTACCTGGACATCGTGCAAGTGGGCTTGAAGAAAGGGGTGCTCGACCTGGGCACGCTGGAGCTGGGCGGACTCGCCGCGCCGCAGACCGTGCAAGTGCAAGTGCTGGCTTCTGCGGGAACTCCCGAGCTGGGCGCGCAGGTGCGGCTGACCCAGAAGCTCGCGGCCGCCGGCATCGACGACGCCAAGATCTACCTGGAGACGTCGGCCATTTCCGACAGCCAGGGCCGGATCAAGGTCAGCCTGCCGCCGGGACCGACTAGCGTGATCGTGCAGCCGGCGGCGGACTCGGCGGCCGGGCGCTGGTTCGGCACGGTCAAACTGCAGCAGGGACTGGCGCCGATCACGTGCCCGAAGCGGGTGGTTCTGACCGGCAACGTGCACGACTACGTGGACGAAGCCGTGCCCAACGCGACCATTCTGCTGCGCAAGGTGGGCGCCAACCCCGCGGAATCGGGCGTCGACGGCAGCAAGCCCAGCAACGACCCCACCTTCCAGACGTCGACCGATTCCGACGGCAGCTTCAGCCTGCCGATCGACCCGGGCAGCTGGTGGCTGTGGGTGATTCCCAAGGGCAACGCCAAGTTGCCGCGCATGCTCGCCAAGCGGGTCGACATCGACGGCAAGTCCACGCCCGACATGCTGCTCATCACCATTCCGGCGCCGATGCTGCTGCGCGGCAAGGTGGTCACCCCCAGCGGTGGCGGCGTGCCCAACGCCAGCGTGGATGTCCTGGGCCTGCAAGACCTTACGCCGGGCTACCGCTCGGGCCGGGGGGCCGCAGGCGGCACCGGCGACGGCGACGATCCGCCCGGCAAGACGCTTTTGGCCGAGGGGCATTTGCTCGCCACCACCACCACCAGCAGTTCCGGCAGCTTCGAAGTGCTGATCGCGCCCCCCAAGTAGACCGCCGCGACTCCAACACGCCCGGCCTGGCTCCCATCGGTCCTGACGCCGACTTGGCGGGGGCACCGTGGACGTCGCCCCCATTTGTCGTCAAACTACGCTCCCCTGTCGCGCCCAGCCGCGCGAGTCGAGGCATCCATGCACAAGGTCGTCATCATCGGTTCGGGCCCCGCAGGCCTTACCGCCGCCATCTACACCGGGCGCGCCCAGCTCAAGCCGGTGGTTTTCGAAGGTGGGTTTCTGTCGTCGGGCGAATTGATGACCAGCGGTGGTCAGCTGATGATCACCACCGAAGTCGAGAATTACCCTGGCTTTCCCGATGGTGTGACCGGCCCGGAGCTGGTCGAGCGCACCCGCGCCCAGGCCGAGAAATTCGGCGCCGATCTGCGCCAGGACGTGATCGACGAAGTGGACTTCACCGGCTTCCCGCTGCGGCTCAAGACCGGCGAGGGCCAGTGGCTCGAAGCTGCCACGGTCATCATCGCCACCGGCGCCAACGCCAAGTGGTTGGGCATCCCCAGTGAACAAACCTATCTAAATCGCGGCGTTTCGGCCTGTGCCACCTGCGACGGCGCCTTCTACAAAGAGGTGCCGGTCTACGTGGTCGGCGGCGGCGACACGGCCCTGGAAGAAGCGCAGTTCCTGACCCGCTACGCCAGCCACGTCACCCTGGTCCACCGCCGCGACGCCTTCCGCGCCAGCAAGATCATGGCCGAGCGCGCGCTGAAACACCCCAAGATCTCTGTGGAATGGAACGCAGTGGTCGACGAGATCTTGGGCGACGGCAAGAAGTGCACCGGCCTGCGCCTGAAGTCGACGGTCGACGGCTCGACCAAGGAAGTGGCGGCCGGCGGCCTGTTCGTCGCCATCGGTCACCAGCCCAACACCTCGGTCTTCCAAGGCCAATTGGAGCTGCGGCCCGACGGCTACATCGCCACCAAGGGCTTCACCGCCACCAGCGCCACCGGCGTGTTCGCCGCGGGCGACGTGGCCGACTCGCGCTACCGCCAGGCGATCACCGCCGCCGGCATGGGCTGCATGGCCGCCATCGACGCCGAGCGCCTGGTCGAAGAGTACGAAGCGCGCGGCCTGCTCAGTCACTAGCCAAAACAGCTAGTTGCCCACCTGGAATTGCCACTCGACGACCTCGGCCTTGCCCAGGATCGTCGCCTCGACGTGCACGGTGTAGACCCCGGCGGCGAGCGGCTGGTGGGCGTACAGGCTGCGGCAGTTGCCATCGAACATCGCGGTATTGCTGTCGTTCTGCGCGTCGAGCCACACGTGCTCCAGCGGCGTGCCGGCGGCGTCGCGCAGCTCGTGCTTGGTCACCGTGGCGGGCTGCGAGAACCGCAGCGAGATCACCGGTCCGGACGGAAAACCCTTAGGTGGCGCAGGTGGTTGTGGCCCCTCGGCGCCGTCCCAGCTGCCCGGCACGCCGGTCTGGCCGGGGTAGGGATACACCACCACCCCGGGCGCGGCGCTGGCTCCGCCAGAAACCTCCATGACTTCGGTCTTGTACGCGCCCTTGGCGGCCTGGCCGTAGCCCATCGACTTGCTGCGCGGATCCAGCAGCGGCATGCGGTGGTACACGGTCGCCAGCCAGCCGGCGATGGCGCCGGTGGGAGAGCCGGTAAAGGCCATGATCTCGGTGGCCGGGGCGCTCCAGCCGGCCGCCTGGATGCGCGCTTGGGGATCCGCGCCGGTAAAACCGCTGCCAAAACTGGGGTCTTCCGCGTGCGGCGACAGCTGCTTGGCCTGGTACTGGGCGCCGTGGGCCACGAAGAACTCCGCGTGGGCCTGGGCGGCCTGTTGCAGCGGTGCCGCGGCGGTCACTGGCAAAAGACCAAGCTTGGCGCGCAGTTGTTCAAGGGTCTGCAGGGCGGCGACCTGCTCGGGACTGGCGCCGTCGGGGGCGGCTAGACTGCCGTCGACCGCGCGCGGCGGGTACGGTTTCAGCGTGCCGCCGGCCGACGTGCCCCAGCTGTCCGGGGTGCTGCCGGCGTCGCCGCCGCCGCTGGGCGGGGCCAACCAGTCGGCCGACCAGACCGCCACCGCGGTGCAGCAGCTGCCGGCCTGGGCGCGGAGCGTGCCCGAAGCCTGCGTGGCGCCTGTGAATTGCCCGTCGATCTCCACGCTGCCCTGGCTGCTCTGCAGCGTGCCGTACAGGGGCGCTGCGGTCACCGTGCCGGTCAGCGGTCCCGTCACACTGCCCTGGCAGCCGTTGTCGCCCTGGCAGGTCAGCTTGGACAACAGCACCACCTCGCTCAAGGTGCTGCCATTCAAGGTGAATTGTAGATCGCTGCCCTGCCAGGTGCCGGGGTTGGCGACCGCGCCGGATCCGGACGAAAGCGCCGAACTGCCGCAGCCCGCGGCACCGAGCACCGCCGCGAGCAGCCAAGGCCCAACGCGCCGGCCGCTCACGGCTGGGCCTGGGCGGGCCGCAGCAAACCGCAGTCGAAGTTGGCAATGAATTCCAAGTTCTTTTCTTCGAAGCCACCCGGGCTGCGGTCCGAGCGCCAGCCGACGTGGCGTTTGTAGTTCTCGGCCACCTGCGGCAGCGGCGTGCGGTTCCAGCACCGTTCCAGCACGCCCACCACCATGCCGGTGCGGTGCATGCCGCCGCCGCAGTGCACCTGGACGTGGCCCTTGGGTGGCTGGCCGTTCGGATTGAGAATCTGTTCTTGGATGAGCTTGGCCACCGCCTGCATCGCCGCCTTCTGGGTCTCGGGCGAGTCGCCTTCGCGCAAGTTTTCGCGAAAGTTCGTGGCTTCCGGGTGCTCGCGCGCGGTGAAGTAGCTGCCGCCGGCCGCGCTGACCGCCTGGCGCTCGCCGGCCTCCAGCGCTTCGGTCGGCATCGGCCCGGCGTACAGGTTGACGATGTGCCGCACGCCCGCCGCCACCAGCGACTGCACGCACGAGTCCGGGCTGGCGGGCTCGGCGGTAAAAGCCGTGCGGAACAGCAGCATCGGCCGGCCATCGGGCAGCGTCCGGTCGGCCACCGCCACGGCGCCCAGGTTGTGCAGCTCGCCGTCGACGATCTGGGTCTGCACCATCCGCCAGAACACCTTGTCGACCAAGTCCTTGCGCAACTCGGCCTTGGCTTTGTCGTCCAGCGCGGCGCCGGCCTTTTCCATCGCCGCCAGCATCCCGTCGACCGTCGCCTTGGCCTCGCCGCGCATGCTGTCGCTCCAGTGGTTGCGCGCGGCGCAGCGCAGACGGCCGCGATCGACGCCTGCCCGCCGCAGGGCCGCGAACTCGTCGGGCTGCAGGTCCGCCGCGGCCTTGTGGGAAACGGGTTCTGGATTCTGCTGTTGCGGTGCCGAGCAGGCCAGGGTCGAAACGGTCAAAGCGGCGAGGAAAAGCGTACGCATGTCGCCGGTGTACCCAAAGCCCGCGCCCTCCGCAAGTCGCCGCACCGTGGCAATGGCGCGGCAGCCGGCGTAGACTCGCACCGCGGCCCCATGTCCGCGCCAGGGTTCCATGTCTGCTTCGCTTCGCCGCCTGCGCTTGGGCGTCAACGTCGACCACGTCGCCACCATCCGCCAGAACCGCGGCACCCGCTACCCCGACCCGGTGCTGGCGGCCTCGCTGGCCGAGCTGGCGGGCGCTGATCAGATCACCGTGCACCTGCGCGAGGATCGCCGCCACATCCAAGAGCGCGACCTGGCGGTGCTGCGCCAGACTGTGCAAGTGCCCTTGAACCTTGAGATGGCCGCCACCCCGACCATGCTGGCCCTGGCGCTGCAGTACCTGCCCGACACCGTGACCCTGGTGCCCGAGAAGCGCGAAGAGCGCACCACCGAGGGCGGTCTGGACGTGGCCGGCCAGCGCCAGCACCTGGGCGACACCATCGCGGCCCTGCGCGAGCACGGCATCACGGTGTCGCTGTTCATCGATCCGGCCCCCGATCAGGTGCGCGCCTCGGCCGAGCTGCGCGCCACCACCATCGAGCTGCACACCGGCGACTTCTGCGAGGCCGACACGCCGCTGCTGGCCCAAGAACGCCTGGATCACCTGCGCCACGCCGCCCAGCTCGGCCACGATCTGGGCCTGCAGGTGGCCGCCGGTCACGGCCTGGATTACCGCAACGTCAAGGCGGTGGCCGGGTTGCCCTTCGTCGACGAGCTCAACATCGGCCACGCCATCGTCGCCCGCGCCCTGTTCGTCGGCATCGAGCGGGCGGTGCGCGAGATGATCGAGGCCATGCACACCCCCGAGCCGCCCCAACCTAGTAGGTAGGTCATGCACATCGCAGAGCCCCACCTTGTCCGCCAGCTTGACCAGCGCTTGACCCAAGAACTTGGCCTGCAGCCAGAGCTTTTGATGGAGACGGCCGGGCGAGCCATCGCCGACGAGATCGGCCGGCGCCTGGGGCCGGGCCGCGAGCGCTGGGCGGTGGTGCTGGCCGGCGTCGGCAACAATGGCGGCGACGGCTTTGTGGTTGGGCGGGTCCTGGCCTGCCGCGGCTGGCGGGTCGAGTGCTTCGTGGCCGGCGAGCTGGCCAAGCTGACCGCTACGGCGCGGGTGCACTTCGACGCGATGGTCAAGCTGGGCGGCATCGAGCTCCGCAAGGTGCAGCAGGCGCCGCGCGGCGCAGAGTTGCAGGGCCTGCGCCGCTCGCTCGGCCGGGCCGCGGTGATCGTCGACGCTTTGACCGGCATCGGGCTGCAAAGTGATCTTCGC
Organism: Deltaproteobacteria bacterium; assembly: GCA_016218865.1. Classification (GTDB taxonomy): domain Bacteria; phylum Myxococcota_A; class UBA9042; order UBA9042; family UBA9042; genus SXRM01. The sequence continues at coordinate 23,945 of JACRCU010000230.1, read as the reverse complement.
GAGCCGGTGCTGACCTTGGCCAGCCAGCTCGATGGGCGCTACCGGGCGCTCACGGTTGCCGCCGACGTGCCCTCGGGCCTGTGCGCGGCCACCGGCCTGGTCCGCGGCGCCGCCGTGCACTGCCACCTGGTCATGACCATGGTGGCCGCCAAGCCCGGGCTGTTCCTGAATCACGGACCGGAATTGTGGCGCGAACTCCAAGTGGTCGACATCGGCGTGCCGCCGGCATGGCTGGAGCGGTGTGCCCCGCGCGGATCGGTCATCGACACCGAATTGCTGACGGCGGCGCTGGCCTCGCGGCCGGGCGGACCAGGCGAGCTAGGGCACAAGAACAGCCATGGCCACTTGTTCGTCGTCGCCGGCTCGTCGGGCAAGGGCGGCGCAGCCTTGTTGTGCAGCCACGCGGCGTTGCGGACGGGTGCCGGACTGGTGACCCTGGGCACCGCGGGCGAGATCCGCGGCCAACTGGAGGGGCGGCTGCCCGACGTGATGGTCGAGGCCATTCGCGGCGGCGCCAGTGAGATCAAGCGCATCGAGAAGCTGATCGCCGGCAAGGCGGCCCTGGCGGTGGGTCCGGGCTTGGGGACCGGTGCGGCCGAGGTCGATCTGGTGGCCCGGCTGCTGGCGCTCTCGACGGTGCCGGTGGTGCTGGATGCCGATGGTCTCAGCGCCCTGGCGCAGAAGCCCGATCTGGCGGAGCCGGCGGCCGGGCGACTGGTGCTCACCCCGCATCCCGGCGAGATGGCGCGGCTGCTGGGCAAGGAAGTGGCCGAGGTCGAAGCGGATCGCCTGGCGGCAGCTCGCGAAGCTGCCCGGCGGTTTGCTGCGGTGGTCGTGCTCAAAGGCCCGCGCACGCTGGTGGCGGCGCCCGATGGGACCTGGTCGGTCGCCAACGCGCCCAACGCGGCCCTGGCCAAGGCCGGCACGGGCGACGTATTGACGGGGGCCATCGGTGCGCTGTTGGCGCGCGGACTTGCGCCCCTGGCGGCTGCCCAGGCCGGCGTGGGCCTGCACGCGCGCGCCGGCGTTCTGCTGCGCGCGGCGTTTGGCGGTCGCGGTGGCCTGGCGTCGGATCTGCCCGAACGGCTCGCCGCGGCCATGGCCGAGATCGAGCTGGCGGGAGCTGCCGAGTGACGCGACTTGTGCCGCCCGCGCTGGCTAGGTAGGGTGTGGCCATGTGTTGTGCACGCGGGCGCGCGCCCGGCCACCACCGTCGCCCGACTCGCCGCGGCCTGCAGCCTTTGCCGAGCGCGCGCATGGCCATCTGGGGCCTGCTGGCGGTGGCCCTGGCGGCCGGCTGCGACGACGGCCAGGGCAACGGCAGCCACTGCGTCAACTCCGACCAGTGCGCCTCGAACCTGTGCTACGCCAACCGCTGCCTGGACCCAGACAGCGACCTGGACGGCGACGGATTGACCGCCGGGCAAGAGAAGTTGCTGCACACCGATCCCCTGCGACCCGACAGCGACGGCGACGGCAAGGACGATGGCGCGGAAGTTGGCTCCGCGGTGGCCAAACCAGTCGACACCGACGGGGACGGCAAGCACGACGCCACCGAGTCGTCGTTCGCCGACGCCGACAGCGACTGCCTGGCCGACGAGCGCGACGCCGACGATGCCCATGCCCTGACCAGCGCTGCGCAATTGGTGCAGTTGGTGTGCTCCCATGCCGGCGTCTGCGGTCAGAGCGGAGCCGTCATCCAGGCCACGTGCACGGCGGGCCTGCTCGCCTGCGATTACCATGCCGTACCGGGCTGGCAGGCCGCCGAATTGTGCGATGGCGTGGACAACGACTGCGACGGCCAGATCGACGAGGGCTTCGTCTACAAGGGCAACGCGGTCGGCATGCCGTGCACGGGCACCGGTGCGTGCGGCGCTGGCGTGGTCATGTGTGCGGGCGGCAAGGCGACCTGCTCGACCAATGCCGACGGCAGCCAATCGCGCGCGCACGCAGAGACGTGCAACAACCTGGACGACGACTGCGATGGCGACACCGACGAGGACTTTGCGCTGTCCGGTCTGCTCGTGGGATCGCCGTGCTTGGGCGCGGGCGAGTGCGGCATCGGCACCGTCTACTGCAACTTGGAGGGCAAACCTTCGTGCAGCGCCGATCCCGGCGGCGCCGACAGCCACGCAAGCCCCGAAGTCTGCAACGGCTTGGACGACGACTGCGACGGCCTGGCCGACGAGGGCCTTGGCCTGGGCGGAGTGGCGCTGGGTGGCCCTTGCACTGCACCGGGAATCTGCGGAACCGGCATCGTCAAGTGCGGCGCCAAGGGCGCGGTCGCCTGTTCCACCGAACCCGGCCAACCGTCGTCGCCGGCTGGCGAAGAACTGTGCAACAACCTGGACGACGATTGCGACGGACTGACCGACGAGGGATTCTCCCTGGCGGGTCAGGGTCTCGGCTCGCCGTGTGCCGGCGTGGGCAACTGCGGCGCCGGGGTCATCGCCTGCAGCAAGGCTGGCGGCGTCACCTGTTCGACCCTGGCCGACGGTCCCAACAGCCAGGCCACGCCCGAGGCCTGCAACGGCAAGGACGACGATTGCGACGGCCAGACCGACGAGAAGCTGACTTGGCAAGGCTTGGCGCTCGGCGCCCCCTGCCCGGGGCAAGGCGAGTGCGGCGCCGGCATCGTGATCTGCGGCAGCACCGCCCAGCCCACCTGCTCGACTCTGGAAGACGGGCCGCAAAGCCAGGCCGGCGCAGAAGAATGCAACGGCAAGGACGACGACTGCGACGGCCAGACCGACGAGGGCACGCAACCCGCGGCCGACTTTGCGTGCAACGGTACCGGCGTGTGTCAGTCGCTCATCGGCATCCCCGAGTGCACCCAGGCGCAGTGGGTGTGCAGCTACGTGGGTCAACCTGGCTTCCAGCCAAAAGAACTGGTGTGCGATGGGCTGGACAACGACTGCGACGGACTGACCGACGAGGGCCTGGCCAGCGAGTGGACCGCCACCAGCGACTGGAGCGATGGTCGGCCGCTGGGTCGCCGGCAATTCGCCTGGACCGCCCAGCAAGGTTCTGCCTGGCTGCTCGGCGGCCTGGAACCCGGCATCGGCGGCAGCGAAGTCGATGCCCGCGACGCCTGGCAACTGGACGTGGCCACGGGGTTGTACAAGCGCGTGTCCAAACAGGACCTTCCGCCGCTCCGGCGTGCGGCCCTCGCCGTGATCAACGGCGATGCGGGTCCGGCCGCGCTGCGCGCCCTCGGCGGCGTGGACGCCAATGGCGCGCCGGCCGCGTCGTTCGAGCTCGATCTGGCCAGCGGCCTGTGGACGCCGACCCCGCTGGCCGGACCGCCGACTCCGGTGGTGGATGCTCTGGCGGGTGAGCTGGCGGGGCAGATCTGGTTGTTCGGCGACGACCTGACCGGCAATGCCCTGATTCAGCGACAAAACGTACTGCAGAAATCGTGGGACGGCGGCGTGCCGCAACTGCCCGAGGGGTCGGCGCACCCGGTCGCCTGCAGCGCCAGCGGCGGCTGGTTTGCCTTGGCCTGGGCGGCCAGTGGCGCGGTCTGGTTCGGACAACTGGGCCCCGGTGCGCCGTATTGGCAGACCCTGACCACCGTCGGCTTGCTGCCGGTGGCGGGCAGCGGCGGGCGGTTGCTTTGCACGCCGAGCGAGGTGGTGTGGATCGGTGGGCGCGCCGCGGATGGCGGTTCGGCCGGTACTTGGCGCTACAGCCTGGCGACGGCCACCTGGTCGGCCCTGAGCGAGCCGAATCTGCCGCTGCGACTGGATCCGCTGGCCTTCGCCGCACCCCAGGGCTGGGTGCTGACCCAGGGCGAGACTGCGGCCGGTGTCGCCGACCCGGGCAGCTGGCTGCGCGGCGCGCAGGGGTGGAAACCCCTGGATGCTGAACCGGAAATGGCAATCGGTGCCCAGTGGCTCAACACGTCGTCGGGACTGCTGCGCCTGGGCGGGATGGTGCCGCGCGGCGCCGCGTTGCAGCCCGTGTCGGGGGCGTGGCGCTGGGCCGGGGGCGCTTGGCAGTGGCTGCCGATGCCCGAGGGGCTGCAGGGCCGCGCCTTGGCGCAAGCGGCCTTGGCTGAAGATGGCAGCCACGTGTTGCTGTGGAGCGGCGCCAGCCAGGTCACCCCGGCACAGTTGCTGAGCGGGGCGGGGCTGACCGCGTCGACGGGCGCGCTCGTGCTGGACCTGACCACTGGCACGTGGTCCGCCGCCGGCATGGACCTGGCGGCACAACTGCCGCCGGTCAAGCCCGACTCGGCCGGCGCTGCGACTCTGGATGCCGCCCACCGCTACCTATTTTCGCCTGGCCCCACCGAGGGTTCTGGCGAGCTGTGGAGCTTGACCTGGCCCGGCGGCAAGTCCTTGGTGTGGAAGTCGTCGACCGCGGCCGGGCCGAGTTGGAAGCCGGGCACGGCGCTCGCCTACGACCCGCTCTTCAACCGCCTGCTGCTGGCCCAAGTCGACGGTCAGCTAATGCTGTGGTCGCTGGCCCTCGGCAGCGATCTGCAGTGGCAACTGGTGGCCAGCGAGCCCTCGATCTCCTCTGGGCGGGCCGTCATGCTCGGCGCGCCCGGCTATCCGGATCGGCTGCTGCTGGTCCTGCCAGGCCCGGGCAAGGGCGCGGTCGCGGCGCGCCAGATCCAGTTGGGCGGCCCAGACCTGACCTGGAAGCCTTGGATTGGGCCGCCCCTGGCCTGGGCCGGCGTGCTGACCCCAGCTTGGTACGCCGAAGCGGCGTTGGCCGAGGGCATGGCCGGCGCCGACGGCCGCTACCGCAACGGCATCGCGCGCTTTGCCCATAGCTGCCCTTGACCGCGCCCTGCAGCGGGCCCGGGGAGCGAGTCCTACCGCGGCAACAGTCCGTGCGGCAGCAGGATCGGCGTCGGCCGCAGCGGCGGCGTCCACCGGGGGGCGTCGCTGGCTTCTCCCAGGTCCTGCACCTCGATCTGCGTACCGGCCAGGTGCCGCGAGAGTCGCAAGCGCCACGGCCGCTCGCCGCCTGCAAGATCCAGTAGATACGACTTGTCGCCGTCGAGCAGCGCCGAGCGCACGATGCGCAGGCCGCCGCGCAGGACTTTCTTGCCCGCTTGGGCCTTCTGCAGCGACTGCACAGCGCGCTCGAAGTCCGCGTCGGACCGCAGCCACACGTTCAAGCTGCCGTCCGACGTCCGTACCACTCGCCGGTGCACGATGTTTGGCCACAGCAACTCGGCCGTGGTTTCGATGTCGCCCTGCAATTTCACGGAGTCGCCGACCGTCTCCTCGGCGTGCCCGCCCGCGGCGACCAGCAAGCCGGCCTGGCAAAGGATGGCGAACGCGACACGGTAGCGCATGGAAGGTTTCCTCGCGGAGGGCGCGGCGACACGGGGCCGGACTGGGTGCCCATCCTAGCGGATCTGCGCTCGCCGCGCGACAACCGGGTTGGACGGCGACCTCACCAGCGTCCCCGTTGCAAACCCATTGACAATACGAAACAAACAATCCTTGACGTTGCTGGTGTCGGCGACTATCATCCGGCACCCGATTCGGGCAGGCGTGCCCGAGTGCGCCTGTTTTCGAACTCCCCCGCCCGGGCCGGTGCCGTGGCCCATGCGCCCTCTACCCGACCAGCAGGTTCTTCATGCCGCGCGTATCCTGTAAGTCAGCAAGTTTCTTGGGAACTCGCCTATCGCTCCTGTTCGCCGCCGGGGCCATGCTCGTCGGCGCCGTCGGTTGCGAGAAGGGCGAAAAGAGCTGCCGCTACTACAGCATGGTGCTCGACGCCAAGGGGGCAACGCTCAAGAAGCGATCGCAGCAGCTCGAGACGATCCGCGCGCTGCCGATCAAGGACATGAACAAGTGCGATGACGACGGCGTGTTCACCCGCCTTGAGCACGCCATGGCCACCAAGGAACTGCGCCCGACGGTCGTCGCGGTGCTGGAAGGCCTGGGCCACGGTGGCAAGTCGCTGCGCAACCGCTCGGAGAAGCTGCTCGTCAAGGCCCTGGCCAGCGAAGACACCGCCGGTCAGGCCGCGCAGGTGGTCCGCACCTGGCGCATCGAGTCGGCCGAGTCGGGCCGCGATCCGTGGTTCCCATCCAAAGAGACCATCAAGGCGCTGGCCGACTGGACCAAGAAGTACAAGAAAGAGACCAAATCGGCGCTGATCGAGGCGCTGTTCGTCTCGCTGGCTACGCCGGAAGATCGCGCCGCCTATGAGGATCTGCTGATCGAGCTGGCCGCCACCGATCCCGGCGAGCAGGGCGTCGAGACCAACCTGAAGGCGCTCGCCTACCTGACCGAGATCTACAAGGCCACGCCGGGCCAGGCCCCGCGCGACTGGACCAAGGAACCGGCCTCCAAGGCCTTCGACGCCTTCGTCAAGGGTCTGTACACCCGCGATGCCACCCGCGCCGAGACCTACATGGCCGGCCGCTTGGCGCTGGGCACCGTGGATCCGGCGGCGGTCAGCAAGAAGATCCTGGCCATCTACAACCAGAAAGACCCCGAGTTCGAGAAGTGGGCCAAGGAATACGGCCTGTCCGACTGGGAGTGGCGGGAAGGCCCCAAGGCTATGCAAGTGCTGGTCGACCTTCACGATCCCTCTACAGCGAACGACATCGTCGCTTCGGTGGCCAAGCCGATCGACGGCACCACGCCGATGGGCGACTATGCCGCCAAGAACAAGCAGGTCGACTGGGCGTCGTACATCAAAGCGCGCCTGACGCTGTCGATCTTTGCGCTGGCGTCGATGGGCGAGGGCCTGGCGCCCGTGGCCGACAAGATCGGCGAAGTGGCCAAGAACACTGGTCTGGCGGTGGAGCAGCGCACCGGTCCGTTCCTGGGCCTGTCGATCGCCGGGCCGTCGAACGCGTGGGCGTCGATGCTCAAGACGTTTGAAGAGATCGCCGACGGCGAGAAGCCCGACTTCCTGACGCCGATGACCTACGCCGTCGAGCCCGACAACCTGGCCGACTGGGATCGGGTGATTGGCGCCAGCAAGGCCGAAGGCGTCAAGACCGGCCTGGCCGATGCGGTGGTCAAGGCGCGCCTCAACGTGGTCATCGAGTGCAAGAAGGGCATGGACGCCGCCCCCGACGACGCCGGCAAGAACATGGCCCTGCTCAACTGCTACAAGGGCTTCCTGAACACCGGCGACGACATTGCCAAAGAGAAGGCGGCCATTGGCCTCATCCACCTGGGCGTCCGCAAGCAGCTGGAAGTGCTGCCGATCCTGGCCGAAGCCCTGAACAAGGCCCCGGCGACGTCGGTGACGCTGCGCCAGGTGATCGTGTCCGGCTTCCGCGCCCTGGCCCAGCCCAAGGACAGCAAGCTGGTCTACGACCTGAAGGAAGCGCAGGTGTCGGTGCCCAATGCCCAGAACTGGATCTGGGATCTGGAAGTGCTGACCTCGCAGCTGCTGCAGAAGAAGGGCGCCGTGGCGGTGGGCAACATCCCGGCGGTGGGCTCGCAGGTCAAGCCGAGCGATCAGAAGCCCGAGGCGCCGGCCGCTCCGGCCAAGTAGCGCAAGTCCGTCAAATTGCAGAGTCGTGCTGGCAGGCCGACGCTCCTGGGCGCCGGCCTGCGGCCTTTTTGCGACTTTTTTCGGCGGACCCCGCGGCAAAAGGCGCGCTCGCGTCGATCAACCCTGTGCGACCCCAGTCTTGGGCTGCGCGCGGGAGGACCGATGCAAGGGCAAGTGTGGACGGCGATGGCGCTGGCGGCGGTCGCCAGCGGGTGTTGGCAGTGGCCGCAGCCACCCCACCGCCAAGCGGTTGGGGCGTTGGCTGGCGGCGATGCCGCGGTGGTGGCCGATTGTCGGCCCGTGCTTACCGGCGAACTGGTGCTGAACGAAGTGCTGGCCGCACCAGGGGATCAGGACGTAGACGGCGACGGCCAGGTCAGCAGCCGCGACGAGGCCCTGGAGGCCCGCTACACCGGCAGCGAACCGGCGCATCTGGTGGGGGCGCGGCTGTGGGTCGCCGGGGTTGCGCGCGGGGCCGTGCTGGAGCGCGAGTGCGTGCTTCCCGGTGAACTCCTTGTTCTCACTGGGCACCGCGCCGCAAGTCTGGCGCTGCCGCAGGGCGCACGGCAGGTGCGCATCCAGGGAGCGCTGGAGCTGCGCGACGACGGCGCGGAGGTCGAGCTGCGCGGGGTGGTCGGCACGCCGCTCGGCCGGGTCAGCTACGGCAAGGCCAGCCCGGGCACCTCGCAAGTTCGTGTGATCGAAGGGGATCGCTGGTCGCCGTTGCAGCCCCACGAGCCGTTGCCCACCGGCCAGCGCCAGTCGATCGGTCACTGCCGCGACGGCGCCGTGCCGGCGAGTTGCTGGCCGCTGGCGGAGCAGGCCGCAGGTCTACCAGCCGGGCTGCGGTCCGGTTACTGGCAGGCGCAACTCCACGTGCCCGCCGGGGCCCAGGCGCGCCGCCAGCCGGCCCTGGTGGACCTCGGCCACGCGCGCGGCGATCGCCAGGCCCAGGCCGCTGCCGCCGGTCGCCCGCTGGCGCGAGGGCTCGCTGCGCACGAAGCGCTCGCCCAGCCGGTCCAGTACACCTTGCGGCAGGCCGGACCCGGCGTCGTCGACCGCCAATACCGCCGTGTCGCCCTCGCGGAGCACCGACAGCGTCACGGTCGAGCCCGCTGGGGCGTGGCGCAGCGCATTGGCGACCAGGTTGTGCAGTGCCCGCTGCAGCAGCGTCGGGTCGGCCTGGATGGAAAGCTCGGCCGCAGTGACCTGCAGGACGACGCCCGCCTCTTCGGCGGCTGCCGCAAAGAACTGCCCGACTTTGCGCAGTTCGGCGCCGGGGTCGACGGCGACCGGCCTCGCCTCGCCTCGCCCGTGCTCGATGCGGGCCAGGAACAGCAGGTGCTCGAGAATCTGGGCCATGGCGTCGATGTCTTCGAGTGCGTCGCCCAGGGCACCGGCGACGTCGGCCGGCAGGGGCTGCTGCAGGCCCAGGTTCTCCAGGCGAAGCCGTAATAAATTCAAAGGAGTGCGCAGCTCGTGGGCGATGTCGGAGGCGGCGCCGTCCAGGGCCATGGCGCTGCGGTGCAGCCGCTCCAAGGCCGCGTTCAGGCGCCCGACCACTTCCTGCAGCTCGGTGGGGACCTCGCTGGAGTCGAGCCGCATGGCTGCGTCGCCTGGCCCGATCTCGGCCGCCGCTTCGGCAATGCGCCGCAGCGGTCGCAACCCCGCTTGGGCCAAGGCGCGCCCGATCCACAGCGCCGCGGCCGCGCCCATCACCACCGCCGCCACCACGATCATGCGGTGCCGCCACAGCAGCTGCATCTCGACGCTGCGGTCCAGCGCCACTTGCAGGCGCTCTTGGCTTCGCGGCAGGCGGACGGCGCGGGCCAGCCACACCCGGTCGCCGCGGTTCAGCTCGACTGGTCCCTGCTCTGGCGTGGGCCAGGCCAAATCCTGCAGGTCTACAAACCCTGGACTTCGCAGACGTTCGCCGCCGTCGGGCGCCAGCACGCGCCACGCCAGCGGCACCACTTGCAGGCTGCGCTCCTGCACCTCCAGCTGGCCCAGGCTGCGCCGCGCGGCCAATTCCGCAGCCACGCCATCGATCAACAAGCGGTCTTCTTGCTCCAGCGTGTCGAGCAGCGACCACTCGATCACCGCGGCCACCAAGCCGGCCAGCAGCGCGGCCGACACGAAGAAGCCGAGCTGGAGGCGCCGGACCACCGAGCCGGCAGGTCGGGTCGGGCTCACAAGTCCTCGAGCACGTAGCCAAAGCCGCGCCGGGTGTGGATCAGCTTCCTGTCGTAGGGGTCGTCGACCTTGTTGCGCAGCCGGCGCACCTGCACGTCGATGGTATTGCCGGGCGGCTCGAACTCCAGCTGCCACACGCTGCGGGCAATCTGCGAGCGGGTGACCACCTGGCCGCGGTGCTCCAGCAGCAGGGCCAGCAGGGTCAGCTCGTTCGGGGTCAGGTCCAGGCGCTTGCCGGCGCGGGTCACCCGTTGCTGGTGCGGATCCCATGTCAGATCGCCGACTTGAACTACCGCTGGGGCTGCCGCTGCCTGGCTCGGGTGGCCCCGCCGCAGCAGCGCGGCGATGCGCGCCTGCAGCTCGGACTGGGCAAAGGGCTTGACCAGATAGTCGTCGCCGCCCTCGTGCAGGCCGCGCACCCGGTCCGCCACTGCACCCAGCGCCGACAAGAACAGCACGGGCACCCCGCAGCCGCGCTCGCGCATGGCGCGCACCACCTCGAACCCCGAGAAACCCGGCAACATCACGTCCAAAACCACCGCGTCGAACGGCTGGCCCAGCACCGTGAGCAGCGCATCGTCGCCCGAGTGCGCCAGCGTGGTGTGGTAGCCGGCGCGGGTCAGACCGGCGGCCAACTCCGCGGCCGTGGCCGGTTCGTCCTCGACAATCAGTAGGCGGAACATACGCTGTCCGTGGGCCTTGGGCTCGGCCGCGCCCAACCCTAGCACGGTGCCCGCAGCCGCTTCAACGCGCCGCCCGGCCCGACCTAGGCAGCGGACCGCTCCGTCCGCGCGGTTGTCATCCGGCCACCTGGCGCGCTACCCTGCGCGCGCGCAGCCGCCGCTGCCCCCGGACCGCCCCCGTGCACGACCTGACTGCCCTGTCCGATCAGGAATTGGTCTCAGCCGCCCAGGCCGGCGACCGCCGCTCGCTCGAAGTGTTGTGGGCCCGCCACGCACCGCGGGTCGGCCGCTTCGCCATGCGCATGTGCCGCTCGGCCACCGAAGCCGAGGACGTGGTCCAGGACACCCTGATGGCCGCCACCCGCACCTTGCCCGGCTTCCGCGGCCAAGCCCAGGTCTCGACCTGGCTGTACCAGATCGCCCGCAGCTTTTGCATCAAGAAGCGCCGGCGCACCCGCTCGGTGATCCACGCCGACGCCTCGTTCGACACCGACGAGTCGGCCGAGGTGCGCGGCTTGGCCACCGACGACGCGGGTGTGGACCAGCGCCTGGATCAGGCGCAGCTGGCGCAGGCGGTGGAAGAGGCAATGACCCACCTGTCGCCGATGTACCGCGAAGTGCTGTTGCTGCGCGATGTCGAGGGGTTGACCGCCCCCGAGGTCGCCGATGTGCTGGGGCTGCGCATCGACGCCGTCAAGTCGCGCCTGCACCGCGCCCGCCTGGCCGTGCGCGAAGAACTGGCGCCGACCCTGGAAAGTCCTGCGCCAACCGCGGGTTCGGATGCCTGTCCCGACGTGCTCAGCATGTACTCGCGGCACCTGGAGGGCGACATCAGCCCCGACGTCTGCTCGCGCATGGAGCAGCATCTGGCCGCCTGTCCGCGCTGCCAGGGCCGCTGCGACTCGCTGCGCCGCACGCTGGCGCTGTGCAAATCCAGCCCTGGTCCCGCCGTGCCGGTGGCGACGCAATTCCTGGTGCGGCGGGCTCTGAGTCGCGCCCTGGGCACCAGCGACGCGGGCGGCGACGGGCCCGCTTGAGGCTCCGACCGCGGCGGCCTGGACCCTTGACCGCAGCGTGCGCCCGTCCTAGCCTGTTGGACCCGTTCGTCGCCGTCGCCCCGCTGGTCCGTCGCCTGCGCCGTGCCCGACGATCAACGGGAGCAGCGAAATTTGCGGGAACAACGCATTTGTCGCTGGCGGGTGTGCCGCACTTGCCCTAACCTGACCCGAGAAGGCAGCTCGCGCAGGGTGTACGTCAAGGACCGGCCGTGCACATTCAGGAACAACCGTGCACACTTAGGAACAATAGGGGCACGCAACCCAATCGACGACCCGCTGCCGCGGGCAACTACCTACGGAGGTCGCCATGGCCCTCAATGAAACGCTAGAACCCGTTGAATTGACTAACGACGAGCTCAACAAGCAGCGCACTGTGCTGATCGACAAGCGCGAAAAGATCCTGCAGGCGATGCGCACGGCCGAAATGCAGCAGGATCCCGACGAGCTGCGCGTCGCCGATGAAATGGACCTGAGCTCGGTGGGCTACGACCAAGCCTTCGAGTACCGCCTGCGCGACCGCGATGCGACGCTCATCAAGAAAATCGACAAGGCCATCCGCCGCATCGACGCTGGCGAGTACAACTTCTGCGAAGAGTGCGATGCCATCATCGGCGCCGCCCGTCTGATCGCCCGACCCGAGACCGACCTCTGCATCCAGTGCAAAGAGAAGCAAGAGCACCACGAAAAGATGTACGAGAAGCGCCGCCAGCGCATGACGTCGTTCGAGGCCTAGAGCGTCAACCAGAAACCTCCGAGCCCCCGAGCAACGGAAATCCCGTCCGACAAAAGCTCAAGGATGCTGGGTGGGTCGCAAGCGGGCGCTGCCGCGACCCGCCGCGACGTGGATCGTTGGATGCGGGTTTGTGATCGGTGCTCTAGGTCCGCCGCATCGGGCCCCGTGCGCCGCACTGGGGTCTGGACACCTGCTCGCATTTTGGCCATCATCGCCTCAGCTAGGGTCCGCGGACCCCAGCCGATCCGCGCCTGTGCGTGCCAAGGATTGCCGTGGCCGAGGTCCTCTACCCAGCAGCCTTGGGCACCCCCAACGCGCCGTCGAGCCTGATGCTGCGGCGCACGCGGCTGGTGCGCACCGATCCCGACGGCACCGTCGCCGAATACATCTTTGACCAAGGCGTGGTTACGCTGGGGTCGATGGACGACAACGACCTGGTGATCGACGACGATCAGGTCAGCCGCTACCACGCCCGCATCCACCAAGAAGGCGACGACTTCCTCATCGAGGACCTGCGCTCGACCAACGGCACCTGGATCAACCGGGTGCGCATCCGCGAGGCGTGGCTCAAGTCGGGCTCGGTGATTCGCCTGGGCAACACCCAGCTGCGCTTCAACATCCAAAACGAGAAGGTAGAGCTGACCCCCAGCCAGCACGAGTCGCTGGGCGGCATCGTCGGCAAGACCGAGTCGATGCGCAAGCTCATGGGCGCCATCGAGAAAGTTGCCCCTACCGGTGCGACCGTGGTCCTGGAGGGCGAGACCGGCACCGGCAAAGAGGTGGTGGCGCGCACCATCCACCAGCTGTCGATGCGGCAGAACCATCCATTCATCGTGTTCGACTGCGGGGCGGTGGCGCAAAACCTCATCGAAAGCGAGCTGTTCGGCCACGAGAAGGGCAGCTTCACCGGCGCGCTGGCGTCGCGGCAGGGCCTGTTCGAGATGGCCCACGGCGGCACCATCTTCTTGGACGAGATCGGCGAATTGGCCCTGGATCTGCAGCCGAAGCTGCTGCGGGCCCTGGAGCAGCGCGAGATTCGCCGGGTCGGCGGCAACCGGCCGATCAAGATCGACGTGCGGGTGGTGGCGGCGACCAACCGCGACCTGGCCGAAGAGGTCAAAGCTGGGCGGTTCCGCGAGGATCTGTTCTATCGCCTGGGCGTGGTGCGGCTGAAGCTCCCGGCCCTGCGCGAGCGGCGCGACGACATCCCCTTGCTGGTCCAGCACATGCTGCGCATCGGCAGCTTCAATCGCCAAGGGGATGGTCAGCGGGTCAAGGGTCTGTCGTTCGAGGCGCGGCAAGCGCTGGGCAGCTACGACTTCCCGGGCAACGTGCGCGAGCTGGGCAACGTGGTCGAGCGCGCCTGCAGCTTTGCCGAGGGCGACCTGATCCAGCTGGAGGATCTGCCCGATCACATCACGGGTTTTGGCCAGGTGCGCACCCGCCGCAGCGAGACCCAGGCCACCGAGTCGCTGCACGGCGGCCGCGGCAACGGGCCGGCGGCGCCGCTGCTGGCCGATCAGACCTTCAAGATCGCCAAAGAGGCCTGGCTGGGCGCCTTCGAGAAGGAGTACATCGCCTCGCTGCTGGCGCGCCACTCGGGCAATCTGTCGCAGGCGGCGCGCGAGGCCGACGTCGACCGTAAGCATTTCCGTCGGTTGGCGCGCAAGTACGACTTGATCGCCGGCCGCCCCGACGACGAAGACGAGGACTAGCGCCCGACCATGCCACGTCCGCCCGCTTCGCGCTCCAATGATGTGCTGGCTGCTGCTGTGCTGTTCGCGGCGGCGCTGGCGACCACCGTGGCCACGGACGACATGGGCTTCGTTCGCGACGAGGCATTCTACTTCGCCCATGCCGAGACCTACCAGGACTGGTTCGTGCGCGTGGAAAATGGTGGCGAGGAGCGGGTCAAGGCTCTGCAGCACAAAGAGATTCTGGATACGTGGCGCAACAACAGCGAGCACCCGCCGCTCGACAAGATCCTGTTCGGCTTCGCCTGGCGCGGCCTAGGTCGCAAGCTGCGGCCCGTCCAGAACATCGCCGTCGGCCCCGAAGGCGAGCGGCGTCTGGAGGTCGGCGGCCTGGGACCGTCGCACGGCTTCCAAGTTGGCTCGGCGGTGACGGTCCTGAGTCCGCAAGAGGTCGGCAAGGGCAGCCAGGTGGGGCCGCGCCGCCTGCTGCAGGGTGTGGTCACCGAGCGCCGGCCCGACTTGGCGATCGTCAAGTTGCCGATCGACGTGGACTTGACCAAGCTGAAGACCACCTGTGCAGCTCCCGGTCCGGCCGCGGACGGAACGATCTATCGGACCGGCTGCGAAGCCGTGGAGCGGCGCTGGAGCTACATCCTAAGTGAATCCGCGGCGATGCGTCTTCCGGGCGCCGCCTTCGGCGCGCTGATGGTGGCGCTGATCTACCTCGCGGCCCGCGGCTTCTTTGCTGGCCGGGTCACGGCGGCGGGCGTCGGGGCCCTGCGCCGGCCCTTTGCGCTGCTGGCGGCGGTCGGCTATCTGTGCATTCCGCAAGCCTTCTGGAACGCCCACCTGTGTACCTTCGACACCACCATCGCCGCCTTGTTGCTGCTGACGACCGCCGCGTGGCACCGCGCGCTGGCGTCGCGGCCCTGGGTCTACATCGCAGCCGTGGCCTGGGGGCTGGCCTTGTTGGCCAAGCACAATGCGCTGTTTCTGCCCGTGCCGCTGCTGGGTCACTGGCTCTGGACCTCGGTGCGCGAAGGCCGCGTGCACCTGCACGTCGAGGCCGGCCGCAAGCAGCGGGTCGCCTACGTCGCCGCGGCGCTGCTGTTCGGCGTGCTGGGCGCGTGGCTGCACCCGCTGTTGGGCGTGGGTTTCGCGCTGATTGCGCTGGTGACGCCGCGCATCCGCGTGGAAATTCCGCCCGTGCCGGGGGTGTTCCTGGCCATGCTGCTGATCGGCCCGGCGATCCTGGTGGCCGGCTGGCCGCTGCTGTGGGTCGATTCGCTGGACAACCTGCTCCGCTGGATCGAGTTCCACCTACACCACGAGCACTACATGCAGTACTGGTTCGGCCACGTGCTGCAGTACCCGCCCTTCCCGGCGATCTACTCGTGGAGCATGACCGCGCTCACCTGGCCGATCAGCCTGCTCGCGGCCTTCGCCGTCGGCATGGTCGCGGTGTACGGGCCGCAGCGCTGGCGCCGGCGCGGCCAGGCGGCCGATCACGAGCGCCGCCAGGGCTGGCTGTATGCCGAGCAGAGCACGATCGACGGCCGGACGCCCGAGCAGCGGTCGTGGGACCGGCTGGTGCTGCTCTCGGCGATCTGGCCGATGGCGCTGATCTCGATGCCCGGCACGCCGATCTTCGGCGGCACCAAGCATTGGATGCCGGCGTTTCCGTTCATGTTGCTGATTGCGGCGCGCGGCGTCCAGGCCGTCTGGCAGCAGTTGTGCCAGCGCTGGGCCGACGCCGACGGCGAGCCGAAGTGGTTCGGCACCGCCCTGAGTTGGCTGCTGGCGTTGGGCCTGCTGGCGCCGGCCGCCCAGGCGACCGCCGACACCTATGTCCATGGTTCCGCCTACTTCAACGAGCTCGTCGGCGGCATCCCCGGTGCGGCGACCGCCGGCATGCAGCGCCAGTTCTGGGGCGGCTCCACCCGCGACGGCTTGGAGTACGTCAACGCCCACGCCCCGGCCAACGCCACGATATGGTTCCATAAGTCGGCCTGGGGTGCCTACCAGATGTACCAGCGCGAGGGCTGGTTCCGCCGCGATCTGCGCTATGGCGGCGGGCCCGAAGGCACGGCGATGGGCTTCTTCCACCACCAAAAGGACCACGACGACTTCGAGTTGGACTTGATGCGCGACTACCGCCACCGCCAGCCGGCGTTCCAGTCGGCGCTGAGCGGTGTGCCGATCTTGTCGGTCTACCAGCGGCCGTTGCCAGCGCCAGCGCCGGGGGCTGCACCGGCCCAACCCGTGCCGCTGCCCCGATTCGCGCTGCCTCTGCCGGGGGCCGCCACTCCCAGCTTGCGGTAGCAGGTCGCGCGCCGCCGGTTGCCCATCCGCAAGTCTGTCCGTACACTTGCGCGCTCGCTGTGCCACCACGGCCAGCTACCGGAACTCACCTTGCTTGCTCGCCCTCTTCAATTGGCTTGGCGCCCCCTGCGACGCGCGCCGCTCTGGCCGGCGATGTTGTGTGCAATCGCGACCTTGGCCAGTGCAGCGCCGCTGTGGGCCGACCCGCCGCCGCCCGCCGTCGACGCCTCGCGCCCGCTGGCGAGCCAACCGCTCGTGCACCTGGAGTGGCACGGCCAGGTGCGCGCCCGCGGCGAAGTGCTGGGCGGTGTGCGCAACAACGCCGACAACGCCGAACTGCCGACCCACCTGGACGTCCGCCACGGCAGCGCCGACCCGCACGCGGCCAGCCTGGCCGATCGCTTGCAGGGTGCGGACTTGCGCTTGCGTCTGGAGCCCAGCTTGCACGTGGGCGACTGGTCGCAGCTGAACTTGCAGCTCGATGCCTGGGGCATGGCCGGCGGTCGCGCCACCCTGGCGTCTTTTGCCGACCGCTACGGTCAGGGCGACTGGAGCAGCGGCTCGCTGCAGTCCGGGCTGGCCATGCGCCGCATGTGGTTGCACAGCAAGGTGTTTGGCCTGCTGGACCTGGACGTGGGCCGTCAGCCCGATCACTTTGGCCTGGGCCTGGTCCGCCACAGTGGCGACGATCTGCTGGGCGACTGGCAGACCAGCGTCGACAAGGTCAAGATCGGCATCGAGTTGCTGGGTTTCCGCTTCTCGGCCGCCCGCGTCAACCTGTTCTCGTGGCCGCCGGGCCAGGGTGGCAACGGCGCCACGCTCTACAACTCGTACTCCGGCCAGGTGACCGACGGCGCCTGGGTGATGAGCAGCGGCCAGTCGGGCTTGCCGTTCCACGACAGCAGCGACGTGATCCGCTATGACTTCAGCGTGGCCGGCGGCAAGCTGCGCGGCGAGCCGGGCCTGGAGTGGGCGCTGGCGCTGCTCTGGCAGACCCAGGATCAGGCCTTCCATCTAGAAAGTCTGCAGAACCCCGGGTCTGCCGCGCCCCAGCCGGACAAGCAGCTGGCCAACCCGGCCTGCGGCGACGACTGCGTCCGCCTCACCCAGCGGCTCTACAAAAGCTATACCTTCCAGGCCTATACGGCTTGGCGCGGCACCTGGCGCTCGGCACCGCTGTCCCTGCAGGCCGAGGGCGATGCCATCTACGGCACCATCGGCCGCACCGACATCACCAACGATCCCGATGCCAAGACCCTGGTCGCCGGCGGAGCCGCGGCGCGCGCGACCTGGCAACCCGGCTCGCTCGATCTGCGCCTGGATGCCGGCGCCGCTAGCGGCGAGTCCAACGGCGGCTTCGGCGTCAACGACACCAACAACTTCAAGCTGGGCGGCACACCAGACGGCGGCGATCGCAAGACGATGACCGGCTTCCGCTTCAACCGCGCCATGCGGATCGATGGCTTGCTGTTCCGCGACATCATCGGCGCGGTCGCCAACGCCGCCTACCTGCGGCCGGCCGTGGTGTGGCACCCGCTGGGCCGCGGCAGCAGCGATCTGGCGCTGGAGGCCGCCGTGCTGGGTGCGGCGGCGCTGTCGCCTGACGCAACTCCCGGCAAGCACGTATGGATTGGCCTGGAGCCCGAGGTTTCGGCCCACTGGCGCCTGGACCACGGTCTGGAGTTGTTCGGCCGCGGGTCGCTGTTGCTGCCCGGCGAGGCCTTGGCCAATCCGGCGGGCGTGAGCGCCGAGCCCGCCTGGCGCGCTGATGCGGTCCTGCGCTGGCGATTCTAGTTTCTGTGCTGGGCATTTCGCGAAAAGTAGTCCCTTGTGGGTCGCGGATTACGCGCTTCGGTCCCGTCGCCGGACGGCAATGATTCCTGTAAATATCTAGCAATACTACCCGGTTGTCGCGTGTATCCGGCGTCCGGCTGCTGTGCCGGATTTGGCGCTCTGTGCTTCACCTGGGCCGAGGGGCCGATTTGTGCCCGGCCCCAGACGGTGGTATTTTGCGGGATTCGGGCACGTACCTGCGCCGCCTTGCCCCTGGCTCCGGCGCAGCGACAGCCAAGGAGCGCGCAATGACCCAGTTCGGCCAGCCCGGCAATCTGCAGGCAGCCCGTCCTCATATCCCGTTGATGTTTGGGCGCCTGGCTGGCGTCGTGCTCTGCCTGGCGGCGTTGGCCGGCTGCAGTGACACGGTGGTCCAGGGCCCAGACACGCAAAGCGACAGCCAGGTCCCGGCCGACACGGCCACTCCGGACAGCAAGACCGACACCGCCAAGGTGGATACGGCCGATCCCGACGCCAAGCCGACGGACACCGACCCGGGCGACACCGACTCGGGCGACAGCGGCGACGGTGAACCAGCCGACGCCGCCGACAGCTTGGACGACACCATCGAAGACACGGTCGAGCTCGACGGCGGCGACGGCGAATCGACCGATGCGGTGGCAACCGACACCGCCCTGCCCGACAGCAGCCCCGACAGCACGCCCGACACCACCTCGCCGATCGTTCCCGGCGTGTTCGCCACCGCCTGCAGCACCAACGGCGACTGCGTCAATTCGTGCGCGGTTGGCGCCACTTGCGAGGCGGGGACCTGCAAGTACACCGTCAAGTCGAACGCCTGCCTGTACGACCTGGGCGGCGGACAGGTCGAGTGCATGGGCGTCGGCGACATCTCGACCAAGAAGCCTTGCCTCGCCTGCCAGATGGGGCCCAAGACCGCGGCGGTCACCTCCAATTTGTGGCTGCGCCGCTTGGATGGCCCGGGCGAGGGCGTCGACATCGTCGACATCTTCAAGACGGGACTGACCTGGAATTACAGCAAGGTGCGCTCCATGTCCGGCGGGACCTCGCTGTACTTCGGCGATCCGGCCAAGGTCACCTACAACAACAACAAGCAGGTCGGCGGCACGGCGACCCTGCCCACCGTGAAAGTGCCCAACAAGCCTGGCCTGTTGCCCAAGCTGAACTTCTGGCTGTGGCTCGCGACCGAAAAGGCGCCCGGCGACGACCTGTTGACCGTGCGCGTCTTGGGCGGCGAGACGCCCGTCAAGGTCTGGACCAGCGACACCATCGGCGGCAGCACCGGCGGCGTGTGGCTGCGCATCGCGATCGAGCTCAAGGATTACGTGGGCCAGTCGGTACAGTTCCAGTTCGCCTTCGAGACCAAAGACGGCATCGCCAACGCCTACGAGGGCGTCTACGTCGACGATGTGGCCATCAGCACCGGCTGCTGCGCCAACGTGGCCGAGTGCGACGACGGCAACGCCTGCTCCACCGACCTGTGCCAGGACGGCGAGGGCGGCGTGCCGGTGTGCACCCACAGCGCCAAGGCCGACTGCTGCAGCACCAACGCCCAGTGCAGCGACGGCAAGCCGTGCACGCTGGACCTCTGCTCGGGCCCCGGCGGCACCTGCACCCACAGCGACGTGCCCAATTGCTGCCTGGCCGACAGTGACTGCGACGACAAGAACGACTGCACCTTCGACCAGTGCCCGGCCGCGGGCGGCAGCTGCACCCACGCCAACACCTGCTGCAAGACGGACGCCGAGTGCGCCGTCAACGACCCGTGCAAGAAGGGCATCTGCGCCAGCGGCATCTGCGCCGAGGTCAACTTGTGCTGCGCGTTCGAAAGCGAGTGCGACGACCAGAACCCCTGCACTGGCGACGCCTGCGACAAGGGCAAGTGCCTGCACACCGCGCTGTCGGTGCCCGGCTGCTGCGCCCCCAGCTTGCTCAACTCGGTCTTCTCGGGCAGCGACGAGGGCTTCACCACCATCTCGACCAAACCGGAATTGGGCTGGACGTATAAAGAGTTGGCCAATGCTCACTCGGCCCCGGGCGCCCTGCACATGGGCAACCTCAGCGCCGCCACCATGAGCGTGCCGAACTCGCCCACCTGGAAAGTCACTGCAGTTTCGCCCACTTTCACGGTGCTGGCCGGCAAGGAGACCACGCTGTCGTTCTGGGCCTTCGCCCCCAGCGGCGCCTACAGCAGCTACACGCTGCGCGCCTATGCCCTCGTCGATGGCAGCGAGCTGACCTTCGTGAACATCTCGGGCTTCACGCTGGCCAATACCTGGAAACAGTACACGTTTGACCTGACGCCGCTGGGCGGCAAGAGCTTCGACGTGCGCTTCGAATACAAGCCCTCGACGGCCAGCGGCACCACCACCGGGCCCGGCATGTACATCGACGACATCAGCGTGTCTTCGACTTGCAAGGCCAAACCCTGCGCGTCCGCCGCCAATTGCCCTGTGACGGGCCTGTCTTGCCTGACCGGCGTGTGCAGCGACGGCGTCTGCAGCTATGCCAACAACTGCTGCACGGGCAACGGCGACTGCAACGACAACAACCTGTGCACCACCGACTCGTGTGGCTCCAGCAAGCTGTGCTCGTTCGCGCCGATCAAGGGCTGCTGCATGGGCCCCGGCGACTGCAACGACAACAACGCCTGCACCGAAAACGTCTGCCCCGGCCCGGGCGGCCAGTGCAACAACCCGGCAATCCCCGGCTGCTGCCTGTCCTCGGCGCAGTGCGACGACAAGAACGCGTGTACCGTCGACTCGTGCATCTCGAACAAGTGCGTCAACCAGAACTCGTGCTGCACCGCCGACAAGGACTGCGCCGACGGCGAGACGACCTGCACCATCGACAAGTGCGTGAACAGCAAGTGCGCCCACACGCCCACCGGCGCGCCCGGCTGCTGCCAGCCCGACGTGTGGAGCAACGACTTCGACGGCGGCGACATCAAGGGTATCACCTTGAACAACAGCGCCGGGCCCAGCAAGGGTTGGCAGCTGACGACGGCGCAACCCAGCGCCATCTCCAAGACCGCGCCGGGTGTGCTGTACTACGGCGACACCAACGCGGGCAATTTCGACTTCGGAGCCACCAACGGCACGGCCACCACGCCCAAGGTGCAGCTGCCCGCCGACACGCCCAGCAAGCTCACCTTCGACGTGTATATGGACACCGAGTCGAGCACGTCGTACGACAACCTGACCGTGACGGTGCTGGTCGGCACGCAGAAGCTCACGGCCTTTACCAAGAACGCCTCTGGTTTCAGTATCAGCAACTGGTACAGCGCCACCTTCGATCTGGCCAACTACAAGGGCCAAGAGGTGCAGGTGCAGTTCAAGTTCGACACCGGCGACAGCGTGGGCAACAGCGGCAAGGGCGTCTTCATCGACAACTTGAAGCTGACCACCAACTGCGGTGGCTGATGCGGCGGCGGATGACCCCAAGTGCCGGCGGAAGCGCCGGACCGAGCAGGCAGACATGGCTGTAGAAGAGATGGCAACTCAGGCGATGGCGACACGAGCGATGGCGCGGATGCGCGCGGGCGGGAACCTGCAGTACGGCGGACTCCTGCACCACTGCGGGGTGTTGGCCTTGGCGCTCGCCGTGATCGCTGGCGGTGCCGCCTGCTCCAGCGACCCCAAGCCGGCCGCCGCCAAGGACGCCGGCAAGACCGACACGGGTGGCCAAGACGCCAGCGACGGCGGCGCCACCGACACCGACGTGCTCACCGACACCGAGGGCGAGCTGCCCGACGTCGAGGACATCGACGATACTGCGGACACCGCCGAAGAAATCCTGGTCGACGTCGAGGAAATCGAGCAAGACGTGCCGGTGGCCGAGGTCGATACCCAGCCGGTGGATACCGCCCAGTGCGGCACCGCCACCGACTGCGCTGGCGTGCTGACCCTGCAGCCGTGCCAAGAAGCCATCTGCGACCTGGGCATGTGCAAGCCGGTGCCCAAGCCCTATCCGAGCTGCTGCAACAGCGCGGCGTGCAACGACAAAGACGAGTGCACCCAAGACAGCTGCGACGCTGCAACCGCCCAGTGCGTCAACAAGGTCGATCCCAACTGCTGCTCGGGCAAGCTGACGCTGCTCAAGACCGGCTTCGAGGCCGGCGGCTTCGACGGGCTCAAAGCGGTGGAAGGGCCGACCAACGGCAGCGTGCTGTGGCACCCCACCGAGCACCGCGCCCACAGCGGCACCGGCAGCCTCTACTTTGGCAACGAGTGCTACAGCTACGACACCAGCGCGAGCCTGGAGGATGGCTGCAAGCCCAAGGCCGGCCTGGAGCCCGCCGCGGTACAAACCAGCCTAGTTTCGCCAGACTATGTGTTGCCCGCCGGCTCCACCGCCCATCTGGTGTTCTGGCTGTGGCTCGACGCGGAGCCGCCCTACACCAGCAGTTTCTCCGCCGGCACCTGCAAGCCCACTTGTCCGCAGGGCTCGTCGTGCGTGGTGGTCAACGGCGCGGCGCAGTGCCTGGTCGAGAAGGACGTGCTCTCGGTCGCGGTGGTCGAAGCCGCCAAAACCACGCCGCTGTTCTGGTCGACGCAGATCGGCAAGACCACGGCTGGCACCTGGAAGCGGGTGGCGCTGGACGTGTCGGCCTGGGCCGGCAAGACCATCAAGCTGCAGTGGCAGTTCCAGACCGGCACCGGCATCAAGAACACCTACGAAGGCATCTACTTGGACGACGTGGTGATCGAGACGGTCTGCACCCAGCTGGTCTGCGACCCCAACACCACCTGCAAAGACGACGGCAACGCCTGCACCACCGAGGGGTGCGTGCCCTACAGCAACGGCAACGGCGGCGTGGGCGCGTGCCTGTTCGACAAGGTGCCCGGCTGCTGCGCGCAAGACAGCGAGTGCGACGACGCCAATACCTGCACCGTGGACACCTGCAGCAACGGCCAGTGCCAGAGCAAGCCCGACGCCAGCAAGCCGAACTGCTGCAAGCAGACCGTGTCCTTGTACGACGGCTTCGACGCCGGCAACATCGAGGGCTGGACCGCCCAACAGCAGAACTCCACACAGGTCGGCTGGCACGCGGTGCCGACCGGCGGCGTCACCGGCGGCGCGCTGGCCTTCTCGGACCAGAGCGGCGATAGCTACGCCGACCCCGAATTGACCGGCGATGCCGGCCCCAAGGGCCTGGTGTGCTCGGCGCCGCTGACGCTAAAGCAGGGCTCGGTGTACAACCTGCTCACCTTCCAACTCAAGCTCGAGACCGAGTGGTCTGGCTACCCCTCCAAGGACTACAAGAACCCGCCGGTCGACGGCCTGCCCAAGTACGATTGGTTCACCGTGCAGGTCATGGAGCAGGGGGCCGCCAAGGTGGTGTGGAGCAGCGACCTGGTCTACGGCACCACGGGTGGGCTATGGCAGCCCGTCACGGTGCCGCTGGACGCCTGGCAGGGCAAAACCGTGCAGCTCTGCTTGGGCTTCGACGCCGCCGACGCGAACAAGAACGACTTTGCTGGACCGATGGTCGACGAATTGGCGCTCAAAGTGGCTTGCAGCAAGCAGGCCTGCTACCTGGACAGCGAATGCGACGGACTGACCTGCGCCACGTGCCAAAAGGCCATCTGCGACCCCGGCGTGGGCTGCGGTTGCCAGGCCGTGGTCGGGTGCTGCCTGAAGGACAGCGAGTGCGACGACGGCAACATCTGCACCACCGACAGCTGCAAGACGAGCGCCTGTGTCCACGACCCGGTGCCGGACTGCACGCCGTAGGCGCAGCGAGGGCTTGTTGCGTTGCAGGTTCGCGGCGCGCAAGGTAGACTTTTACAGAATCAGGCTCGGTCGGCCGCGCCCGCGCGGTGGCGACAGGGCGGCAGCAATCGACCCCGATCCCCGCAGCCGATCCCATTTGATTAGACGTGCCCGTGGTGGCGGAGGGCTTATGCGACAGATGACAAGTGGTCCGGCGAATTCGGACCGTAACCCCACGCAATTCTGAGGG
>JACRCU010000227.1 GCA_016218865.1 Deltaproteobacteria bacterium | reverse complement strand
TCCACTGGATCGCCGCGGGCAACTACTCGTTCGACATGGCGTTCCTGCTGGACCCGCTGTCGAGCGTGATGATCCTGGTGGTGACCGGCGTCGGCTTCCTGGTGCACCTGTACTCTACCTCGTACATGCACGAGGACCCAGGCTATGCCCGCTATTTCGCGTACTTGAACTTGTTCATCTTCTCGATGCTGATGCTGGTGCTGGGCAAGAACCTGGCCATGCTGTTCATCGGCTGGGAAGGCGTGGGCGCGTGCTCGTACCTGCTCATCGGCTTTTGGTTCAAGGACATGGACAAGGCCGAGGCCGGGCAAAAAGCCTTCGTGGTCAACCGCATCGGCGACATCGGCTTTGTGGTGGCGATCTTCTTGCTGCTGGCCTACGGCAACGGCTCGGTCGACTACGACAACCTGAAGATGCTGTTCTCGGACTCGGTCAAGACCTTGGCCCACGCGCCGACCATCACGCTCATCTGCCTGCTGCTGTTCGTCGGCGCCGCCGGCAAGTCCGCGCAGATCCCGCTGTACGTGTGGCTGCCCGACGCGATGGCCGGCCCGACCCCCGTCTCGGCCCTCATCCACGCCGCCACCATGGTGACCGCCGGCGTGTACATGATTGCCCGTCTGAACTTCCTGTTCGCCCTCAGCCCCCACGCCATGACCGTGGTGATGGTGGTGGGCGCGCTGACCGCGCTGATGGCCGCCTCGATCGGTCTGGTGCAGAACGACATCAAGAAAGTCCTGGCGTACTCTACGGTTTCGCAGCTGGGCTACATGTTCATCGCCGTGGGCGCCGGTGCCTTTGCCGCGGGCGTGTTCCACCTGTTCACCCACGCGTTCTTCACGGCTTGTCTGTTCCTGGGCGCCGGCGCGGTCATCCACGCCATGCACCACGAGCAGGACATCCGCAACATGGGCGGCTTGCGCAAGAAATTGCCCAAGGTGCACGCGACCTTCCTGGTGGCCTGCATCGCCATCGCCGGTCTGCCGCCGCTGGCCGGGTTCTTTTCCAAAGACGCCATCCTGGCCGAGACACTGGCCTTCCACCCCGAGACCGAGAAGCTCGAGAAGTACTTCGAGCCCGGCTTCGCGCGGCAGGCCGAGGCGCAGGTCGCGACGGAAGCCCTGGCCAAGGGCAAGACCTTGGGCGACGTGGACAAGAAGGACGTGGACAAGAAGTCGGCCGAGCTGCGCAAGGCCTACGCCGAGTCGGTGCACGGCTTGGGCGTGTTCCGCAAGATCGCCTTTGGCCTAGGCCTGCTGGCGGCGCTGATGACGGCGTTCTACATGTTCCGCCTGTACTTCATGACCTTTGCGGGTGAGTACCGCGGCGACCACCACACCTGGGATCACGCCCACGACTCGCCCTGGCCGATGGCCTCGGCGCTGATCATCCTGGCGTTCCTGTCGGTGGTGGGCGGCTGGCTGGGCATGCCCTTCCACCACGGCGAGTGGAACAAGTTCTTCCAGTGGCTGGAGCCGGTGCTGAGCCGCGGCAAGGAGCTGGTGCACGGTCACCTGGAGCCCGCCATGGAGTACGGTCTGATGGCCGGGTCCACGGTGGTGGCGGCGATCGGCGTCGGCCTGGCCTGGGCGCTGTACAAGGCCGGCCCCAGCGAGCAAGTGGCCAAGATTGCTGCTGCTTCTGGCCCGGTGCACAACCTGCTGCTGAACAAGTACTGGGTCGACGAGCTGTACTTCGCGGCGATCATCAAGCCCCTGCGGGCGGTGTCGCAGCTGCTGTTCCAGCTGGTCGATCGGTTCCTGGTCGACGCCCTGATGGTGCGCGGGCCGGGCCTGATCCTGCTCGGCCTGTCCAACGTGGGGCGCGTGGTGCAGAACGGCGAAGTGCAGGCCTACCTGGTGGGTCTGGTGCTCGGCGTCGCGGCGCTGGCCTGGTACTTCATCTAGTCCAATTTTGGGGTCTTTTCGCGCACGGCCTGCGGGCACGGCGCCTCGCAACGGGGAACGCCATGGACGGCACTTTCACCCAAGCTTGGCTGCAGACGGTCTCGGGCGGCGGTTTTCCGCTGCTGACGGCGCTGACGCTGTTGCCGATGCTGTTCGCCATCTTCGCCCTGTTCATCCCGGGCGAGCTGAGCTTTGCCCACAAGGCGATGTCGCTGGTCGGCTCGCTCATCACCGGCCTGCTGGGCTTGGTGGTGCTCGGCCAGTTCGACCGCGCGGCCGTGGGCATGCAGATGGTCGACAACTTCGCCTGGATCCCCAGCTTGGGCGTGCGCTGGCTGGTGGGCGTCGACGGTCTGTCGCTGCCGTACGTGCTGCTGACCGTGGGCCTGACCCCGCTGGTCCTCGTCGGCGCCTGGTCCGCCATCGACAAGCGCTGGAAAGAGTTCGGCATCGCCATGCTGGTGCTCGAGACCGGCATGCTCGGCTCGCTGGTCGCCACCGACCTCATGACCTTCTACGTGTTCTGGGAGATCATGCTGGTGCCGATGTTCCTCATCATCGGCATCTGGGGCGGCAAGCAGCGCATCGCCGCCACGGTCAAGTTCTTCCTGTACACCATGTTCGGCTCGCTGCTGATGCTGGTCGCGATCCTGTACCTGTACCACAAGGGCGGCGGCACCTTCGTGCTGGCTGACCTCGCGGCGGTGCAGCTGAGCGACAAAGAGCAGCTGTGGCTGTTCGCCGCCTTCGCGCTGGCGTTCCTGATCAAGGTGCCGGTGTTCCCGTTCCACACCTGGTTGCCCGATGCGCACACCGAGGCGCCGACCCCCGGCTCGGTGATCCTGGCCGGCGTGCTCCTGAAGCTGGGTACCTACGGTCTACTCCGCTTTGCCATTCCGCTGTTCCCGGCGGCGATGGGCAAGGCCGCGCCGCTGCTGGCGGTTCTGGCGGCGATCGGCATCGTGTTCGGCGCGCTGATGGCCTACGTGCAGACCGACGTCAAGCGCCTGGTCGCCTACAGCTCGGTGTCGCACTTGGGCTTCGTGATGCTCGGCATCGCCATCTTCAACGAAGAGGCCCTGCAAGGCGCGATTCTGCAAGGCGTCAACCACGGTCTGTCTACCGGCGCCCTGTTCCTTTTGGTCGGCTTCCTCTACGAGCGCCGCCACACCCGCGCCATTGCGGACTTTGGCGGTGTGGCCAAGACCATGCCGGTCTACACGGCGTTCTTCGTGTTCATCACCATGAGCTCGATCGCCCTGCCGCTGACCAACGGCTTCGTGGGCGAGTTCCTGATTTTCGCCGGCTCGTTCAAAGAGGGCGTGCAGTCGTCGATTCTGCCCCCGGACGGCGGCGGGATGGCGTGGCGCACCCTGGTGCTCGCCTGCACCGGCGTGGCCACCCTGGGCATCGTTCTGGGCGCCGTCTACATGCTGTCGATGGTGCGCCGGGTGTTCTTTGGCCCGATCACCAACGCCGCCAACGAGTTGCTGAAGGACCTGACCTGGCGCGAGCGCTTCCTGGTCGGCACCATCTCGGTGTTCGTGCTGTGGATCGGCGTGGCCCCGGGCGGCGCGCTCAAGCTGAGCGAGACCACCGTGCACGCCATGGTGCAGCCGCTGCGCCCGCAGATTCAGCAAGTCCGCTCCAAGGCCGACTTCCAGCGCGAGATGCGCAACGCGGCGATGCTTCGCCCGCAGCCCACGCGCTAGTTCAACGCTAGGTTCTTCCAGGAGTCCGTCATGCTCCACGATTTGGTCCTGACCACGCCGCTGCTGATCTTGCTGTTCGCGGCGCTGTTTACGCTGGTGGTCGACGCGTTCCTGCCTTCGGGCGACGACAATCGCCGCTTCTGGGCCTACTTTGGCGCGGCGGCGTCGGCGGCCTCGGTCCTGGCGTCGGTGGGTCTGTGGAAGTTCGGCGGCTCGCTCGAGATGCACACCACGGCCTTTGCCCAGCACCTGTCGATGAGCCACTACAGCTTGTTCTTCGTGGCGCTGACGGGCGTCTGCGCGCTGGTGACCCACCTGGCCAGCCCCAAGTACCTGAGCGAGCACGGCAGCGCCTGGGGCGAGTACTACGCCCTGCTGAACTTCGCCGCCTTCGGCATGGGCGCCATGGTCGCGTCCGAGAGCCTGCTGACCCTGTTCGTCGGCCTGGAAATCATGTCGATGGCCATCTACGTGATGGTCGCGATCAAGCGCACTTCGCAGGCCTCGGTCGAAGCCGGCATGAAGTACTTCATCATGGGCTCGGTGGCGTCGGCGTTCCTGCTCTACGGCATGGCCTTCCTGTACGGCCTGTCGGGCGGCACTTCGTACCTCGACATCAGCCGCGCCCTGAGCCAGCCCGGCGGCAACACGCTGTGGCTCAGCTTGGCGGTGCTGCTGACCAGCGCAGCGTTCCTGTTCAAGGTCGCGGCGGTGCCCTTCCACATGTGGACCCCGGACGCCTACGAAGGCGCGCCGACGCCGGTCACCGGCTTGATGTCTTCCGCCGTGAAGGCGGCCGGCTTTGCCGCACTGCTCAAGTTCCTGTACGCCTGCCTGGGCGGCCCGGCCATGAACACCCTGCACGCGCAGGTGCCGGTGGTGCTGGCGACCATCGCCGTGATCACCATGACGGTGGGCAACCTGCTGGCGCTGTCGCAGAAAAGCGCCAAGCGCACGCTGGCTTACTCGTCGATCGCCCATGCCGGCTACCTGCTGCTGGGCTGCGTCGCGGTGGTTGCCGACCCCAACCTGCCGGGCTACCTGCAGCCGACCGGCGCCGTGCCGTTCTACTTGGTGGGCTACGCCTTTGCCTCGCTGGCCGGCTTTGCCGCGCTGACCGTGGTCGGCAAGGGCGGCGAAGAGCGCACCGGCGAGGAGCAACTGATCGGCATGGGTCGCAACTACCCGTTTGCTGGCGCAGTTCTGGCCCTGGCGATGATCTCGCTGGCCGGTGTGCCGCCGACCCTGGGCTTCTTCGGCAAGCTGCAGCTGGCCCGCGACGTGCTGGGCGTAGACGGTGGCAAGTACCTGCCGCACATCATCATCCTGGTCCTCAACTCGGTGGTCAGCGCCTACTACTACCTGCGCATCACCGTGTGGGTCTACATGCGCCCCGACCCCAAGCAGGCGCCCGAGTACATCCGCGAGACCTCGCTGACCTGGGCGATGGGTCTGGCCGCGGCGGGCATCCTGCTGGTCGGCATCCTGCCGCAGCGCGCCCTGGTGGCGGGCCAGCGCGGCGTGGCCACCATCCGCACCGCCACGGCCATCAAGGCTCTGCGCTACGAGCAGGCCAAGCCCGGGCCGCAGCCGGTCCGCCAAGCCGCTGCCCAGCCCCCGGCGCCCGAGGCCAAACCCGCCGCCGAGAATTGAGTCGCGGCTCGCCGACACGCAGGCGAACTGCGGCGTCTGCGCTGACTTGCGCGGTGCTGGGCCTGTGTCTGCCCCTGCCAGCCGCGGCATTGGTCCCGGGCGATTTGCCGAGATGCTCAGCCGAAGTACAGACTTGCATCGCACTGGAGCTGTGGCTGCCCGCTGGTGAAGAGCCGACCGGGTGGCTGACCCGCCAGCTCGACGCCGCCAACGACCGCCTGTCGGTCCTTGCTGTGGGCGTGCAAGTCGCGAGCATCCGTGAACTTCCGGCCACGCTGCGCCGCATCGACACGGTGGGGCAGCGCAATCGCCTGGGGGGACTGGGCAAGCAGACGCCGCTGCGCTGGTTCGTCGTCGACCACCTGGCCGACAACGTGGACCCGGGACAAGTGCGCAAGGGCGTCACGTGGCGCAACGGCAAGGACTTCTGGGTCATCGAAGCGCAGAGCGCCTGGCGCTGGGTGCTGGCGCACGAGGTGGGCCATGTACTGGGCCTGCCGCACAGCAGCGAGGCGGCATCGATCATGAACAAGACGCCGCGGGCATGGCCGCCGCCCTGGCGCATCGGTTTCACGGCCAAGGAGCAGCCGGTGATGCGCAAGACCCTGGCGCGGTTGTTGGCGCAGGGCAGCGTGCAGGTGGCCAAGCCGCCGGCGGCCCGCGAGTAGTCGGCGAGCCCGGCCGCTGCACTGCGTCCAGAATCTTGAGAAACACGGGGTGTTGCTCTGGGTTGACGAGTGCCGCATGACACAGTAGGTTGGGTCTTCACGCCGCGTTCACGCACTGCACCTTGGCTGGCGCGGCCATCGAGGTCCGCCGTGTCGCACGCTTTCTACTGCATGGAGTTGCCCCGCCGCGCGATCGCCCGCACCCGGCGCGCAGGGCTGGCGCTGGTCTGTGCGGCGCTGATCGGTGCGGCGCTGGCCGGCTGTGGCGGCGGCGAGTCCAGTTCCGCGGTCCTGGTGAGTCTGGACGGGGCCAGCGACCCGATCGACGCCGCGCTGAGCGATGGCCCCCAAGGCAGCGCCGACGCAGCGGGCGACACGGTGGCGGCCGAGGTGGCGCCGCAAGCGTGCAAAAGCGATGGAGATTGTACGGGTCCGCTCAAGGTCTGCGACCCGCTGGGCAAGCTGTGTGTCGCCTGCCTGGGCGCCAGCGACTGTGCCGCCACAGAGCACTGCCAAGAGAAGTCCTGCGTAGCCTTTGCCGCCTGCAAGAACTCGCTGGACTGCGGTGCAGCCCGCGGCCCCGGCGGCGTGCCGTTGAACATCTGCGACCCGGACCTGGGCGAGTGCGTGGCCTGCGTGGGCGCCAGCGACTGCCCGCCACAACAGGATTGTCTGGGCCACACTTGCGTTCCCTATGTGCCGTGCAAAAACTCGACCGATTGCCCCACGGACCAGGTCTGTGCGCCGAGCTCGGGCCGCTGCGTCCAGTGCACCAGCGAGGCCGACTGCGGGCCCAGCCAGGTGTGCCAGGGCAACCAGTGCCTCGCGTACGTGGCGTGCGTCAGCGACAAGCAGTGCACGGGGCTTGGCCTGCTTTGCGACAAGACCAAGGGCAAGTGCGCCCAGTGCCTGACCGACGACGACTGTCCGGATGCCTACTTCTGCGCTGCCACCGGCGCCGGCGGAACGGGCAACTGCGCGCTGGACCAGTGCCAGGCGGGCAGCAGCACCTGCCAGGGCAATGCGACGGCGGTGTGCGCGGCCAACGGCAGTAGCTACGGGACCAGCAAGCCCTGCGCGGACAAGACCACCTGCGTGGCCGCCAACGCCGCGGCGCAGTGCGAGGCCTGGCAGTGCCAGCCCGGAGCCAGCTGCGCCAACGGCCAGGCGGTGCAGTGCAGCAGCGATGGCCTGCATGTGCTCAGCAGCACCCTGTGCCCACCGGGCACGGTCTGCTCGGCCGGAGCGTGTGTCGCGGCCTTGTGCAAGCCAGGTGCCCTGCAGTGCCAGGGCAACGCTGTCTTCCAGTGCAGCGGCGACGGCCTGGCCCTGCAACAGGTCCAAGCCTGCACGGACAGCCAGTACTGCGAAGCCGGGCAGTGCCAGGCGCTGGTCTGCCTCCCGAACCAGGCGCAGTGCCAGGGCAACGAGGTCAAGACCTGCAACAGCAACGGTTCTGCCTACTTGCCCAACCTGGCGTGCGGCAACCAGACCTGCGTCAACGGCGCCTGCCAGACGCTGCTGTGCCAGCCGGCCACGCTGTGGTGTCACCAGGGCAAGCTGGCCACCTGCAGCCCCGACGGCCTGAGCATCGCCGCCGAAAAGGACTGCGGCGCGTCGGCCTATTGCGGCATCGGCGGCAACGGCGACGCGGCCTGCCTGCCGATGCAGTGCCAACCGGGCACGCCGGTGTGTGCCGCCAAGCAGGCCACCACCTGCAAAGACGACGGCAGCGGCCCCAGCCCCGGCGGCATCGACTGCCCGGCGCTGGGCAAGGTCTGCAGCAAGGGCCTGTGCGCCAACCTGATGTGCGACCCCAGCGGCGGCCCCTACTGCGACGGCAACACCATCAAGCAGTGCGACGCCACGGGACTCAACCCCACCGTGGCCGCCACCTGCGGCGCGGGCCAGTTCTGCAGTCAGGGCGCCTGCCAGAACCAGATCTGCACGCCCAACAGCCCGCAATGCAACGGCAACCTCAGCACCACCTGCAACGCCCAGGGCAGCGGCCTCAGCCCCGGCGGCAGCGATTGCGGCGCGGCCAAGTGCGAGGGCGGCGTATGCAAGGCCGTGATCTGCACACCGAATCAAGCGACC
Source organism: Deltaproteobacteria bacterium (assembly GCA_016218865.1). Lineage (GTDB taxonomy): Bacteria > Myxococcota_A > UBA9042 > UBA9042 > UBA9042 > SXRM01. The sequence goes on along the minus strand of JACRCU010000227.1, from coordinate 8,591 downwards.
TGCGTCAACGGCACCATCAAGACCTGCTCTGGCAGCGGCACCGGCTATGTGGCCGACAAGCCTTGCGGCACCGGCACCTACTGTGCGGTGGCGGCGAGCGGCGCCGTCAGCTGCTTGCCGATGCAGTGCGACCCCGGCAAGCCGGTCTGCATGGGCACCATCAGCACCCTGTGCAAGACCGACGGGAGCGGCTACCAGCCGGGCGGCACCGATTGCAGCGGTTCCGGCAAGATCTGCAGCGGCGGGGCCTGCACCAGCAAGACTTGCGACCCGCAGACGCCGCTCTACTGCGCAGGCAACGTAGTCACCAAGTGCGACGCCAGCGGCACCGTCGCCACGCCTCTGCAGACCTGCGGCAGTGGCCAGTACTGCAGCGGCGGCGCCTGCCAGAACCAGGTCTGTGCACCCAACACCCCGCTATGCAACGGCAATACTGCTACCACCTGCAACAGCCAAGGCAGCGGCCTGGCACCCGGCGGCACCGACTGCGGCAGCCAGAAGTGCGTGGCCGGAGCGTGCAAGCCTGTTGTCTGCGCGCCGAACAGCACCAGCTGCAGCGGCAGTACCTTGGTGACGTGCAACGGCGACGGCACGGCGATCGCCACCAGCAAGCCGTGCGGCAGCGGCAACTACTGCGGCCCCAATGGCAACAATGTGGCGGCCTGCCTGCCGGCGGTGTGCTCAGCGGGCCAGCCAGCCTGCAATGGCAAGCTGGCCACCACCTGCAAAGCCGACGGCAGCGGCTACGTGGCGGGCGGCACCGACTGCTCACTGAGCGGCAAGATATGCAGCTCCGGGGCGTGCGCGGGTGGCGTCTGTGACCCGTCCAAGCCGTTCTTCTGCGACGGCAATGTGGCGAAACTCTGTGAAAACAATGGCGCATCCTCCAGCACCCTGCAGGAATGCAACTCCGATCAGATCTGCGACCAAGGCGCCTGCAGCAACAAGGTCTGCGCGCCCGGCGCGCCGCTGTGCAGCGGGTCGCTCGCTTCGGTCTGCAATTCGTCGGGCAGTGGCGCCGCACCCGGGGGTGTCGACTGCACGGCCAGCGGCAAGGTCTGCTCCGCGGGGGCCTGCATCGCCGGCTACCCGTCGTGCGCGGCCATCTTGGCGGGCAACAAGGGGGCGAAGGACGGGCTCTATCCCATCGATCCCGATGGCGCCGGCTCGCAACCGATCCTGTGGCTTTTCTGCGACATGACGGGCGGCGGCCTGACACTGATGGGCAACTTCTTCGACTCGGCCGCGGACGACATGCCCAATTCGCCCGACTTGGTGCTGAGCGGCTGGCAACAAGACGGCAGCGGCAGCTGGAAGGACTTCCCGACCACGGTGGACCGCGTCAAGGGCGGCAGCATGGGCTCGGCCGCCGTGGGCTTGGCGTATGCGGCGGCCCTCGCCAAGAACTCGGGCCAGAGCCGCGTGCGCTTGTGCTTCGTCGACGACTGGGGCACGGACTCGGTATGCCGCGACACGTACAACGGCTCGCTGGTGCCCGCCAGCTACAGTGGCGGCAACCCGCTGCTGGCCAATTATGCAAACGACGCAGTCACTTATACCTATGCGCGCCTGGCCGGGGCGCCAGGCAAAACCAACAGCTACGCGCCCGGCAACTTCGGCAGCCCCAGCAGCGCCGCCGCCGGCTACTGCATCGGCCGGTCCGCCGGCAGCGAGGTCGACTTCGGCACCCAAGCCAGTCCCGGCCTGTGCGACTCGGCGGGCGCCCCGCTGGCTGGCGTGTGGGTCGGCGTCGGCAACGGCATGGCTTACGCGCCGTACAAGGTCAGCAACGACGAGCTCGCGGGCGTCGGCGGCGCCAACCCCAGCACCACCAGCTTTGGCTTCCGCGTCTACTTTGCCCAGAACCCCGCCTGCGGCAATCAGATCAAAGAAACCGGCGAGGGCTGCGACGACGGCAATTCGGTCGTCGGCGACGGCTGCTCGGCCTGCCAGCTGGAGCCGCCCAAGGCGCAAATCGGCGATCTGCTGATCACCGAGATCATGGCGCGGCCCGCCACGGTCAGCAACGAGTGGTTCGAGGTCCTGAACGTGAGCAACCACGCCGTCGACCTGAACGGATTGTACGTGGGCGACGACCAGTACTACTTCAAGCTCGCGAAGCCCAACGGTTTCTTCTTGAAGCAGAACGAGTATGCCCTGATCGCCGCTGTCGATCTGGCCAAGTACGAGGCCGCCGCGGCCCCCGACTATGTGTACGGCGCCCAGACCAACGGGGTCGCGTTCGCCAACAGCGGGGATGTCCTGTGCATCTCCTTGGACGCCGCCTGCACGCCCGCGGCGCGGGTGGCCTACGTCTCTTTCGGCGCCCAAACGCAAAACGTAGCCTACCAGCTCAGCAATTTGGCGCTCAGCAGCAGCGGCGCCGCCGCCCCGAGCAACTGGTGCATGGCCAAGGTCGCCTACGGCAATGCCGGCAACAAGGGCACACCCCGCGACGTCAACTCGACCTGTCCGTAGCCGGGCACGCGGCGCCGCCCGGACCGCCGGCCACCGGCCGGTGCCGCTCGCCTCCATTGCGGCACAGGCAAACTACAGACGGTGCGAACCTTTTTGCGAAGTCCACTTGCCGGTTCCGCTGGCGAACCTAGGCTGCGGTACCCACGGCGCCGCCGGCGCAACCAACCACAAGGAGCAACGATGTCGACCACAGCACCAACGTATCAAGTAGGGGTCTTGGGATCCGGCCAGGTGGCGCAGGTTCTGGCCAAGGGCTTTGCCGGCGCCGGCCACAGCGTGCGCATCGCCAGCCGCGAGGGCAACAAGCTGGCCGAGTTCAGCGCCAGCAGCGGCATCGCCGAAGGCACCTTTGCCAGCGTGGCGGGCTGGGCCAACCTCATCGTCCTGGCGGTCAAGGGCACGGTGGCCGAGTCCGTGGCCGCATCGATCGCCGCCCAGGCCGCCGGCAAGATCCTCATCGACGTGAACAATCCGATCGCCGACGCTCCGCCCGAAGACGGCATCCTGCGCTACTTCACCGGCCCCAACGACTCGCTGCTCGAGCGGGTGCAAGCGGCCGCGCCCGAGGCGCGCTGCGTCAAGGCCTGGAGCTGCGTGGGCAACGCCTTCATGATTCACCCGCAGTTCCCGGGCGGTCGCCCCACCATGTTCATCTGCGGCAACGACGCGGCCGCCAAGCAAGCCGTGGCGGCCATCCTCGACGGCTTCGGCTGGGACAGCGAGGACATCGGCAGCGCCAAGGGTGCGCGCGCCATCGAGCCGCTGTGCCAGCTGTGGTGCGCGCCGGGCATGCTGCGCGGCCAGTGGGCGCATGCCTTCAAACTCTTGAAGATGTAACCGATTCGCTGCTCGCCGGGCCGATGCCAGCTCGTCGGCCCAGGCGACGGCGGGGCGGATCTAGTTGAATTCGACCTTGTCGACCAGCACCGCGGTGTCGTAGATCGAGTCGCCCACGTCGCTGGCAAAGAAGCGCAGCAACACCGCGCCCTTGCCGGCAAACGGCGAGATGTCCTTGGTCGACTGCACCCACGGCGTCATGTACACGCCGCCCTGGTCGAAACCCACATCCGCCGGCGTCAGGCCCTTGTACTGCGGGCCGCCGTCGCACAGGTCGTCGACCTTGGCACTGACCAAGGTGATGTTGGCAGCCTTGCCGGCGACCATGCCTTCGAAGCGGCCAGTGAAGGCGTCTTGGAAGGTCGAGCCGCAGTACTCTTTGAACTCCTCGGAGTAGTACTTCCACCAGAAGCTGGCCTTGGTCTTGCCTTCGGGGATGCAGAAGCGCTGGTTGATCTCGCCGGTCTGCGCGGTGTAGCCCAGACCTGTCGAGATGATGCCCATGAACTTGCCGCCCACTGGCACCGTGGAGCCCAGGCGCGAGATCACGCGGCCGTCGCCCGACTTGATCCAGCCCTGCAGATTGCCGGTCTCCCACGAGGGGTTGATGATGTCGCTGAAGAACGCGTCCAGGTTCTGCGCGCCCACCAGCGAGAACTGGGTGCCGGGGTTGCCGGTGTCGCCGATCTGCACGTGCGCCACGCCCGACAGCTTCTTGTCGGCGACGATGGTGGTCAGGAAGGTGGTGCCCCACTGGGTGGCGAATTCGTTGCGCACCGGGCCAGTAAAGCCCGAGACCGCGGCCGCGCCGGCGGCGAACAGCTCGCCCGCCATGCTGCCGTTGTACAGGCTGCGGCAGCCACCCATGTACACCAGGCTCTTGGGGTACGTCTCGGTGGCGTGGCGGCGGATGAAGCCGGGCAGGATGCCGTAGGTGCCGTCCGAGCCGAAGATCACCCGGCCGCGGCGCAGGTCGGCGGTCAGGTGGTCGACGCAGACGCCGTTGCCGCCGGTCTGGTTGATGACGCACTCGGACTCGGGACCGCAGGCCTGGCTCTCGCTGCAGGTGCCGGGGTTGGCTCCGTTGGCGCCGAAGTAGTTGCACGACACGGCGTGGCCGGTCCAAACCGTCTCTTGCGAGCCGGGGTGCTGCCAGTCGTAGATCGACTTGGAGCCCGCATCCATCGTGCCAAAGTTGGCGTCGCCGTGGTTGGCCATGGCGGTGATGCCGTACAGGTACATCTGGCGGTAGTAGTGCAGATCGGCGCTGGCGCCCTTGCCCATGTCGACGGTGTAGGCGGGGCAGGCGGTCGCCTTCAGGGTGTCGCCGAACGCAGCGATCTCGTCCTTGCCGAATTCGCCGGCCGAGGGGTCGAGCAGCAGCGCGCGCTTGCTCTGCACCTGCACGGTCGACAGGGCCAGGTTGGGATCGCCAGTGGAGTCGCCCGCTGCCGGGGCATCGCCGCCGCCGCGGTTGCCTTCTTTGCGCACGTTGACCGCGCCGAGCAGGCCGCTGTTGAAGCGCACCCACACGCCGGTGCCGGGGGTTTCGCCCGCGTCAGCCACAGCCGGATTCGACTTGAGGGCGGCGAGGATGGCGGCCTGATCGCCCGCGTTCTTGGCGGACTTGAGGGCACCCAACACCTCGTTGCACTCGGCGCTGGTGATGTCCTTGACTGCGTCGATGACCAGCACGTCGGAATAGGCCGTGATGGTCTGAGTGCCGGCATTGACCTGCACCGAGGCCCGCAGCCGCACCGAACCGGGCTGCGACTCGCTCACGTTGATCTTGCGCGAGTAGATGCCGTCGCCCTTGATTTCGTCGCCCGAGGTGCCCAGCGCGCCGTCGTCTTCCATCACGCCAAAGGTCGTCATGGTGCCGTTGTTGGCATCGACGCGGAACAGCTTGACGCTGCCCTTGAGGACATTGGTGGCCTTGCCCACCGCGATGGTGGCATTGATCGAGGTGTTCTTGCCTACCTTGACCACGCCGGGGTTGGCGCGCAGGCGATCCTGGAACTGGAATACCGGGTTGTAGGTCACGACCAGGGTGTCGGTCACCTGCTCGGTGGCGTTCTTGGCGGTGACGGTGACGACGTTGTCGCCGGGCACCAGGGTGATCGGATCGCTCTGGAAGAACGGTGCGCCGTGGGCGCTGCCCGAGCCGCCGGTGTCGGTGCTCCAGGTGATGCTGTCGGCGTTGCCGAACACCACGCCGGCCACTTCGATGATGGCGCCCGAGACCACCGCGTGGCCGCGGCCCGAGGGCCCGACGATGCGGACGCGCAGCTCGGGCGACACGTAGGGGCCGCCGCCAGGGGTGACGGTGGTGGTGTCCTGGCCGCCGCCGGTGCCGCCCGTGGTGTCTTCGCCCGGATTGTCGGTGCCGCCGCCCGTGCTGTCCTGGGTGCCGCCGCCGCCCGTGTCGTTGCCGATGAACTGGCCGTCTGGCAAGTACTGCGTGTACGTGTTGTTGCCTTGGCCGTTGGGGGTGGCACTGCAGGCCGCCAGCGACGCGGCGAGCAGCGTGGCGGCTAGGGCGGGCAGCGTGACGGAGTGCGCGGAGCGTGCGAACATGGGGGGCCTCGGGTGGCGGCGAAAGGACCCGCAGGTGCCGCCGCGACGAACGCTGCAGGATACCGTTCGAAGGGACATGCGTCAAACCAGAAACGACATACGGCAAGCCAAGAATACTGCGGCGGCGCCCGACTTGCCCGTTGGGCCGTGGCCTGCCGAGCGGCCGCTGCAGTTGTGGGCGACGGCGCTGGAAGGCCTTGGGGCGATCGCGGCCCGTGAACTGGCCTCCTTGGCGAGCGCGGTGGCGCAAACCGGCGACGACCTGAGCTTGGCGGTGGCGCCCGCCGGACTGGTCGCGCTGCTGGCGCGGGCTCGCACCGTAGAGCAAATCTTGGTGCAACTGGGCAGCACCAAAGCCGAAACGGCGACCGATCTGGACGGACTAGCCGGCTGGCTGTGCGCGGGCTGGCTGCCGGCGGACGCGGACAGCCACGTCAAGGTCCACACGGTCGGCTGCTCGGCCGATCGCGCCCGCTGGGTGCAGGCCAACCTGCAGCGGCGGCTGCCCAAGGGTGCCGGCGCCAAGCAGGTGCTGCACTTGCGCGTGCTGCGCGATCGCGTCGAGGTTGCGCTCGACCCGGCCGGCTGGCCTTTGCACCAGCGCGGCTATCGGCTGGAGCCCGGCGAGGCGCCGCTGCGCGAAACGGTGGCGGCAGCGCTGCTGCAGTGGGCAGGGATGCAAGCCGGCATGAACATTTGGGATCCCACCTGTGGCTCGGCGACGCTGCCGATCGAGGGCCTGCTGCTGCACCAGCCCTTGGCGCGCGACTGGGCCTGCCGTCAGTGGTCGGCTCTGCCGCCACAGCAGGCGCCCGAGCCAGGACCGGTGCTGGCCCGCGGCTGGGCGGGCGACATGTCGGCCGAGGCGGTCGAGCGGGCCCGCCGCAACGTCGAGCGCGCTGGCCTGGCCGAGTTCCTGACGCTGCAGCACGCCGAGATGGCGCAATGGCGGCAATCCCTTGGCGAATTCGGCATGGTTGTTGGCAACCTGCCCTGGGGTCTGCGCTTGGGACAGCGGGCCGACGCGCGCCGCACCGCCCAGCGCTGGGCAGCCGTGGTGCGCCGATCCGCCGCCGGTTGGCGGGCCGCCGTGGTGGTCGCCGAGCCGCAACTGGCGGATATCCTTGGCCTCGATGACTGCGAGAGCCTGCGCTGCCGGGCCGGCGGCCACGCGGTGTGGCTGGTGCGCGGCACCGTGCGGCGCCTGCCTCCCACTGGAGCCGTGCCGTGACGCAAACCAAGCGCACCTTGCCGCAGTGTCTGGCGGCGCCCCATGGCTGCCTGCCGGGCGCCGAGCCCCACCACCACCGCGGGCGCGACACCGCAGGAGTACTGCTGCTCCACGGCCTGACAGGCTCGCCGGCCGAGCTGGCGGCGCTGAGTCAACCGCTGCGCGAGGCCGGCATGTCGCTGGCCATTCCCGTACTTGCGGGGCATGCCACCCAGGTCGAAGCGCTGGCCGCGACCAACTGGCGCGACTGGCGGGCCTCGGCCCAGGCCGCGCTGGACTGGCTGAACGGCCACTGCACCACCGTGCACATCGTGGGTTTCTCGATGGGATCGCTGTTGGCGACTCTGCTGGCGGCAGAGCAGGAGCCGGCTCGCCGCGGCAAGGTGGTGCTGCTGGCCCCGGCCTTTGCCCTGCGACCGGTGGAACGCACCGCAATCCTGGCCTTCCAGCGGCTTGGCTGGCAGCCGATCCTGCGGGCCCGCCCAGCGGTGGTACCGGGGCCGCGCTACGACGCCATGCCGCTGCGCTCGGTCGCGCAGCTACTGGAACTCCAGGAGTTCGTTGCCGATCGCGTCCAGCCGCTGGCCCAGCCAGTCCTGGTGGTGCACGGCGATCGCGACAGCACCATCCAAGCCGGCCGCGCCCTGCGGGCGGTACGGCAAGTCCTGGGTAGCGAACCCCGGCTGCGCTTGGTGCGCGACGGCGAACACTTGCTGCTGCTCGGACCGCAGAGCGCGACGATTGCCAGTGAGATTATGGAGTTTCTGGCAAGCTAGCCCGGCCTACACGCCCAGGTCGGCGCGGATGTCCTTCATGTCCTCGGGGATCCACAGCCGCAGGTGCAAGTGGTCGCGGTGCCCCGGCGAATTGCGAATCAGCGCGCCGCCGTTGCTGCCCTTGGGACCGTACTGGAACAGGCTGCGCAGCCGCTGCTCGGCCACGCCCTTGGTGGCCGCGTAGGCGTACAGCCGCCGCTGGATCGGCGGGGCCATGAAGATCGCGGCCACATGCCCGGTCTGCTCCAGGTAGTCGACCAGATGCCAGGTGCGCTCGTAGTCGATGTCGTCGAGCTTGGGCGTGCCCCAGTCCTTGCGGTTGGCTTCTTTGGTGTAGTAGCCGATGTCCACGTCTTGGCCCGAGCGGTGCGACTTGTGGCGCCCCAGCTTGCCGCCGCCTTGGCGCGACAGCGAGCCGACGATCGCCGGGTGGCGCTGCGGCCAACGGCGGGCCACGTCGGCAAAGGCCTGGCGCAGCAGCTGCACGGTCTGCGGCCGGCCCCACTTGCGCTCCAGATTCTCGCCCATCTGGATGCCAGGACCGGGCAGAAGCTGCTCGCCTTCGCCAAAGCCCGACACCGAGCCATGCGCGATCGGTACTTGCACCGCGGTGCCGATGGGCAGCACGGGGTCGGCGCCGCGGGCAAACGGGATGCGGTTGACCAGCGCCACCAGCGATGGCGACGTGAAGT
>JACRCU010000222.1 GCA_016218865.1 Deltaproteobacteria bacterium | reverse complement strand
CCCCAGATCGGCCCGGACGGCGGAATCGTGCCGATCGACGTCCACTTGGCCCCGTCGAGCGAAGCCTGCACCGACGCAGCGGCGGCACCGGCCCACGAGCCGGCGGACTCGAAGCGGACCACCATGGCGGCACCGGGGGCCAGGCCCGAGGCGTCGACCAGCGGCGACATGGCATAGGCTTGCACCGCAGCCTGCCCCGAGGCACACGTCAAGTCCTTGCCGTTGTTGACGTTGAGCGCACAGGTGTTGGGCGGGTTGTTGGCGTCGATGGCGGTGGTATCGACCTTCCAGCGGACCATCGGTGCCGCCGGGGTGGCTACGCCGTCCAAGCTCAGCTTCCAGGCCTTCAGGGCCGGGTCGTCGCAGCCGAACGACACCAACACCGGCAGCCCGCTGGGGCCGCAGGCGGGGTCGCTGGATTGGACGTGCACACAACCCTGCGATGTAGAACAGTTGTCCAGGGTGCAGGCCTCGCCGTCGTCGCAGTTCAGGGGCACGCCGCTGCAGGCGCCCTGGCTGCACTTGTCCAGGACGGTGCACACGTTGCCGTCGTCGCACCCGCCCGGCTGCGGCGTGTGGGTGCAGCCCAGGTTGGGGTCACAGGCGTCGGCCGTGCACGGCAGTCCGTCTTGGCAGTCCTTGGGTTTGCCTGTGCATGCGCCGGCTTTGCATGTGTCCGGCACGGTGCAGGGGTCGCCGTCGTCGCAGGCTGCGCTGTTCGCCGCGCCGCTGCAGCTGCCGTCTTGGCAGGCGTCGGGGCCGGTGCAGAGCATGCCGTCGTCGCAGGGCGCGGTGTTGAACGGGCCCTGACAGTTGCCGTCCTTGCAAGCGTCGGGGCCGGTGCAGAGCTTGCCGTCGTCGCAGGGCTCGCTGTTGAAAGGCCCTTGGCAATTGCCATCTTTGCAGGTGTCTGGCCCGGTGCAGTAGCTGCCGTCGTCGCAGGCCGCGCTGTTGAACGGTCCCTGGCAAGCGCCGTTCAGGCAGGCGTCGGGCCCGGTGCACAGCTTGCCGTCGTCGCACGCCGCAGTGTTGGGGGTGAACACGCAGCCCTTGAGCGGATCGCAGGCGTCGTCGGTGCACAACTGGTCATCCTGGCAGGTGATCTTGCTGCCGTGGCAGCCCTCGGCGCTGCAGGCGTCGCCGCTGGTGCAGGCGTCGCCGTCGTCGCACGGCCCGGTGCTGGCGGCGTGTTGGCAACCGGCCTTGGGGTCGCAAAGGTCGGTCGTGCAAGGCAGGCCGTCGTCGCACGACGCGGCGGTCGCTTGACCGTCGGCGCCGGTGGCGTTGTCGATGGCGCCGTCGCAGTCGTCGTCCAGGCCGTTGCACGATTCGGCGGTGCCGGCGCCGGCCTGGCAGGCTCCCAAGCCGTCGGTACCGCAGGCGCGGGTGCCGGCGCAGGTGGGTTCTTTGGCGCCGCCGACCACCGCCAGGCAGGTCGTCGCTTTCTGGGCCGCCACCGCCGCGCCGCTGCACGAGCACTGCTGCGAATTGGGCACGCACTGTTGGGCGGTTCCGCCTTCGCGCACCGGGACTTCCTTGCAGCCGTAGGCCGGCGGACAGTCGCCGTCGCCGGCGCAGGCACTGCCGCAGTACCAGCCGCTGGCGCCCACGCCGCCGTCGATGGCCACGCACTTGGCCTTGGCGTCGCCGGCGGTCAGGCACTGGGCGCTGCCGGTGCACGGGTCGCACACGCGCGGCCACTTCTGCACGCACACATGGTTGACGATGGTCGGGTTGCCCTTGGAGTCGGTCTTGGCCACCTGGGCGCAGGTGTAGGCGCCGGGGCACTCGTTGGCGGTGCAGTGCAGGGCGCAGCGCAAACCTTCTGTCGTTTCCAGACATTGACTGTCGTACGGGCACTCCTCGTCCGAAGCGCAGGTGCAGCCGTAGCCGCCGGGGCACAGGGTCACGTCGCTCGACGTGTCGCCACTGGTGGCGTCGGCGCCCGCGGTCGCGGTCGAGGTGGTGTCGCTGCCGCAGCCGGTGGCGGTCAGCACCGCCCAGAGCACCAGCGCGGCGAACCTGGCCAACCCCATGCGGTTCTTGCGGTTCCCTGTCATGGGCACTCCAGCTGGTCCGCACAGCCTTGGCCTGCCGGTCCCGTGCGGCCGTCGGCGCGAACCCAAGGCGGCCCCCCGTTCGGGCTCGCAGGTCTGCCCGAGCTCTGGGTCTGAAGTCGGCCGATTCGGCATCCGTGTCGCCATCCCCACAGCCCCTCTGCCCGTTGCGCCGGCCCCGCAGAGGGGTGCCGACGCGGGGCATGCGGTGGCCACCGGCAATTGGGCCGTGGCGCGCCGCCTCTGCCATGCTAGAATCTGCAACGGCTTGCACTCAAGCCGCCGCGGCCCGCCCGCCGCGTTTCGGGTTCCACGTGGGGTATGGCGACACCGACAGGCTGCGGCCCGGCCGAGCACTCTTGCGGCGCAATCGCTTGGTTTTGCTGGTCTTGACTGGCGTTCTGCACGGTGCTGCCCTGCCCGGCTGCCAAGCGCCCAAGCCCACGCCGCTGGTCGAGGCGCCCGACCCGTGCGATCCCAACCGCGACCACGAACGCTGCGAGCCGAGCATCGACGGCATCCGCCAGGTCTGCGACGCCGGCACCAAGATGTGGCTGACCGTGGCCTACTGCCCCAGCGGGCGCTGCGAGCAGGTCGCCGACACCGACGCCGCCGGCGCCGACACTACCAGCGCCGGCCGCAGCCCGGCCTTTGTCGCGGTGTGCGTGGCCAAGCCAACCGGCAGCGGCGACACCAGCGACGGCGGCGGCAGCAGCTACTGGCCCGGCACCGGCACCGCCAACAGCGACGCGGCCACCAGCGAAACTACGGACAGCGACAGCACTTCCTTGGCCTGCGGCGACGGTCTGTGCGGCGCGGACGAAGGGCCGGACAGCTGCCCCGCCGACTGTGCCCCGATTTGCGGCGACAGCCTGTGCAGCAAGGGCGAGGACGCCAGCAGCTGCGCCTGGGACTGCGTGCCCGGCGCCAAGGCCGGCGCCCAGTGCATGATTGCCAAGTGCCCGGGCGGGTCGCTGCAGTGCAAACCCGGCAGCGCCTGCGAGCTGGTGCTGGCCAAAGTGTGGGCCTGCGCCAAGGGTTGCAGCGCCTGCCTCTCGACTTGCCTGTCGCAGGCCGGCGCCGACTCGGTCGTCTTTTCGGTGGCCAGTTGTTCGGCAGCCGCCTGCCTCGGCAGCCCCTAAGTAGAAACTCATGTGAAAGAGCTTCTATTCTGAAGTGTTACGAGGTCGGCGGCTCCGGCTTTGTGCAAGGGGTGAGCTGTCTGCGGCGCGACGCGTTCAGGCGGATT
>JACRCU010000221.1 GCA_016218865.1 Deltaproteobacteria bacterium | reverse complement strand
CGTGGTCTGTGGACCAGTGCAAGCTGCCGCTGCCGCTGGCGGGGCCGCCGATGCTGGGCGGGCCGTCGCTCGCGGCGGTGGCGGCGGTGTACTGCGTGGAGCAATTCGCTGGCGGCTTAGGGGCTTCTGCGCTCATCGTGTTCTCGCTGCGCACCTGCAACGCCGACTTCAAGGCCGCTCATTATGCCATCGCCACGGCCTTGGCGAGTCTGGGCGGCGCCGCCCTGGGCGGTCACGCGGGCGAGATCGTCGCGAGCGTGGGCTACACCAACTTGTTCTTGCTGTCGTTTGCCGTGGCGGTGCCGGCCATGCTGATCCTGCCGTTCGCCCTGCGCTTGCCGCAGCTGCAGGACCCGGTGGCCGCGCCTCAGAATTCGTAGCCCAGAAACCACACCTGGGTGTTGGGCAGGTGCTGCGCGAGCCGGTCGTAGCCGCCGAACAGAAACATCCCGCGCAAGTACAGGCCGTTGTCGAACTTGCGCTGCAGCCCCACATCCACATGCCGCAGGCTGAACGTCGACTTGGTCTGCAGGTTGCCCGATTTGCCGTACAGGTGCGCGCCCAACTGCCAGACCGTCGACCACTTGTCGGTCAGGTCGTACTGGTGGTTCAGCAGGATGTAGGCGTCGTTCGGATTGGTCCAGGGGGTATTGGTCAGCATGTACTCGACCAGCAAGGTGATTTCCCCCAGCTCGCTTCCCGCCAGCTTGGGCTTGGACTCGACCTCGACGTAGACCTCGGGCGCGTTGTTTTCCGTCGCGTGGATGTAGTACATGTACTGGCCGCCCAGCTTGAGCGTGGTGGCCCCCAGCTCCAGCGTCCACAGCAGGGTCAGGTCGTTCTCGAAGGCCCGCCGCGGGTTGCTCAGCGAGACCGTCTGGAGTGCGCCCTTGGCATCGTAGCTCGGGCCGAGCTCACCGGCGGGGTAGTCGCAGCTGGCGCCCCAGTAGTCGAATACGAAGCCCCACGGCAACTTGACGGTCAGGCTCGGCTGGATCGACAGGCCCTCGTTGTCGGCGCGGTCGGTCATGCCGCGCTGCACGTACTTGCTGGCGAGCTCCACCGAGCCCGTGACCACGGCGTCTTCGGCCCTGTCGCCCGCCGTGCCGGCTTCCTTGGCGGCGGCCCAGGCCGGGTGGGGGTCGAACCCGGCGCCGAGCAGGATCGCTGCGACCAGGGCCGCGCGCGCCCCGGCCATCGCGGCACTGCTCCGGCACCTGCAGAGCGCGGAAATCGGGCCGATCATCGGTGTTCCTTTGCCGCCGGGCGCGGTTCCGCCGCACCGGGCGCTGGCGCAGACTGGTCGGCCTGCCACCACAGTCGCTCGATCAGCGCGCCGCGGGCGTCGTAGCGGCGTTCCTCGCCGTGTTTGTGGCCTTCGCGCCAACTCACCTCGGCCCACTTGACGCCCGCTTCGGTGTAGACGGTGGCGATGCCGTCGCGTTTGCCAAAGCGGAGCGGGGCGTACACGCGCACGCCGCCGCTGCGGTAGTACTGGACTTCGCTGCCGCTGGGCAGGTTGGGATCGGCGTGGCGCTCGCTCTGCAGACCGCCGCCGGGGTACCAAGTGCGGGTGACCCCGACCGGTTTGCCGCGCTGCCAACGGCGGCTGGCCAGCCTTTCGCCCTCGGCGCCGTACTCCACTTCTTCCCCGTCGCGCAGCCCGTCCACGTAGCTGACCTGGGCGATCAGGCGCCCCGAACGGTCGAAAGTGCGCGCCAGGCCTTGCCGAATTCCTTGGTCCACCGCGGCAACGACCGCCACCTCGCCGTTGTCGTGGAACTGCACCTCGGTGCCCTTGCCGCGCTTGGGCAGGGCGCTGCGCAGCTCGCCGCTGGGCCAGTAGCTGCGCGCCACGTCTGGGCTTTCGCTGCGATCGCGCTGCACCTTGTGGGCGGCCCGCCGCACCTTGCGCGCGTCGCTGCGGGCGTCGTTGGCGCCGGGCACCGCGCCCGCACTGGGCTTGGCGACCGCTTCCTCGGGCTCTTCTTCGGCGGCAGCCACTGCGGCCGGCGGCGGTCCGCTGACCAGTTCGCCGTTGCGCCATTGCCACGTACCTAGGGGCTTGCCTTTGTGGTAGCGCACTTCGGGGCCGTCCAGCACGTCGTCGCGCCAGGTCATGGTGGCGCGCAACTTGCCGCGCTCGTTGTACAGGCGCGCCACGCCGTGCTTCTTGCCCTGCACCAGCGGCACTTCCATGAGCAGCACACCGTTTTCGTTCCAGCGCTGCTCCAAGCCTGTGCCGGCGCCGTCGTCGGCCGGGTAGCGACTCTGCAGCTTGCCGCTGGGCCAATAGGTGGTCGCCAGGCCAGTCAGGCGGTCCGACTTCCACTGGAATTCTCCCTGTTTTTCTCCGGTCGGGTAGTAGCGGACCTCCGGCCCTTCGCGGCGGTCATCTACGAACGTCAGCTCGCTCCAGCGCCGGCCCTGGCGATCGTAGACCAGGGCGCGGCCCGACTTCCTGCCCCGCACCAGCGCCACCTGCAGCTCCACGCGGTGGTCGGTGCCAGCCTCGGTGTCGCGATCGAAGTAGTCGGTCTCGGTGCCGTCTTGCGCCAGGTCCACGTAGACGCGCTCGGCCCGCAGTGCGCCCGAGGGCCAGAAACTGCGCTCGCCGCAACACGGATCGCCCTCGCGCCACTCCACCTCGGCTTGCAGCCGACCGAAGGCGTCCCAGCGGCGGTCCCAGCCCTGCAGCTTGCCGGCCACGTAGGGCTGCACCGCCACGCGCACGCCGGCTTCGTCGAACAGCTCGGCCTCGCCCTGGCGCATGCCGTCGGGTCGCAGCGGCACCACCATGGCGCGCTTGCCGTTGCGGTGGAACTGCACCTCTGGGCCTTGGGTTTGGCCCTTGCTGTAGTGGATCTCGCCGCGCCGCCAGCCCTCTTTGGCAAAGAACAGCACCTTGCCGTCGAGCACGCCGTGCCAGTACGGCATCTCGGCGTATTTCCAGCCCTCGCGGTCGTAGAGGACCTCGGTGCCGTGGCGCACGCCGTCCAGCAGCGGCGCCACCGAGCGGCGCTCACCGGTTGGGTAGTAGCCCACTTGCGGCCCCACCGCGGCATCGTCGGCGTAAGGCACTTCGGACTGCAGGTGGCCCTGGGCGTCGAATTCGCGAATCAGCCCGTTGCGTTTGCCGTTGCGCCACGGAATCGAGCGCACCAGGCGCCCTTGCGGGTCCAGCCACTGTTCCTCGCCTTCGCGGCGGCCGGCGGCCGTTTGCCATTGCGCCTGCACACTGCCGTCGTCGCGGAACTGTTGCCAGCGCACCACCGCGCCGTCGTAGCGCGCTTCTTGGCGCTTGTGGCCGTCCCGGTCGCGGTGTTCGTCGCGCACGTGTACGCCGCCGTCCCAGAACTGCACCACCTGCGGCGCCCCGCCCGGCCAGGTCAGCACCACCTTGGCCTGCTCGGCGGCGCCTGCGGTGGCGGCGTGGCCCAGCGAGGCGGCGACCAGCCAACAGGCCAGAGCAGGGCGCAACCCGCGCTTCGTCGTGATCCGATCGTGCATTGCGCTGGCCGCCCCCTCGGTCGAGCCCTGGCCCGTCCACGGTCCAAACCTGGGAGTTTGGCGCAGCTAGCCGGCGCACCGCAAGCGACTCGGGCCAGATCCGTTCAAATCGGCTCAGAAGTTTGGGAAATCGTTCGGACCAGAACTGAAATCCCGCCGAATTCTCGCCAGTTGCCAGTCGCTTGCCGAAAGCTGTTCCCGCGCGAATTGGGCGGGGTGCCTACTACGCGCGGCGCCCCAAGCTCGTCGCCTCGGCAGGGGTGGTCGTGCGCGGCCCGGTGGTCAGCCAGGTGTGGGGCGAAACGAACAATTCCATTGTCATTTGCTCGAATTGCCGCATCAGATAGGCGTTGAGCACCGACATTGGATCGCGCAGGCTGCAGGCGTCGGTGCGCTGGCAATCGGTCACGGGGCTGTGGCAGCTGACCACGGCAATCTGTTCCTCGAACGGCCGCACCACTTCCAAGAAGCGTATTTCGCCCGCCGGTCGCGCCAGCCGGTAGCCGCCGCCTGCGCCCTTCGAGGCGATGAGCAGGCCGGCCCGCTTCAAGCCCTGCAGCACCTTTGCCAGCAAATCCGCAGGGATATCTTCCTGCGCCGCCAAGTCCGCCACGGACACGACCGCATCGGGCGCCAGGCGCGCCATGTGCTGGATCGCCATCAGGGCGTACTCAGATTTTCGGCTGACTTTGAACATCTGCTGCGCATGCGGCGGTGAATGCCGATGCCGTCACACTAGGGTCTATGCCGGACAGAACGCAAGGGCTCGGCTTCAACTCTCCGGAACACATCGACTAGTTGGGGCGTCGCCGATCGCTCCGCGGGCTGTGGCCGGTACGCGCGGCAGCGGCAGCCACACCAAATTTGAGGTTCTTCACAGAAAAATCTCCGCCGGGGAATGTCCCGCTCTTGACGTTGTTGTGACAGTAGGTTATTCCTAGTAACGGACCGGTTGAGTCCGATATGATCCGAGGTCGCCAAATGACGCTGATGGAACTTCAAGTCATTCGCAAGGAACGCGCCGCCCGACTGAGCCTGGGCACCGAGTTCTACTGTCGGCCCCGCCGGCGGCGGTTGGCGGTGTCCACCTGTTTGGACGACTACATGAACGCCAATGCCTTTGGCGACAAGCGCAGTGCCTGCTGGCGCTGCCCGCAGGGCTGCGGCAACCGGGGCAAGTACTCCGAAGGCGCGTAGCCGGCGCTGCCGTTGCGCACACGGCCAGACCGCGCGCCGATCCGTCGCGGGGCAACGCCGCGTTTGGGCGCCGGCCGGCAGCTACTTGGCGTAATTCAAGTCCTTGCGGCTGAGCCACAGCCCCAGCGCCGCCACCACCAGCAGCGCGCCAGCAATCGGCCCCGCCAGATCCAACAGACCCGGCACGAACTTCTCGACCCAGATCTCTTTGGCCACCGAGTCGCCGAACTCGTCGACGATGGTCTGAGTGGTCAGCACCCGTTGCAGGGTGAACCACGCGGCGCCCGAACCGGCCCACCACAGCAAGGTGGTCAGCGAGCCGGCGATCGCCAGCAGCGACGTCAAAATCAGGAGGGAACTGCGCGTCATGGTGCCTCGAGCGGGGCGATGTGGAGCGTTGGCAACGGCTACTTGCCGGCGCCGTACAGGGTGGCTTCGACCTCGATGACTTCGCCGACCTTGCTGCCCGCCACGCCGGCCTTGCCCTTGATGTCGTGGTCCTTGAGCGATACGCGGAACTTGGCCGTCACCTTGATGGCGTTGCGGTCGCCGGCGTAGGCCACATCGATGCTCAAGTCCTTGCCGATGGTCTTGCCGTTCAGCGAGAACTTGCCGTGGGCCTTGCCGCTGGCGCGGTTGCCTTCGATCTTGCTCAGTTCGGCCTTCTCGATCTCGAAGGTGATGTTGGGGTTGGCCGCGGCGTTGAGCCAGTCGGGGCTCTTCATGTGGGTGTCGCGCAGGTCGTTGCCGGTCTTCATCTTGCCCACCGGGACCACGATCTTGCCGGTGACGCTGCCGGGGTTGGCGGCGTCGGCCACCTTGAAGTCGCCGGTGATGCCTTCGGCGGTGCCCTTGAACTTCTCCATCGGGGCGTCGGACAAGAACGAAAGCTGCGACTTGCCCGCATCGACCGAGAAGCTCAGAGCGCCGGTCTTGCCGGCAAACGGCGTGTCGGCCAGGGCGGGCAGGGCAATGGCGGAAGTGGCCAGAATGGCGGCAGTCATCAGGTGGCGCATGGCGAACTCCTTGAAGGTCGATGGGGCGGCGGGCGGTGCGGCGCAGCGGCCGAAACGTGCCTGAAATTGCTACGATAGGCTATAGACGGTCCCTCGCATCGGCTAGAACCAAGCATGCAACTGCAGCGTGTACTGCGCTAGCAGGTAGGAACTCGTCTTCAGGTACCGGTATTCCGGACGCAACTCAATATTCGGTACGGGAACAAACTGAATTCCTGCCACATAGCTCTGCACGTCGGCTTCGGCCAGCCCGGGCGAATGGCCGTTGCCGGTCTCCCAGCGGCCGGTGAGCACCAGCCACTCCTTCAGCGGATGGTCCACCTGCACCAGTGTGGAAAACGTCTCGCGACCAAAGGCGATTTGCGACCACACCGCCTCGGCCATGATCGAGCCCCAGTAGCTTTTGCCAAGGCCGACGTGGCCGCCGTACATCGTCAGCTTGTCGGACTGCAGAAACGAGCCGCCCAGCCACGAGTTGATGCCCCAGTCCTGGGTCTGCGGGTAGATGGTGGCGCGCGCCGACAGGGCTAGCTTGCCGCTGGCGACGCCGTCGGGATTGGCCAGGTGCAGGTTGTTGGCCCAGACCGCCGCCACGTCCAGCGACAGCCAGTGCAGGCCCTCGTAGGCCAGCTCGGCGCCCAGGTCGTTGTAGAACGGCGGAAGGATTGGCGTGCCTAGGGCCAAGGGATTGCGGCGGATGATCAGGGTGTGGTCGTCGTAGCGCACGCCGAAGCCCGGCTGGATCATGCCCACTCGCAGGCGCGGCAGTTCGACTGAAGGCTGGATCTGCACCCAGCCGTCGTACAGGCTCTGGCCCGCATACGACTTCAAGAAGCCGATCGGGTTGAAGCTCGCCGCCACGCTGAGCCACGGCAGGGCCTTGAAGTTGAGGCCGACCTGGTCCTGCATCGGGATGAACATCCGGTCCGGCTCGACCAGCTTGCCGTCGTTGTCCCAGCGCGGCGACCCCAGCTTGGCCATCTGCAGGCGCAAGTCGCCGCCGATCTCCAGCTTTTCGCCAAAGAAGGTGTTGTCGCTCAGCTCGTGGAACTTCTGCCAGCCCAGCTTGTCCCAGGTCACCGCGCCGTTGGCCGCCGTGGCGTAGAAGCCCATGGCGTTGCGCGGCCCAGAACCCTGCGGGTTGATGTGGCAATTCGAGCAGCGGCTGCTGGTGGTCAGCGTCATCCGCGGCAGGGCTTGGGCGGGCACAGCAAGTATCGGCAGTGCCAGTGTCGCGAGCGCCAATCCGGAAACAGTAATCGCAATCAGGCGTTGCATCATGTCTGCACCGTGCCCTTGCCGGTGGCGGCGTCGAAGGTCACCGCCCAGGTCGGCAGCATGGTGGTCAACGTGTCGCCGTTGTTGGGCTGGCCGGTCACGGCGCCGTTGCTGGCAAATTTCGCCGCGTGGGTGGTGCACACCAGGGTGGCGCCGGCCTTGTCCCACTTGATGTTGCCCTGTTGGTGCGGGCAGATGCGCGTCACGCCGATGATCTGGGCGTCGCTGACGCGCACCAGCAGGCCATCCACGTTGCCGAACGTCACATCGAGCGACGCGCCCACGGTCTTCAGGGCGTCGTAGGGCGACTTGGCCAGGTCGAAGGTCACTTCGACGTGGAGCGGCGGCAGCGTATAGAGCTCGGCGGTTTCGCAGCCGTGCAGCAGCGGCACCAGCGCGCCACAGCCGGCCGCCGCGCCGATGCGCAGAAGGAATTGGCGACGCTCTGGTTGGCGAGGGGTTTGCGGCATCTGTACCTCCGGTGGGCGCGCCCGACGCGACAAGATGGCAAACCATCGCTGCCAAAGTCAATCCGAGGCACACAACTTTACTGTGCGGTAATCCAAGAAACCTGTTGGCGAATTCGCCGCAACACAGCTCGGGTTGCGGCGCCCGGTGCGCTCAAGGTTCGGCCACTGCGGTCATCACGGGGCCGCTGGCGTGTAGACCTCGCGGCCGACCGCTCCCGCCACCACGTCCTCCACCTCGAAGCGCAGCGGCCACGCCTGGTTGCCCAGCCACAGTCGCACCTGGTCGTCGAAGAACGGGCTGTCGGTCAGGCCGGACTGGCCGCCGGGGACGACGTTCAGGCCGGTGGTCTTGTCTTTGCCCATCGCGATGATCATGCGGAACACCGGGCCCGAGCCGTAGCCGTCCGAGTTCATGCCGCCCGCCGCGTCCACGGCAAAAGCGTCGCCGCCGCGCGGGAATTGCGTCAGCGCGCTGCGCGGGTCGCTGGCCGGCAGGTTGGGCATTAGCGGAATTTTCTGCGGCGTAATCGAGAACATCTTGGTGAGCGGCGCGTAGTCGCTGCTGCCGTCGAAGAAGCTCGACAGGATCGAGTCGAAGTGGACGCCGTGCTTCATGCCCCAGATCCACTTGGCGAAATCGGCGCTGCCATAGCGGGTGGCGCCGTCGGTCAGGCCCTTTTGCAGGGCGAGCAGGGCGATTTCGTCGCTGCGCTCGATGGCCGGCGTGTCCAGGATGTCCCAGAAGGCCGATTCTTCCGTGGCCGGGTTCCACGCCACCTGCTTCTTGGGGTTGCCCGGACCGCGCCCGTCGCGCATCCACGACAGCGCCCGCGTGCGCGCATCGGCGCCCCAGGGCTCCCACACGTCGATGCCCTCGTCGTCCACGGCCAGGTTCACCATGCGGCTGATCCACATGTTGAAAATCGCCGTAGCAATCGCATGTTCCGTCTCGCCGACCGCGGGCTCGTGGTAGAAGGTCTGCACACCCGACAGCGCTGGCGCCCCGGCCTTGTGCCAGGCCGTCAGCCGGGCCATGGCGTCGTCGCGCACCGTGGGGGTGATGCTGTTGTACAGGTCGACCAGGCGCTGCTCGTCGGCATTCAGCATCTTGTCGGAATTGTTGAGAGTTTTGGCGTGATCCAAGGCGGCCTGCAGGAACGGCACCCACTCTTGGCCCAGGCGGCTCTGGTTGTGCGCCTGCAGCTTGGCCATGCGCTCCACGTCGGCCTTCTTGTCGGCGATGGCTTCCTGTAGCCCCTTGGCGATGGAACCGGCGCGGTAGCCGTTGGCCCACGGCCCGCCGATGTAGTACTTGTCATTCATCAAGTTGTCATCTGTCGAGAGATTGCCGGGATCGTTGTTGGCCGTCACGATGTAACCCTGCGGCGGGTCTACGCTTTGCGGGTAGGCGTCAAAGGGCACTACGCACTTGGTCGGGTCGGCGCCCTTGGACTCGTCGACGGCGCCGTCGGCCAGGGTGGGGATGGAAAAGCCCGTGTACTGGGTGCCGTCGATGAGCTGCTTGGGGTTGGCGCCGGCCTTCCACATGCCGTCCGCGTCGCGCGGCAGGTGGGTGCGGCAAGGCACGGCCTGGTAGCCGGTGTAGAGGACGTTGCCCTGCGAGTCGGCCACCGCCAGGTTCTGCGAGTAGGCCAGCAGCTTGCGGGTGTGGTCGCGGAATTGCCACACGTCGTCGCTGTGGCCAAAGCCGTCCAGCGCGGCGAGGAGCGCGGGCTGGTCCAGGCCCGTAAAGTCGAAGGAGATCGCGGTGATCACGCCGTCGGCGTTGGTGTCCTTGGGGACGACGAACTTGCCGCTCAGGGCCAGGACGGTCTCGCCGGCGGCCGGGGTGGTCTTGGCCGGGTCCACGCTGGGGCCCTCGATGTCGACGATCCAGCGGCCGTCGTAGGTGATGTAGCGCGGCCACTTCTCGGTGCGGCCTTTGCTGCCCAGGACCGGCACGTCGGCGATGACGTATTCCTCGGTTTGCGCCGTGACGGGCATGTCGACGAGCGAGCCGCCCTTGTTGAATTTTGTGGCCTTGGGAACTCCTTTGTCATCCAACACCAGCTGATCGGTGTACCAATCCGTGATATCGCCTACCAATTGCGTCTGCGACCAGCCGACCTTGCCGTTGGTGCCGACGGCCAGCAGCGGCAGTCCAGGGATCATCAGCCCGCGCTGATGCGTAGTTCCGCTGCCGAACACGCTGTCGTCGATGCCGATTTGATAGAAAAGCGATGGTACAGAAAGGGGAAGATGCCCGTCGCCCGCCACGATGCCGGCGCCGCCCACCGTGCCCGTACCCGCCACCGCCCAGGCGTTGGAACCGACGCCGTGGGTGCGGTCGTGGCCGGTCCGCTTCTGCAGCACTTGGTCGCGCCACTGCGCCCGCTCGGCCAGCTCGGCCGGCAGCGCCTTGGGCAGCCGCGCCAGCCAGCGTGCGACTTTGTCCTTGCCTTCCGGAATCTTGCCTGGGGTGGTCGCGGCAATCGCCTTGCCCTTGTAGTCCAGGCCCAAGCCCGCCGCCGATGACACCGGATCGATCGGCGCCACGTGGTTCTCCAGATCGGCCAGCGCGCCCGCGATACGCAAGTCCGCGAGCGGCTTGTCTTTGTAGTGGCCGGGGATGGCCGCCAGGTGCTGGGTGCGGCCCACGTCGTCGGTCTCGTAGCCCAGGTTGTAGATCATCGCCGCCGCCGCGCCGGCCACGCTCCGGCGATCCCACGGCTTCATCAGCGTCTTGGCGGTGCCGCCCAGCAGGCCTTTGGCAACCTTGATCTCCGACGGCTCGGGTGCCTTGCCCGCCACCACGTCGCCGATGTAGGCATTGATGCCCTGGGCGAAGGCGTCGAACACCACTTTCTGCTCGTCGGTGAGCCGCGCCAGCACCGCCTCGGCCACATTGGTGCTGCCCGACATGCGCGCCTGGATGTCCTGCCCCAGCGCCGCGTCGCCGAGCAGGCCGCTGATCTCGCCCAGGCCCAGGCGGCGGGTCAGCTCCATCTGGAAGTAGCGGTCGCGGGCCATAGTGTAACCCAGCACCACCACAGCGTCCTTGCGATTGGCGGCGTAGATGTTGGCCACGTCGCCCTCGGTCCGCACCACCTGCACCGGGCCGCTGAGGCCGGGCAGCTGGAACTCGCCCTTCTTGGCTACGCCCAAGATGGCCTGTTGCTTGGGCGTCAGCGCGGCGGCGGTCGTGTCGGCGCTCGCGTCGGCCGCCGGGCCGGTGTCGCCTGCGGTCGAGTCCGCGACCGAGGTGTCGCTGACCGTGGCGTCGCCGGTGGTCGCCGGCTTGGGATCGCTGCCACAGGCCGCCAAGGCCAGCGCCGCGCCGACCGCGGCGAACTGTGACGTAAACCATTGAAAGTGTATCGTTTGTCGACGAGCGGTCATGGCGGGCTCCGGGCGTTGCGCAAGGGCCGGTTGTAACAGAAGCCCGCGGGCTGGGGTAGCCCTATTGGCCAGGTCGGGACGTAGACCGAACCCGGCAATTCGCCTACGCTTGGCCGAAATCCGACCCTGGGAGCGCGATGGCCGGCGAAGAACTGCTGATTTCCGAGCGCGAACGCCGCTTTGCCGAGCGCCGTCGCCTGGCCGGTCTGGTGTTGGCGCCGTTGCTGCTGCTGGCCACGCTGGCGCTGCACCCGGCGAACATGGCGCCGCAGGCCGCCACGCTGCTGGCGATCGTGGCGATGACCCTGGCGATGTGGCTGACCCAGGCGCTGCCGGTGGCGGTGACCGCCCTGGTCGGTCCCGCGCTGGTGGTGGCGTTGGGGGTGGCGCCAGCGGCCGAAGTGTTTGCCGCCTTCGGTCAGCCGATCCTGTTCGTCTTCCTGGGCGCGCGCTGGCTCGCGGCGGCGGCGGAGCGCACCCGGCTGGACCGGATGGTGGCGGCCCGGCTGTTTGCCAACGAGCGGCAGTCGCCGGAAAAGACCTTGTGGCGCACGGCCTTGGCCACTTCGCTGCTGTCCAGCTTGTTCTCCAGCACCTCCAGCACGGCGATGATGGTGCCGGTGGTGCGCGCGGTGGTGGTGCGCTTGGGGCCGCCGGCCCAGGCGGTGGGGCTGCTGAATGCCGCGTTTGCCGCGTCGCTGGGCGGGATTCTGACCCCCATCGCCAACCCGGCCAACTTGATTGCCCTGGCCAGCTTGAGCCAGTTCGGTCATCGCCCGCTGCCGTTCTTCTACTGGACGCTGCTGGCGGCGCCGGTGGCGGCGGTGCTGCTGGCGGTGTGGCTGGCGCAGGTGGCCTGGGTGATCGGTCGCGAGCGGCGGATGTCGCGGCTGATTGCCGTGCCGGAGCCCGGAGTTTCGCCCCTGGCCATCGATGCGCTGCACGTCCAGCCGGGCCGCGGTCCGCTGGGCCTGGGGCGCGGTCCGTGGGCGGTGGTGGGGGTGCTGACCCTGGCCTTTGCCGGTTGGATGGCGCCGGGCCTCATCGACGTGACCATCGACGAGCCGCGGCCGGCGCTGGCCGAGTGGTGCCGCACGCTGCCCGAGGGCGTGGTGGCGATCCTGGCCTCGGCGCTGCTCTTTGTGGTGCCGGCGACGCCGCGGCTGGTGGCGGGCAAGCTGCACCGCCGGCCGGTGCTCCAGTGGACCGAGGCTGCGCAAGTCGAGTGGGGCACCATGCTTTTGCTGGGCAGCGGCCTGGCCCTGGGCGACCAGGTGTGGAAGACCGGCCTGGCGTCGTGGATGGGCGACCTGCTGGTGCACCTGACCCGCGTGCGCGGCGAGACGGACCTGACCGTGCTGCTGTCGGCGGCGGCGCTGGTGATGAGCGAGCTGGGCAGCAGCATCGCCACCGCGGCGATCCTGTGTCCGCTGGGGGTGATGGCCGCGCAGCAGCTGGGGATTTCGCCGGTGGCGCCGGTGGTCGCGGCCGGGGTAATGGCCTCGCTCAGCTTCCTGACGCCGCTGGCCAGCCCGCCCAATGCGATCGCCTATGCCAGCGGCTGTGTGCCCCTGTCGGCGATGGTGCGGCGCGGCTTGCCCTTGACGCTTGCGGCCTTGCTGGCCACGCCGCCCTTGGTGCTGGTGGTGGTGGACTGGTTTGCGATGCGGTAGCGGGTAGGGGCATTGCGGCGGGGGTCAATCGATCTCGGTGCGAATCCGGCTCGCCACAATCGCGCCCGCCCACAGCCCGACCAGACCGCCCACGGGGCCAAAGGCGAACCAGCCGACGCAGACGCCCAGCATGGCCCCCGCCAGGGAGCGCTCTTCCACCAGATCGAGCTGGCGGCGCTCGCGGCGG
>JACRCU010000224.1 GCA_016218865.1 Deltaproteobacteria bacterium | reverse complement strand
GCCTCGGGATCGCGCTGCACGAACCAGGCGATGCCGATGCCGACCCCGTAGAGCAGCACCAGCGGCGCCGACATCAGGGTCTGATTGATCGGATCGGGCGTCGGCGTCAGCACCGCGCCGATAATGAAGGCGATGACGACCCAATAGCGAAAGAACCCAAGGAACCCTTTGGCAGAAACCAGGCCGACGGCGGCCAACACGTACATGAACAGCGGCAGTTCGAACACCGCGCCAAAGGCCACGAGCATCAGCGTGGCGAACGAGACCGTGCTGGCCAAGGTGGGCTCCAGGGTCAGCCCAGGTGCCTCCGTGGTCATGCGGATCAGGAAGTCCGTCATGAACGGCAGCACGACCAGGTAGCAGAAGGCGGCGCCCATGACGAAGCAGGCGACGCTGCCCGACAACACCGGGACGATCAGGCGTTTTTCCTTGGCGAGCAGGCCGGGCGCCACAAAGGCCCAGATCTGGTAGAACACCCACGGGCTCGCGAGGAACAGGCCGCCGACCAGCGACAGCTTCATGTAGACTTCGATGGACTCGGTAATCTGCAATGCTTTGATAGCAAACAGGTTATTGTTTGCCATGGCATCGCGGATCGGCTGACTGAGCCAGTCGTAGAGGTCGATGCGGAAGGACCAGGCGACGAAGAACGCCGCGATCACGGCGATCGCCGAGCGCACGACGCGGGTGCGCAGCTCGATCAGGTGCTCGCGCAGCGACATGGTGCCCTGTTCCTGGACGGCTTCGCTCATAGAACCGGGTCGCTCGCGGGAGGTTCGGTGGGAGCAGTCGGCGCCGGCGCTGCCGCGACATCGGCAGGCGGCACGACTGGCGGTTGCACCTAGGCTGCGACGGCGGCCGGTTCGGCAGCGCCGGCGCGGGCTTTGGTGCCGGGCAGCGGATCGGCAGTCGGCATTCGGAAGGTGGGCTTGGAGCGCGTGCGGTTGGTTTCGGACGGCGTCTCGCCAGCGTCGTCCATGGGCTCAGGCTCGCGATGGATCGTCCACGGCGCCGGGGCCTCGACCCGCTCGCTGGCCATGCGCCGGCGGACGTGCGCCAACACGTCGGGCTCCTCGGCGGCGGGCTCGCTCGCGATCGGCTCGGGCTTGGCGGGCGTCTTGGCGGGCGTCTTGGTGGGCTCCGGCTCGCCCATCGACTGCTCGACCACCGTGCGCACATCGGCCGCGGCATCCTGGACTTCGCGGGTCAGTTCTTCCATGCCTTGGCGCAGTTCGTGTTGCGCCAGGTTGGCAGCCCGGCGCAGATCGCGCAGCCCGGTGCCCACGGTCTTGGCCACCTGCGGCAACTTGTCGGGGCCGACGAAGATCAGCAGCACGATGATGATGAGAGCCAGTTCGCCGCCGCCGATCCCGAACACGCTCACCTCGCGATTGCCACTGGCCATTGGCGTGGGCGGACTTGCTGCAACCACCGCGCTGGTGGCCCGTTCGCGTGCCGGAGCCCGGCGCGGACTGGCCGGCTCCAGTCAGACTATGCGGCGCACCCGCCGCGGTCAACCAAGTGGCCCGCCCAGGGCAGGCCGGCTTGGCCATTGCTCGCCCGCCGTGCGAAGGTGCGGCGCGCTCCCTGCCCCGCTCCAGCACCGATCGGAAATCCAAACCTGCCGGGTAGCGGCGCGGCGGGTCGCGCCCGTGTCCGGCTTCGTTGGGCCCGGTTGCGACCCGCCCAGCATCCTTGAGTTTTCGCCGGGCAGAACCTCCGTTGCGCGGGGCCTCGCAAGCCTTGCGATGGATGCTCTAGCGGAACTGCAGACCGCCGGTCAGCTTGCGCCGCGCCACCAGCCCGATGCAGCGCGGGCGATCGCCGCCAGCCGCCTCGCCCGCCACCGCTGCGGGCACCATCTGCAGCGCGCGCTGCAGCAGCTTGGCCAGCCAGGGACGCGCACCGGCCAGCAAGCCGCACAGCATGAGTCGCTCGGCACTGCCCAACCACACCTGTTCCAGCGCCAGGTGGGCGGCCACGCCCTCGTGAACCTCGGTCGCCGGCAGGGCGAACCGCAAGGCGTGCAAGTGAGCACCGCGGTCCAGCGCCTCTTGGGTCGGTCCGTCGACCAGCCACGGCGCGGCGCGACTGTGCAGTGCCGGCAAGGCGGGCTGCAGGACGGGCGCCAGCCAGCGCTCCGCTCCGACGCGCGGGGCAACGGGGGGCGCCTGCACCAGCGGCGGCGTGCTCCACTCGGACGGGAGGGCGCCGCTGACCACCTCCCGCAGCGCCAACAGGCCGTCGGGCTTCAGCTCGCGTGCCACTTTGTTCAGCACCCAAGCGGGGTTTCGGTACGAGGCCAGGGTATCGAACAGGGCGATGCGGTCGAACGACGCCGGGCCAAAGGCCACGTCGCCGTAGCCGCGCGGCAGCAGCGTCAGGTGGGCGGCAACCTCGGGGCGCAGTTCCGCGTGCCAAGCCCGCAGTTCCACTTCGTCGAGGTCAGTCACCGAGACCCAGTGCTCCGCGCCCGCCAGCTGTTCAGCCAAATGCCGCGGCGCCGATCCGGCCAGCAGCACCCGGCCTGGGGGCTGGGCCAGCAGCCAGGCGTCGAGCGGCGGCAGAATCAGCGCGGTGGCCAGAGCGTGCCCGGCGTGGGGCGGCGGCGGCACCGCGTGATTGCGCCGGACTCCCTCGATTTCGCGGCGCAGACGCACCATCGGCAAAGCCTCGGGATCAAGAATGGAAGCGGCGGATGCCCGCGCGCGGCGCCGATCAGCCCGGCGGCCACGCCAGGGTTCGCCCGGCCAACAAGTGCGCGTGCAGGTGCAACACACTCTGCCCGGCGCCGGCGCCCGTGTTCAACACGGTTCGGTAGCCCGACTGGACCAAGCCGAGCTGGTCCGCGGTGGCGCGCACGCCGGCGAGCACCTTGCCGAGCAGCACGTCGTCCGCGGCGGTGGAAGCCGCCAGGGAATCGACATGCCGCCGCGGGATCACCAGCACGTGCGTGGGCGCCTGCGGATGCAAGTCGCGAAAGGCGACCACGTCGGCATCCTGGTAGACGAATGGAGTGCCCAGCTCACCGCGGGCTATCTTGCAGAAAATGCAGGAAGTGTCGCCCATTCTCTGGGCCTACTTGCCGCCACGCGCGGCTTTAGCGGCGGCCTTGGCGGTCTCGATCAGGCGCTTGACGCGCGCGATCTTCTTCTTGCGGCGAACGATGCGGCGAATTTCGGGGGTGCGGCTTCCGCTGCCCATGGGGACCTCCAGGAAATGCATTAAGAAATCGGTATCTGCAAAGCACTTGTGCGCTTCGCTGGAATCGCCCGCGTCGCTGCAATGGGCGAGCGGGCGCAACAGGTTACAGTGGCAGGCGATGCTCCGTCAACTGTGCAGCGCCATCGCGCCAGCCAACGCGCACCAAGCTGTAGTGGCCGGCACGCATCCGGCAGAAGGCCAGCGCCCCCTGCGGCACGCCGATCAGGCTCAAAACCCGCGCGGCGCCCGGGATCGCCACCGCCGGATCGGCGCGCAGGGTCTTGGCGTCGACGCCCAGCAGCAAGGCATCCTCGGCGGGCGCATGGGCGGTCGGCAGCGCAGCGAACCACAGGCGACCGGCGGCGCGATCCAGCGTCCAGGCGTGATCGACGGCGATCGGTTCGAGCGGGGCGAAGCGCCGGCGCAAGTCGGACGACGCGAACACCACCCGGCCCTGACGCAGAACCAACAAGCTCGGCTCGTCGCGAATGGTGGTGGCGTCGAAGGGATCGTGGTAGGTGAAGCGGGCAAAGACGCGATCTTGCTCGGGCCACGCCACCGCAGCGCGCACCCCAGCCACGTATTCGCCCAGATCGGCAAAATCACCATTAAAACAGTAGTTATTCAGAACCATGTT
>JACRCU010000223.1 GCA_016218865.1 Deltaproteobacteria bacterium | reverse complement strand
TGTTGCCCCAGGTGCCCAGCTCGCGGCACAGGCGCTGGAAGTGGTCGACCGTCTCGCTGGCCGTGAGCTGCTTGGGCCGGTGGCACAGGGTGTAGCCGTCGTAGTCGCGCGAACAAGTGCCCGGAAGTAGCCGATTCTCTGCCTTCATCTGGGCGAAGATCGGCGTTTCTGGATACGGGCAGACGATGCCCAAGAAGGTGATCGAAAAGTATTTCAGGTCGCTGAGGTAGCCCGGCAGGCGCTGCAGGTAGTCGTTGGTGTCGCCGTCGGAGCCGACCAGCAGGCCGAACGACAGCAGGATGCCGCTGTTGAAGGCGCGGCGGATCACCTCGTCGACCTCGCTGATCTTGTTCTGACCTTTGTGGAAGTGCTCGATCGAGTCGGGGTTGAGCGACTCCAGGCCGGTGTAGATGTAGCGGCAGCCGGCCTTGGCCATCAGCTTGACCAGCTCTTCGTCGCGCAGGATGTTGAACGTGAGCGCACAGCCCCAAATGCGCTTCTTGGGGATCAGTGCTTCGCACAGCGCGCGCAGGTACTTGGGGCTGCCACCCAGGTTGTTGTCCAAGAAGATGAAGGTGTTGTCGAACAGGCCGAACCAGTTCTTGTTCCACGTCATCCGCGTTTCGATTTCGTTGACTACGTCTTCTACGGGGCGGAAGCGGTACTTCTCGTACCCTGTCAATACGCAGAAATTACAGGTGAATGGGCAGCCGCGCGACGCCTCGATCCCGGGGAGACGGATGCGGTTGTGGCTGTAGTCGATCAGGTCGTAGCGATAGGGCTTGATATCCGCGGCGCCGTCGCCCGCGGCGGAGTAGCGCTTCTTCAGCTCGCGTTTGGCAAAGTCCGCGATGACTTGCGGCACATTGGGTTCCGGCTCGCCCGTGATGACCGCGTCGAACCACAGCTCGGCGTCGTCGGCGAAGTGTCCGGCGTGGCGGCCGCCGGCGACCGTCTTGACCCCGCGCTTGCGCAGCAGCGTCGACAGCACCTTGGTGTGCTCGTAGTACGAATGCAGGTACGAGAAGAACACCAAATCCCAGTCGCGGTCCAACGGGATGTCAATTTCCTTCTCGTTGTACAGTTCGATGTGGGCGTCGGGCGGACAGAGTCCGGCGATCAGCTCCGGCACGGCCGACTGCATGACAGAAGGCTCTTTGATGCGTTGCCGAGTGGGGTGAGTGTAGGTTGAGATGACAGCGATACGCATCCGGCTCCTGGTCACGGGGTTGCCGAGTCGCGTATCCTAGCGTGGCCGCCGCGACAAGGCCAATAACCGGCGGCGACCGCACAGCCGGCCCACAAACTTGGCAGCGCGGGGCGAGTGGTCTAGCCTTGCCGCCATGGTCCCTGGCCCGCGACATCCAAGCCAAGCCGTCGTCATCCCTGCCGAGACGTTCGATACCACGCCCGTAGAGTGGCCCGCCTGGCTGGACGACCGCGCGGCACTGCAGCGCGCCGTGCAGAGCTTGGACCTGGCCCGCCACCTGGCGGCGGACGACCTGACCCGACTTGCCGAATTGGGCCGCGTGCGCCGTTGCCATGCCGGCGAGCGGATCGTGGTCGAGGGCCAGCGCTCCAATTCCCTGTACTGGGTGCTCCTGGGCAATGTCTCCGTCATCAAGTCGATTGGCGCCGCGACCGGTACCTCGCCGGCGGGTGCGGACGCCGAACCTGGGCTGGCGGTCGAGACGAATTTCTTTCGCATCAAGGAACTCCGCATCGGGGCGGTGTTCGGCGAGATGTCGTTCATCGACGGCAACCCTGCCTCGGCCACCGTGGTCGCCGACTGCGCCAGCGCGATCTTCATCATCGATCACAGCACCTTGGACGCGGACCCCGACGGGATCCGGCTGGGGCACGTGCTGACCGCCGCCGTGGCGACGGCCGTGATCCAGCGCATGCGCGACCTGAACGAAGAGCACGCCGCCTCGCTGCAGGCCGAGCTGGACCAGGGTAAATTGCGCGTGGACCTGGCGCGGTTCTTCACCGTGACGATGGTGCTGTTTGGCATCTCGAGCGCCGTGACGCGGCTCATCCACACCGGTCTGCCGCCCTCGACACAGATGCTGCTGTCGTGGTCCTTCTTGTTGCTGACCTTTGCGCCGATCGCCTGGTTCGCCTGGCAACAGCGCCTGCCGCTGTCGACCTTTGGGCTGACCACGCGCAACGCCAACAAAAGCATGCGCGAGTCCTTGGTTGCGGCGCTGGTGGGTTCGGCCGTCATCGTGGCCTATGCCGCGTCGACCCGGGCCCCGGGCGAGTCGCTGTTCGCCTGGGGGTCGCTCGCCAGCTACTCGCACTTGGAGACGGTGCTGTTCTTTGCCCTGTACCCGGCCCACTGCTTCTTGCAGGAGCTGATTGGCCGCGGCGTGATCCAGGGTTCGCTCGCGCGGCTGATGCCCGATGCGCGGCCGGCGACGCCCGTGGCGCTGACTTCGGCGCTGTTCGGTATCTATCACTTGTACGTGTCGCTGCAGTTCGCTCTGGTCACGGTGGTGGCAAGTCTGCTTTTTGGTTGGTTGTATCGCCGCCATGGCACCTTGGTTGGTGTGACGACCTTGCACCTGCTGCTCGGTTGCGCCTCGGTGGCCGTGGGGTTGAACTAGCGAATCCCTTGCGAACGTCTTGTGTTTCGCGTCCCAAGTACCCTGTCGCAGTCCGGTTGGCCGCAAGTGCCCAGCGACGCGCCGTGGTCGGCCGGTTCCAATTGGCGGGGCTGCGTACCAGCTGAACTTGGGCGAGGTCGCGGCGCCGCACTTGCCGCCTCGAATCTGCAAATTCGACGGCCCACCGTTTCAGGAATTCGCGCGATTGTGGTACTACCGGCAGTGCCGTCTGCGCCGGCGTTGCCGCGCATGGCCGAGCAGCGGCAGACGGGTTGCAAGGGCGTGATTCGCAAGACTTTCGTCCAAGATCGAGTGGGGTTCCAGGTCGATGAGCCACCCGATGGCCGAGTTTGAGGGCAACACTCGCTACCATGTCCGCCGGCGCTTGGGTCACGGCGGCATGGGCGTGGTGTACCACGTGTGGGACGCCGAGCGCCGCATGGACGTGGCGCTCAAGGTCCTGAGCAGCCTGAGCCCAGAGAGCATCTACAAGCTCAAGGCCGAGTTTCGCAGCCTGGCCGACACCAGCCACCCCAACTTGGTGGGTCTGTACGACCTGGTGGCGGCCGAGCCGGCTTGGTTCTTCACCATGGAGCTGGTCGAGGGCGTCGACTTCATGACCTGGCTGCAGGGCGAGTCGGCCGACGGCGACGCGCAGCTGACGCCCACCCAGTTCAGTGTGGAGCTGCTGCCGGTGGCGGCTGCGGACGAAACCCTGGACGCGATCGTGCCCGACCTGACCGGCAAGATGCCCGAAATGCGCAGAGTTGGCAAGGGTTTGCGGGCCCCCCGCTTCGACCCCATGCGGCTCCGGGCGGCCATGCGCCAGCTGGTCTTGGGTGTACAAGCAATCCATGCGGCCGGCAAGCTGCACCGCGACATCAAGCCGTCGAACGTGCTGGTGGCGGCGACCGGGCGGCTGGTGATGCTGGATTTCGGCCTGGCGAGCGATGCCAGCCCGCACGAGGGCGACAACGGCCTGCACGGCGCCATCAGCGGTACGCCGGCCTACATGTCGCCCGAGCAGAGCGTCGGCAAGCCGATCGGCCCGGCGTCGGACTGGTACTCGGTCGGCGTCATGCTGTACGAGGCGTTGACCGGCCACTTGCCCTTCGAGCAGGACCGCTGGCTGCAGATGGTCCAGGCCAAGCAAGAGGGGCAAGCTGTGCACCCGCTGCGCTGGAATCCAACCGCGCCGCAAGACCTTGCCGATCTGGCGATACGGCTGCTGCACCCCGAGCCGGCCCAGCGACCCGAGGGAACGTCGCTGTTGCGCGCGATGGGGGTGCGGCCCGAATCGAGCGAAGTCGCAGCTCTGGACGGCCCGGGCGAGAAGTTCGTCGGCCGGCCCGATTGCCTGAATGCGCTGGACAAGGCGCTCGACCGGGTGCGCGGCGGCCAGGTGGTGGCCTTGCACCTGCGCGGCGCGGCCGGCCTGGGCAAGACGGCGCTGTTCGAGGAATTCGTGCGGCGCCAGCGCAGCGAAGGCGTGGAACTGGGGCTGCTGGAAGGCCGCTGCCACGAGCGCGAGGCGCTGCCGTACAAGGCCTTCGACGCGCTGATCGACAACCTGACCCGGCAGTTGCTGGCCCTGAGTCCGGCCAATCTGGCGGCGCTGCAGCCGGCCGAGTGGGCGGTGCTGTCGCACATCTTCCCGGTGCTGCTGCGGGTACCGGCGGTGGCCACGGCCATGGAGGGCCGCCCCGCCGCCTCGACCGACAACCGCACCGTGCGCCGCCGAGCTTTTGCCGCACTGCGCTACCTGCTGACCGCACTGGCCAAGCAGCGGCCATGGGTGTTGTTTTTCGACGACTTGCAGTGGGTGGACCTGGACTCGGTCGACCTGCTGGAGGCGCTGCTGGAGCCGCCCGACGCGCCACCGGTGCTGCTGGTGCTGTCGTACCGCAACGACGACCAGTCGCCCAGTCCGGCGTTGTTGGCACTGCGCAAGCTGGGGCCCGAGCGCAGTGGACCGCCGGGCAGCGATGCCATCGACCTGGAACCGTTGACCCACCAAGAGTGCAAGGCGCTGGCGGCGCAGATGCTGGGCGACATCGCCAACGCCGAGCAGCGCGCCGAATTGGTCGCCGCGGACGCCAACGGTAGCCCGCTGTATGTGGTGGAATTGGTTCGCAATCGCGACGACCGCATCGCCCAGGGCGCGGCGTCCACAACTTCGATGCAGGTGTCGCTCGAACAGCTGATCCGTAATCGCGTCAGCAAGTTGCCAGAGGAGTCGCAGAAGCTCTTGCACACCGTCGCCATCGCCGGCCGGCCGGTGGCGCAAGGCGTAGCGGTGGCGGCGGCGGGCCTGGGCAGCAACGCTCGGCAGGCGCTGTTGCGGCTGCGGTCGGCCAAGATGCTCCGCGGCACCGGCGACAGCGACCGCGACCGCATCGAGCCCTACCACAACCGGGTGCGCGAAGTAGTGCTGCAAGTCCTGCCGCCCGAACAGCATGTACGCCTGCACCGGAGCCTGGCTGTGGCGATGGAGGAGCAGACTGCCGACGCCCTGGCTGGCGCCGAGGCCGCGGTGCGGGCGGGCCTGCCGGTGCCGATGGGGGCCGACATCGACGCCTTGGCCTACCACTGGCTGCAGGCGGGCGACGAGAGCAAGGCCCTGCACTATGCCGTGCTGGCAGGTCGCAAGGCCCTGGACCTGCACGCGAATCACGATGCACTCCGCCACTTCGAGACGGTGCTGCGCATCCTGGCCGCGCGCATGGCCAAGGCCGATCGCCCGGCCGAAGAGCAGGCGCGCGACAAGCAGCTCATGGCCGAGATCGAGGAGCAGGCCGGCGAGGCGGCGCGGCAGGTCGGCCTGTACGAGCGCGCCCGCCAACTGCTGCAGCGCGGCCTGATGCGGGCCACCAGCGCGACGGCCAAGGCCGACGTGCACGTGAGCGTGGGCCGGGTGCTGCAAGAGCAGGGCAACACCGACGGAGCCATCGAGGAGCTGGAGACCGCGCTGCGCCTGTACGGGCAAAACCCGCCCAGCAACCTGGCGATTTTGGGCGTGCAGGTGGCCCGCGAGTACCTGCTGCACCTGTACTGGTCCACCTTTGGCCGCGAGCGCCCGGTGGTGGCAGACCCGGCCCTGCAGAAGCGCGCCGACGTCATGTTTGCGCTCATTCGCATGTACTACTTCATCGACGTGGCGCGCGTGGCGTGGGCCGGCATGCACGCGGTGAACCTGGCCCGGCGGCTGCCGCGCGACGGCGACCGGGCCCTGGCTTGGAGCTTCTACGGCGTGCTGCTGTTCGGTTTGGGCATGCTGTCGCGCTCGGCGCGCTGGTGCGAAGAGGCGGTGGACCTGGCCCGGCGGGCCCGCGACCCGGTCGCCGAGGGCGTGGCCAGCATGCGCCTGGGCACCGCCATCATGTTCCAGAACGACCTGGCGCGCGCCGAGCGGCTGCTGAGCGGCGCCATCCGCATCTACCGCGTGGTGGGCGAGATGTGGGAACTGCAGACCACGGTCATGCTGTTGGCGACGAGCCACTTCATGCGCGGCGAGCTGGTCCAGGCGCTGCGCCACTACGAGGACTTGGGCAAGACCGGCGAGGAGATCAACTCGCTGATGCACCAGGGCTGGGCCAAGACCTGGATTCCGGTGTGCCAGTGGATGCTGGGGCAGGCCGACGAAGCCAGCACACTGACCTCGCACGAGCGTGCTCTGGAACTGTCGGCGCGGGCTCGCGATCTGGCCAACACCGTGGCGACGCTGATGCACATGACCACGGTCGCGGTGCGCGAGGGCCATGTCGAGCGATCGGCGGGCATGGCCGTCCGCACCCACGAAGCGGTGTCGCGCTATCTGGTGGGGGTACCGTTCCTGCAGGCGGCGTGGGTGACGGCGGCCGAGGCGGCGCTGTTCGCGCTGGAGAACGAGGCCCGATCGGTGCGCCGGTCGACACTCCTGCGGATTGCCCGGCAGTCGTGCGGGCGCGCCCGGCTGGTCGCCAAGGTTTTTCCGTACTTGCGCGGCCCGGCGCTGCGGGTCACGGCGCGCCTGGCGGCCCTGGAGGGGCGGCCCAAGGCGGCCGACAAGCTCTTCCGCCAGGCCATCGACCTGTTGGAGCGCTCGCCGAACCGCTGGGAGACCGGTGTGGCCTACTACGACGCCAGCCGCGCGCTGCCGCAGCGCCGCAAGCACTTCGCGGCCGAAGCGCGGCGTATTTTCGAGTCGCTGACCATGGTTTCGGAGTTGCGGCGCATGGACCGCGACCCAGCCGAGTAGGCGGCGCAGAGTCGGCGCGCGGCCGCAACTCAAGGCCGGCGCAGCGCCTTGCCAGCCTGCCGAGCCGGTGGCGCCGCCGCGTGGACGGAGCGATGATGCGCAACTTGTTGTACCTTCTGGGTATCGTGGTGGCGACTGCCGCTTGCAGTGCCCCCGCCGCGACCACCGCCGATGCCGCGGCACACGATGTGTCACAGGCTGCCGACGCCGATGCGGCCCAAGATGCTGCGCCCGCTGTGGGCCCGGATGCGGCCGATGTCAGCGACGCCGTGGCCGACCCGTGTGCCGCCACCGCCTGCGACCTGGGGGCCCAGCGCGACCCCAAGAACTCGTGTGCTTGCGTGGACTTGAGCGTCGATCCCAGCCCGCAGGGCCCCGACTTCGAGCAGCGCCTGTGCCTGTCGGCCTTTGTCTGGGGCCAGGACAGCACGGCCGCGGCCAAGCGCGCCTTCTTGTGGCAGGCGGCCAAGGACCTGGGAGTACACGAGATTCGCTGGGATTTCCGCTGGGAGATCGCCGAGCCGCAAAAGGGCGCCTACAACTGGCAGGCCATCGACGCTGCCGTGAGCGAGATGAATGCCCACGGGATTCGCATGTTGGCGCTGCTGGGCTACGGCGTGCCTTGGGCCAGCCAGCAGGGGACAGCCAAGGGCGATGCCATGTATCCCCCGGACGACCCACAGGATTTTGCCAACTTCGCCGGCGCGGTGGCCAAGCACGTCGGCGCCGCGGTGCAGCACTACGAGATCTGGAACGAGCAGAACGCCGGCTACCGCTTCTGGAAAGGCACGCCCGACGGCATCGCTGGCGACCCGGTCGCTTACGCCAAGCTCGCCCACCTGGCCGCCGACGCCGTGCACGCCGCCAATCCGCAAGCCCTGGTGACCTTTGGTGGTTTGTTCTACATCAACCAGGTCATTCCGGGGGCCGAGAAGTTCCTGGCCGCAAGCCTTGCTGCCGATCCGACCCTGGCGGCGGCCCTGGACGGCGTGTCCTGGCACCCCTATGCGCTGTATCCGCCGATGAATCCACCCGAATTTGCCAACGCGCCGGGGGCGCCGGTGCCGCAGATTCCGGTGGACCAGACCGCGGTGAACATGCAAAAGATCTACGCCCAGGGCGGCGCCAAGGCCAAAGCGCTGTGGATTACCGAGCTTGGCTGGCCCAGCGCCCCGGCGGCGCAGCCCACCGCCGCCATCTCGGAGTGGCAGGTGGCGCGCTTCCTGGCGCGGTCGTGGGTGCTTGCCGCCAGTCAGGGCACGCAGCTGCTGTGCTGGTACACGCTGACCGACGGCGACCCTGCCGGCAGCGGGGTGCTGTGGGAAAAGTACTTTGGTCTTTACCACTTTGACCCCGATCCGCTGGATGCGGCGCCGCCCGTGCCCAAGCCGGCGGCGCTGGTGCACGCCCGCTTGGCCAAGCTCTTGACGGGGATGGGTTTCTTGGCGGACGAACGCAGTCGCTCGACGGCCCCGTACCAGTTCGCCTTTGGTCGCGCCGACGGCACCCGCCAGGTGCACCTTGCCTGGGACCCGCAGGCCAAGGCCGGTGCCGAGCCCAAGGACGACGGCCAGACCCCGGCCCATTTCTACCGCCGCCCGGGGCGCGTCTACCGTCTGGCGACCCTGGCCGCCGACGGCCCGCCCGATGCCGCTTTGCCCGTGCTCGCGCCTGACGCCACCGGACGTATCCCGTTTGCGGTGGGGCCCACGCCGGTGGCCATCATCGAAACGGCCGAGTAGATTTCCAGCAAAATCAGCAAGTAGAAAATGCCCCCCATCTTTCCGACCGACTTTTTGCCGGGGTCGACCTTGACCACGTGTGACGTTGTGATACATTGTGATTCGTTGTGATACGGAGTCAGCATGTCCACGGAACCCGCCGCCCCCACCGCCGAGACGCCCGAAGCCGCCGCGCCCGACCCAGTTCAGGCCGACCAAGCCGAGCCGACCGCCGCCGTCGACGCCGCCGAAGCCGCGGGGAACGAGCGCGAGCGCAAGGAGCGGGTGCTGCATACGCGGGTGCCGGCGGTCTTGGAGGCCGAGCTGAAGCGCTTTGCCGACAACCTGCGCATTCCCGTGTCGAACCTGGTGCGCACCATCCTGGAAGACGCGGTGATGGTGGCCGACCGCGCCGGCCAGGGCATCGAGCGCGAGCTGCGCACGGTGGCCAACCGCGTGGGCGACGAGCGGGCCAAGCTGCGCAGCGCCGTCGCCAAGTTTGCAAGTTTGGACGATGTCTATGGATTTCAGCCGCTGGTCCTGAACCTGCCGGCCAACTGCGCGCGCTGCGGGGTCCAACTGGTCCCTGGCACCGCCGCCCACGTGGCCCTGAGCGAGACGCCCGGGCCGCGCCGCTTTGTGTGTGACACCTGCCTGCCGGGGCGTACCCCCAGCCAGGCGGACTGATGCCGAACCCCGGCAAAGAAGAGGACAAGATGCAGTCGATCTACAGCAAACTCAGCCCCAAGCAAGCCGAAATCGTTCACTCGCTCGTCGACGTCGGCGGCATGTGGGCGCGTCAGGGGCTCTCGATGGGC
Source organism: Deltaproteobacteria bacterium (assembly GCA_016218865.1). Taxonomy (GTDB): domain Bacteria; phylum Myxococcota_A; class UBA9042; order UBA9042; family UBA9042; genus SXRM01. Next base: position 7,039 of record JACRCU010000223.1, on the reverse strand, counting down.
GTGTCGGCGGTCAAGGGCCAGGCGCAGCTGCTGCGCACGGTCTCGGACACGCTGGACCGCGCCGCCGAAGTCATGGCCGAAGCCGCCAAGGCCACCGAGGCCAAGAAGGACGAGCCCAAAGCCGACGCGCAAGTGGTTGAGACCACTGCGGTTTCGGTGAACTAGGCTGCGGGGGACAGGGGCAGCCGGCGCTTGCGCGTGCGCGGTCGCCCGTCCAGGCGGTCCAGGTGCTGCCAGAGCGGCCCGGCCATGCCCAGCGTGCGCAGGAAGTCGAACAGCCGCGGGTCGAAGTTCACGCCCAGCGGCGGAATGATCCACCTAGGAAATTCATCGGCTTTCTGCAGCACGCGCTGCTTGACCTGATCGCGGAACACCGCGCGCTCGGCCGCCAGCTCGGGGTCCAGCGACTCGGCGTCGTCCAGCCAAATCATCAGGATCGCCGCGAACGGGCTGAGATCCCGGCAGAAGTCCAGGGACTCGGCCACGTCGTCCAGCGTCTCGCCGGGCGTGCCCAGGATGAAGGTGTGGCAGTCGCGCAGGCCGGCGGCGGCGCAGGTCTGGTGCATCCGCTCGATGTCCTTGCGCAAAAAGCCCTTCTTCATCGCGGTCAGCACGCGGTCCACGCCGGAGTCCGAGCCGATCTCCACCCCGGCGCAGCCGGCCGCCACCATCAAGTCCGCCAATTCGCGGTCGAACGCCAGCGGGTTGGCGTAGGCGGTCCACGGCACCTGCCACTTGCGGTCGATGAGCGCCCGGCACACCGCCTTGGCGTGGCGCGGCGGCAGGTTGACCACCGAGTCGACGATGAAGAAGTGCTTGATCTCCGGGCGCTTCTCGATGGACAGACACATCTCGTCCGCGACCGCCTCGGGGCTGCGCTGGCGCACCGCGCGGCCTTCGATCAGCGGGTAGGTGCAGTAGTCGCAGTGCAGGGCGCAGCCGCGCTTGGTCTGCACCGAGTCGATGTGATACGTGCCGTAATGCCTTGGATCAACGGCGCTTCGGTCCGGCACCGCCAGCTGGTCCAGGTTCTGCCAGCCCAGCGCGGGCGGGTTGCTGTGCACGGTCGTCTGCAGGCCGCCGGTTCGCCGCGTGTGCAAGTTGCCGATTGCATTGGTGTCGCCGCCGCTCTGCAGCGCTTCGACCAGCGCCACGAAGGCCGACTCGCCCTCGCCCGCGATGCCGAAGTCCGCGCCCAGCCGCAGCAAAAGCTTCTCGGGCATCACCGAAAAACCGCCGCCGCCCAGCACCACGGGCGCCCGGCTGTGAGCGCGCACCGTGGCGACCAGATCCTGGTAATACTGGATATTCGTAGACGTATCGCTGTAGTCGTTGTTCTGGATGTTGCGCATGCCCAGCGCCACGAGATCGGGCTGGAACGCGGCCAGGTTGCGCGCCAAGGTCGCTTGCGGATCGTCCTCGAAGCACAGATCCCACAAGACTTTTTCGTGGTGCGCCGGCGTCGCGGCCATCACGTACAGCAGGCCCAGCGGGATCACCGCGTCGGGCAGCAGCTCGCGGTTGCCAGAAACAAAGGCAATGCGCATCGTTTACTCCACAGTTCCTAGGGCAGCGGCTGGGCCGCCAGGGTCTCGATCTCCAGCTCGTAGCCGAACCAGCGGTTGGTCAGCACCACCTTGCCGGGCAAGCCATCCGGTCGGTAGCCGCTGTAGCGGATGGTCAAGGGCGGTGAGTTGGCCTCGCCAGGCGTGCCGAGCCGCACGAACTGGCGCTCGACCAGCTTGCCGCCCTGGACGCGCTGCGTCAGCACCTCGCCGTCCAGCCCCGTGATTTCCTTGCCGTCTTCCGGCAACGTCCCCGCCCCGGGCAGCGGCCCCAGCTTGCTCGGACCCAGGGCCAGCCAGGTGCGCTGGAAGTCGACCAGCACGTAGCGCGGCGGAAACGGCAGGTCGCGGTCCACGAACTTCTTGAAATCGATGGCGTCGCCGGTCTGGGTCAGCAGGAAGGCCTTGGTGTTGAAGGGCGTCAGCCCGATCATCGTCAGGGTGTCGCCCTGCTTCTGCACCGCCACCGGCAGCGAGTCGCTCCGCGGACCCACCCGTGCGGTAAGCCGTTGCTGCCACAAGAAATTCGTGCCCAGCGCCGTCGGCGGGCGCAGCGGCCACGGGTACATCGCGTCGGTCAGGACCGGCGGTCGCAGCGGCTGGCCCGAGCAGCCCAGCAGCGCCAGGAAGGCAAGCAAGATCGCAAGATGCTTCACGGTTTGCTCTCTCCGGCCTGCGCACCCACCGGCAGCAGCAGCAAGGTCGGCGCGAGCGCCAAGCTGAACAGGATGCCCAGGCCGGTGGTCCAGCCCAGCGCCTGCATGGCCGGGTTGCTGGACAACCCCAGAAGACCAAAGGCCAAGAACGCCGACAGGCCGGCGGCAACGATCGACAGCGCCGTCGCCGGTTCGCCCGCACGGCGCGCCGCAGTCTCGGCCAGGTAGACGCCGTAGTCCACACCGATCGATAGCACGATCACCAGCCCGACCAAGTGCAGCAAATTCAAGGCCTGGCCCAGCAGACTCAGCAAGCCGAGCGTCGCCGTGCACGCCAGAATCGCCGGCACCGACGCGACCGCCAGCAGCCGCAGCGAGCGGTACCTGGCCAGAATCAGCAGCAGGATCAAGGCGATGCCTACCAGGATCATGCTCGCGGTGCTGCTACGGTAGGCGGCGTAGGCGCGGTTGACGAAGCTGCGCTGGTCGAAGAAGCGCACCCCGGGGATGTTCGCCACCGCCTGGGCCACCGCCGCGCTGTCGCGCACGCCGCTGACGAAGGTCAGGACCGCCGGCTGACCCTGCAAGGTGCTGCGGAAGCTCTGCAAAAGCGGCCCGGCCGGGGTGGCCTGCAGGTCCTCCCAGCGCAGCGGCGCCGCCTCGGGCCCCTGCAGCAGCGCGGCAAACGGCGCAAACACGCCGGCGCGCAGGCCTTCTTGGGCAAAGGCGCGGTCCAGGCGCTCGGCCAACTGGGGCGACGTGCGCAGTGCCCGCTGGTTGCGCTGCTGCAGGTCCGCCGACCACAGGAAGCTGTGCAGCGAGCGAAAGTGCTGCAAGTGCCCGGCGTTCACTGCCCCCTGCAGCGCCAGCGCCACCTGGTCGTTGCGCTGCAGCGCCCCCTCGAAGTCGGCTGCCGTCGCCACCACCACCGTGCCCGGCTCCAGGGCGGCGATTTGGGCGCGCACCGCGTCGTCCTCGGCTTTCAGCTTGGGATCCAGGGTGTTCAGCGCCGCCAGGTCGTCGTTCCACTGCAGCCGCGGCAGGCCCGCCAGGGTCAGCGCCACCGCCGCCAGCAGCAGCGCCGCAATCAGCCGCCGCCGCTGCCGCAGCCCGTTCAGGCCCGCCTCCAGCAGCGCGGCCATGCGCCTTTGTACAGGATTGATCGGGGGTTGCGCCGCCACCAGCCGCGGCAGGAACCAGCGCGTCGCCAGCACCGCCGCCAGCACGCCCACCGAGGCGAACACCGCCACGCCGCGCATCCCCGGGTACGACGACCAGCCCAGCCCAGCGAAGCCCGCCACGGTCGTGAGCGCCCCCAGCCACAGCCCCGGCCACAGCGCCCGCAGGCCCGCCTTGGGCCCGTCGGGGTGCGGATCCAGCGTGAAATGGTTCAGGAAGTGCACCGGGTAGTCGATGCACACGCCGATGAGGGTCGAGCCAAAGGCCAGCGTCAGGCCGTGCACCTCGCCCAGAAGCAACTGGGTCGCGGTGGCGCCACACAGCAGCGCGAAAACAATCGGGATCTGCGCCACCAGCAGCAGCCACAGCGACCGCAGCAGCAGCGCGAACAGCGCCACCATTGCCACCGTCGACACGGTCGAGATGCGGGCCACGTCCGCCTCGATGCTCTGGCGCGAGGCCACGGCAAAGCGGTTGATGCCGCTCTGCTGCAGGTCGACCCGGCCCTGGTGGGCTTTGGCAATCCCATGAAACTGGTGATCAATCTCGGTCAGCAGCGGCGCCTGGTGCTCGGCGTCCAGGGCGCTGTGGCGCACGCTCACCAGCAGCACGGCGCGCTTGCCGTCGCGGGTGACGAACTGGCCCTCGTCGACCTGCACCCCGTCGGCGCCCGCCTCGGACAGCCTACGCAATAGATTGGGTAGCAGCAGCAGCGGATCGCCGGGCGCCACCTTCTTGACCAGCGGCGCGGTGGGCAAGGCGAGCTGATTCTTCAGCTCTTGTGCGGCCTTCTGCAGCCCCGCGTCGCTCAGGCGCCCCGGCAGTTCTTGCTCGGGCCGCTCCGAGGCGAACAGCAGCCGCCGCGGCTCGTACAGCTGCCAGAAAGCGTCGGCCAGGGCTGGATCGGGTCCGGTGCTGGCCAGCGCTACCTCGGGATGGCGGCTCAACTTTTCGCGCAGCTCGTCGGCGGCCTGCTTGGCCTCGGCCACCTCGGCGGCGCCCACCGTCAGCACCATGGTGCGCGCCAGCGAGCTTTCGGCAAGCATTGTCGCCACTTGCGCAAGGTCGCGCTCGCCAGTCTCGGGCAGCAGCTGGGCGGCGTCGCTGGCCACCCGCAGGCTGGTCCACAGGTATAGCGCCATCGCCGCGGTCGCCAGCAGACCCAGCGCCAGCACCAGCGCGTCGCCGCGGCTTTTGTCGCGCCGCAGCGCTTGCCACCACCCGCGCATCGGCTACCGGCCCGGCTGCGGAAAGTACTTGGTTTTCTCGGCATCGCTGAACTTGCGCGCCGTGTCCACCGCGGCAAACGTCGTGACGGTCTCGTCGCCGCCCAGCTCGACCATGCGCATGCTCTGCACCGCCAGTCCTTGGCCGGCTAGGGTCATGAATTCGACCACTTGGCTCAGCGGCGCCTGCTTGGGCCGCAGCGTCAGGGTCCAGCGCCCCGCGGGCAAGGCCGCGAACTGCATGGCATACAGCCGTTCCAGCGCCGGTGCGTCGCCCTGCAGGATGCGCACGAAGCTGTCGACGAAGCCGCGCACCACCGGCTGCTTGGCAAAGTCCAGCACTTCCCAGCGCTTGCCGTCCCACATCCGCACCTGCTTGGCGTCGACCACCACCACGCTCATCGCCGGCGTCGCGGTATGCCGAGCCAGCATGCCGGGTTGCGTGTAGTAGAGCGCCCCGGTCGTGACCAGCGGCGCCGCCAGCAGGGCCATGGTCTTCTTCTCGACGAACTGGGCCTGCAGCCCCGGCATTTGCGCCAGGGACTTCAGCAGCCCGGCCAGGTCCGCCGCCGCCACTGGGGCGGGCGCGGCCACGGCCCACGCGCCGGATAAGCTAGAGATCGCGATGCACAGCACGGTGCAAACACTGGCGAATCGCATCGGGCGTCTCGTATTGCAGGTTGCCCTGCAGGTCGGTGGTGACCAGCTTGGTGCTGGCGCGGGCGGCGCGGCGACCAGTAGTCAAGTTGTGAATTTCGTAGGCGAGATGCAGGCGGTGGTCCAGGTCCACGCACCAGCAGCGCACGCTGAACCGGTCGCCGTAGCGCAGCGGTGCACTGTGGCGCAGCCGCGACTCGACCACCAGGAAGCCGTAGCCCAGCGCCATCACGCCGTCCATGTCCAGCCCGCCGGCGCGGAGCAGGGCGGTCCGGGCCAGCTCCAGGTACTTCAGGTAGTGGCCGTGCCAGACGATGCGGAGCGCGTCCACGTCGTGAAACGGCACTTCCAGATGAATTTCAATGGCGTGTTCCTGGGCTTTCAAGGGGCCTCCGCGCCGTCGGCGTTGCTGCCCACATCGAGCTGGCCCGCCTGCAGCATCGCCAGAACCTGCGCGATGTCGCGGTCCATGCGGCGGTCCGCTGTCACCATCGGCACCGCCGTGCGCAACGAGGCGTGCAGCGCGCGCGACCGCTTGTGGCAGCCGTGCTGGCGGCGCAGGTCCACGGCCTGGGCCGCTGCCAGCGTCACCATCGCCGCCGCCGTCTCGGCCAGATCCAGCACCGCCAACGCATCGCGCGCGGCAATCGTCGCCATCGGCACCTTGTCTTGGTTGTGGCACTCGGTCGAGCGCGAAAACACCGCGACGGGCATGGCCATTTTGCCCGCCTCTGCCGCCAGGGCCGACGTGGCGATGGCCATGGCCTTGAAGCCGTGGTGCGCCGCCTGCTCCGGTCCGACCGCGCCCACCAGGTTGGCAGGCAAGCCGTGGTTCATCTTGGGGTCGCAGAGCTGCACCAGCTGCCGGTCCAGGAGATCCACCATGCTGGCCACCGCCGCCTTCAGGCTGTCCATGGCAAAACCCACGTGGCCGCCATAGAAATTGCCGCCGTGCAGCACCTCGCCGCTGTCCGGGTCCAGGATCGGGTTGTCGTTGACGCTGTTGAGCTCCACTTCCAGCCACGGGCGCATCCAGGCCAGCGCGTCGACCAGCACGCCGATGATGTGTGGGGCACAGCGAATCGAATAGCGGTCTTGCAGGCGGGCCGGGCTGGCGGGCCGCGCCCGCGGGTACTCCAGGTCGGCGGCGACCCAGCGCGCCACCAGCGCCTGACCGGGGTGCGGCTTCTGGTCGAACAAGCGATTGTCGAAGTGCGCCGGATTGCCTTGCAGCACGTCGCTCTGCACCGCCGTCTGCGCCGCCATCCAGCGCGTCAGGCGTTGCGCCCGCACAAAGGCCAGGCAGGCCAAGGCGGTCATGGCGCTGGTGCCGTTCATCAGCGACAGGCTCTCTTTGGCCAGCAGCTGCAGGGGTTGCAACCCCGCATCACGCAAAGCTTGTTCCGCCGGCACCTCGGCTCCCGCCACCCAAGCCTCGCGCTCGCCCACCAGCAGCGCCGCCACGTACGACAGCGGGGTCAGGTCGCCACTGGCGCCCACCGAGCCGATCGCCGGAATCACCGGCAGAATCCGATGGTTCAGCAGGTGACACAGCCGCTCGAGCACCGCCCGCCGCACACCCGAGTGGCCGCGGCTCAGCGAGGCCAGCCGCGTGGCCACCACCGCCGCCGCCGCCACCGGCTCCAGGGCCGGACCGGTGCCGCAGCCATGGAACCGCAGCAGATTCAAGGGTAGATCGTCCACATGCGCGCCGCCGACCGCGGTGGTGACCGAGTCGCCCACGCCCGTGGTCACG
>JACRCU010000220.1 GCA_016218865.1 Deltaproteobacteria bacterium | reverse complement strand
CCACCGCGTCGAGCGCGGCAGTGTCCGACCCGTCGCTGACGTCTTCGCCCGGCAATTCGCCAGTGCTGTCGGCGATGTCGCCCGCGACGTCTGGGACCGCCGCACTGTCGTGGTCGCCGCTGCCGTCGCCGGGCAGGGTGTCGGTGCGGGGCGCGACCTCGGCACCGCTCTGGTCGGCCGCGCCGTCCACGCTGCCGCCGGTGTCGGTTGGGCCGGCGCCGTTCGATGGACCGTTGTTCGGCGATGCCCCGCAGGCCGCCAGTGCCCACGCCAGGGTCCACAGCGCCGCCCAGCGCGCGATCCGGTCAGCCTTCATTCCCACTCCCTTGCGCGGACCAGCTGGCCCGCCCCAAAACGGCTGGGTGATCCGCCGCCAGGCGCACCCACACCGCCTCATCATACACCGTGCCGCGCTTGACCACCGCAGCGTGGCGCACGCTCTCCAAGTGGTAGCCGCACTTGGCCAGCACCCGCGCCGAGCGCTCGTTCCCGGCAAATACGCCAGCGAACAGGCGCAGGTAGCCCATGTTCCGCAAGGCGTGGTCGGTCAGGGCCGCCAGTGCCCGCGGCGCCAGCCCGCGGCCCCACAAGTCGCGCCCCAGCCAGTAGCCGATTTCAGACGACCAAGCGAAGACGTCGCTGCCCGGCGTCAGGCCCACACTGCCGACCACCGCGCCGCCCACATCGATCGCGAAAACGTAGCCGGCAAGCGCAGTACTGGCGTGCTCCACCCAGCTGTCGGCGTCGGCAGCGGTGTAGGGATGGGGGAAACCGTCGCGGAGCCAGCGGGCTACCCCTTCGTCGTCGGCATGGCGCATCAGGCTGGGCTGGTCGCCATCGCGATAGCGCCGCAAGCGCGCCGACCCCAAGTCGAATTCGATATCGCGATCCGGTGTGTACAGGATTGGCAGGCTGCTCATGGTGGCCTACTTGGCGCGCAACACGCCCACGCCGCTGATGTGCTTGGTCACGGTCGGCGGGTGTCCGCCGTAGTGGATGCTGCTGGCGCCGCTGATGTCGGCGTCCAAGCTGCGATCGGCGTACAAATCCACGCCGCCGGCGCCGCTCAGGTTCAGCTCGACGCGGTCCACGCGGCCGCTCAAGTGGGCCGCCGCCGCGCCCGAGACCTCTGCCCGGAACTGCTCGCCGCGCACGCCTTTGACGTCGGCCTTGCCCGCGCCGCTGAAGCTGAGCGCCCGCAGCCCCGGCACCTTCACCCGGACTTGCAGGGGCAGCGACGGCGACATCTCCATCGATGTCCCCACTTTCAACGTGTCACCTTCCACCTTGGTGGTCACGTTCGGCACCAGGTTGTCGTCGCCGTGGACGCTCACCTCGGTCGGACCGTCGGCAATGTCGACCTGCAGGGTCAGGGCTCCGGTGACGTCGATGCGGGCAAAGCCGGCCACCGTCCGCACTTCCGACTTGGCCGCGCCGCTCCCCGCCACGCCGCGGCAGCCTACCGCCGCCCCCGCGAGCAGCACCAGTAGCGCGGCGCGCCCCGTGCCAATTCGGTGGGTTGGTCCGAGCTTTTCGGCCCCTGCGCTGCGTGAACTACCCATGCTTGCCTCGCGCAGCGCCATGACCGCCGCAGCGGCAAGCCTACGCGAACTCTTGGTGACTGCAAGCCAGCGGGACCTTGGCCGGCCAGGTTGTGGTTCGCCGGCGGACCACTCTGGAATCCGCGAAATCGCCAAGGACAAACGCCAGGTTATGCAAGCATCGCCATGGCGAAAAACCGCTTCACGCCACGTTCCGCACCGCGTCGCAGTACGGCAGCAGGCGCGCCGGATCCAGCCACGGACCTAGCTCGGCGGTCAGCACGCGCAGGTCGCGGACGTCGACCGCGGCGGCGGCGGGGTTCACCGCGGCATCGCAGCGCAGGGCCAGCAGCAACTGCCGCGCGCGCCGCATTCCCAGCCGATCGGCCGCGGTCAAGCCCCGGGCAATCCAGCGCAGCGCCCGCCGCGGCTGCCGGGCGCGCACGGCCTGCACAGCGCGAGCCCAGGCGCGCCACGGCTCGGCGGTCGCGTAGCCCGCCGCGCAGCGGTCCAGGATGGCCACCAGACTTGCGCCGGCACTGTGGGCCCACACGGGCGCCGGCACGGTCTGGCTGGCCACTTCAACGGCGGTCGCCAGGCACGCGCACGCGTGCGCCACCACATGGCTGGTCGGTCGACCCATGCTCTCCAGCAGGGGCAGGCTCGCACTGACCGTCGCCTCCAGCTTCGCCAGCGCGCCCTGCGCCGCGTACGCCTGCGCCAAACCGCCCATGGCGACCAGCAGTTCTGCCGTGTCGCTGTCGGCGCGGAGCTTGGCCACCGCAGGCTCCAGCAGCGCTACGGCCTGCTGCGGCTGCCCCTGCAACACCGCCTGCTCGCCCAGGAATCGATCGGCCCACAGCACCTGCTGGGCGTTGTGCTGGCTCTGGGCCCGCTCGCTCAGGGCCGCCGCCCGCACGCGCACGCTGGCGTCGTCGCCCTGGTAGAAACACGCCCAGGTTCCCAAGGCTTGCGCGCTGCCCCACGAAGCCAGGTCGCGGGTGGCCGGCGAGTGGCGCTGCACCGCGGCCGTGTGCTCCGCCACCTCGGCCCAGGCGCCGCGTCCGACCGCATTGAGCGCCGCCACCAGGCTCACCCACGTCGACGTGTTCGGATCTGCGAGGGAATTGGCCAGATCGACCGCCCGCCGCTCGTAGCGCCGCGCCAGCATCGGCAGCGGCAACACCGCCAGCAGCGTCGACATCGCGATCCAGGCCGAGGCCAGCTCGGGCGAGGCGCCGCTGCGCTCGGCCTCCGCACAGAACCGCAAGCACGCCTGAACCATACCGGGCACATCGTTCTCGAAGAAGTGCACCTTGGCCAGCACCTGCCAGTCGCGCGCCACGTCCAAGCCCTGGGCGCGGTTGCGGGCCGTGTGGCCAGGGCCGACCGCCCAAAATCCAGACAATACCCGGGCTAATTGGACCGCGACGTCGACCCACCGCAGCGCTCCGGCCACCGGCTCGTGGCCCGCGTGCGTCAAGCTGTGGGCGGCAAAGTCGCCGCTCTGGCGCAGGTCGCCCATGCTGGCGGCAATCTCGGCCAGCAGCCGCAGGGTCCGCACCCGCCGCGCTGCCACGCCTGTGGCTCCCTGTTCGTCAAGCAGATCACAGAGCTCCAGACTGGCCAGGCCGTGGGCGCGGGCCTCGACAAAGGCGCCCTTGGCCATCGCCTGGCTGCACGCATGCTCCCCGTAGCGCTGGGCCTCGACCAGGTCGCCCGCCAGCGCCAGGTGCCGCGACAGCACGCCCGGCGAGGCGCGCATCGGGTCGGCGCGCAGGTAGCAATTCGAGATGCTGTGATGCAACGCCTTGCGCTGCCCCACCACCAACCGCGAGTGGACCACCTCCTGCACGATGGCTTGTTGGAACATCCAAACGTCCGGATCGAGCTCGTTGGCCGGTGCCACCAGGCCGCGGCGCAGCAGCGTGTTCAACGAGACGGGCAGTCGCGCCCGCGCCGACTCGTTCGGCAACGCCTCGCGCAGCACCGGCAGACTGAACGCGCAGCCGATCGCGCTCGCCACCTTCAGCGTCAGCTGGGCGTCGCTGTCCAGCGCGTCGACCCGCGCGGCGACGATGCCCTCGATGGTGGTGGGAATGGCGCTCAGTTGCGCGGCCCCCCCGGGCGCCAGCGCCAGCTGACCGGCCGCCAGTTCCACGCTGTGGCTCGCCACCAGCATCTCGGTAAGCTGCTCGATGAACTGCGGATTGCCGCCCGTGCGCTCCAGAATCGTCGCCACCAGCTCGGGGTCCACCAGCGCCGCGCCCGTGCGGGCACACAGCAGCGCCGCCGCCGCCTGTTCGTCAAAGGGCGGCAGCGGCACCGGCTCGGCGAAGGGATGCAGCGGGTCGTCGCCGTGCATGTGGCGTGCCATGACAATCATCAGCGAAGACGGCAGTTTGGAGAACAGGGCCGCCGCCAGTTTGCGCGACTCGGTGTCGACCCACTGCCAGTCGTCCAGCAGCAGCAGCGCCGGCACCGCACCGATGCGGCGGGCGAGCCAGTCCGACAGCACGCGCACGGTGTGCTCGGCGCGCGCCGCACCCAGCAAGTGCCGAGTATCTTGGCTTTCGCGCCCGGTCATCCCCAGCAGGTCGATCAGCAGGGGCGCCACTTCGTCCGAATCGTTCAACGCATGGCACGCCGCCAACACGGCCTGGGCCTGGGCCGGCGAGTTCACGTCGGCCACGCCCAGGGCCCGCAGCGCCACCCGCCGCCAGGCGTGCAGGGGCGAGAATTGCTCCAGGGGATCCCCAACGACGTCCCAGACTTCGATACCGAGTGCGCTGGCCTCTGCGCGCGCCGTGCGACCCAGCGCGGTCTTGCCGCACCCCGGGTCGCCCAGCAAAGCCAGGCAAATCACCTGGTCCGCCAACACCTGCCGCAGCGCCACCGAGATGCGCCCGCGCTCGCGCTCGCGGCCCACCAGCGCCAGCTCGACCGCGGCCTCGCCGCCCAGCGCAACCGGCCGCCACGCCCGCGTAAGACCAGGAAATCCCTTCAGCTCTAGCTCGGTGGGATCGACGCACCGCACCCGATTCGTCGCGGCCGTGCGGGTCGTGTCGCAGACCAAGACGCCGCGCTCGCACGCCTCCATCAGCCGGGCCGCCAGGTTCACTGTGGGCCCAATCACGGCGTATTCGCGGCGCTGTCTGGGCCCGAGCGGGCCGCAGTAGGCACGTCCCGTTGCAATGCCAATGCCGCAATCGACGCCGTGGCGCGCCAGGCCGGCTGCGATCGTCGAGGCGGCGCGGATGCCGCGGCCGGCCACGTCGTCGCTGGCGCGGTGGGGCAGGCCGAACACCAGGATGACCGTCAGCCCCTTGGCGTCGACCAGGAATTTGTCGACGGCCCCGTCCAGGCGGTTGGCGACGCGCTGGATTTGGCAAATCGCCGTCTGCAGTTGCGCGATGGCGTCGCTGGCCAGGCCGTCCAGGCGGACGAAGACCACCGTGAGGATCCGCAGCTCGGCCAGCCAATCCGACTGATCGCCGCGCCACCGCTCGCGCACGATGCCCGGCACGTAGTCCTCTGTGCTGGCCCAGTGCGTGGCCTCGCCGGCCGGTTCCGCCTCGACCGCTGGCGGGGCAACCAGGGTCGCCGGCAGCGCATGCGGCAGGACCCGCTCTTGGCGCGTCAAGGGAACGCTGTCGCCGTCGACACCTGTAGCCATGCGGACTTCGTCAGAGTGGCACGCCGCCTCGGCCGCCGCGACCTGTGCGAGCGCCGGCCCGGTCAGGCCCAGCAGCCAGCGTCCCTCCACGCCGCCCAGGCGCGACAGCCACGCCGGCCCCGACGCGACCCCGATCTTGATGTGGAGCTCGGTGGCGCCGACCAGGTAGCCGCCCAGCGTCGACTGCAGTTCCAGGGCGCAAGCCACGGCCCGCTCTTCGGCCTCGCCGCCGGCATCCAACGGCCACCACGCCAGAATTCCGTCGCCGGCAAAGTACACAGCTTCGCCGCCATGGCTGTCGATGACCCCGACCACTTGGGCAAAGTAGCGCTCGAGCAGCGCCGTGATGCGCTCCGTCCCCTCGGCGCCGCGCAGTGCCCACAGGCTGGACAGCGTGGTAAACCCAGTGATATCCACGGATAGAAGTGCCACCTCCAGGCGCATCGCGTGCGCGCCGCGGTGACCCGGGTCGAGCATGCCGATCAGGCGACGGGGTACGAAACTCGCAATTCCTTCCAGCATCGCCCCCATCCTAATGCTGAAGGTCCATGCGATCCAGCCCGATACGGTCCCTTGCGAACGCATGTCCGTCGGGTACCACGGCTTCGTCACGCAGCGGGTGCAGAATCCGCTGGGACCCGGACTGTTGCCCGACCACCAGCCGCGGCTGCCCGGCTCGACGCGGCGGTTTTTGCAGCATTCGCCGCGAGTGCGGACCAGGCAGTCGGGCCTCTGTGGCGAATTTGCAACCAAAGGCCGGCGGTGTGACGATGGACCCGCGTCACTGCCCAAGCGCTCAAGGTGCACCATGGAAGGCCCACGCAGCCAAACCCAATTTCAGGCCGTCGTCATCGGCACCGGCTTTGGCGGCTCGGTGACGATCCAGCGCCTCCACCAGGCCGGCTGGAGCCTTTGTGTTCTGGAGCGCGGCTGGGAGTATCGCGAGAATTTCTCCCGAGATACCGATCCCGACTCGTGGCTGTGGCAAGCCGGCCGCTGTGGCATGTTCGACTTCCAGCCTGGGCAGGAGGTCGACGTGGTGACCGCGGCCGGCGTGGGCGGCGGGTCGCTCATCTATGCCAGCGTGCACCTGCGCGCCCCGGCGCTGACGCTCGACTCGGCTCCGTGGAAGGCCTGCGGGCTGTCGCAGCTGGATCTGGCGCCCTACTACGACCGGGTCGAGTCGAAGATCGCCTTGAAGCAGGTCTCGCAAGCTGTGCCGTTTGGCCAGCCGCTGCCGCCCAAGACGGAACATTTTCGTGCCGCGGCCGAGGATCTGGGCCGGGCTGCGCACTGCGTGGATGCTCCGCTGGCCATCAACCTGTGGGCCGACGCCGCAAGTCCGCTCCCTGCTTGCACCTATTGCGGCCAGTGCGACATGGGCTGCAACGTCGGCGCCAAGAACACCTTGGACAAGAACTACTTGAAGCCGTTCCTGCAGAGTGCCGCTCGCAGTCTGGCCGAAGTCAGCGCCGCCCGGCCCAGTTGCCT
>JACRCU010000225.1 GCA_016218865.1 Deltaproteobacteria bacterium | reverse complement strand
GGGTTGAACAATGCAATCTGTCGCGAGGTCTTCTTGAACATGCTGCATGATCGCACAACTGAATTGTGTTGGCGATCCAAGGTTTCTTCTCAGGGATCACACTTGACATCTTTTGAGCCGGAGCCGGAGCCGGAGCCGGAGCCGGAGCCGGAGCCGGAGCCGGAGCCGGAGCCAGAGCCCGACCCGCGACGCCACGCTACAACCCGTTCAACGTGTTGACCACACTCAGCAAGTCGCCCTCGCTGTACCAGTCCACGGCCAGCAGGCTCACGCGCTGCTTTTGCTGCTTTTGGCACTGCTGCGCGCGCTGGAGCAAAAGCGGGTTGTGGTTGGCTTGCTTGGCCAGCTGGTCGTGCGGCTCCAGGTTATGGGTCAAGAAGTGGTTGACCACGAAGAAGCGGTTGCCGGGCTTGCCGCGCAGCACGTCGCAGCTGAAATCGTCTGGCTTTTCGGCGGCATATGGCGTGTCGAAGGCCAGGCTCTGGTAGCCGTGGTTCCAGGGTTCGGCGCCGCCGCCGGATTCGGTCAGGATGAGGAGCCGGCGGCCCAGGGCGATCACCTGGGCCAAGGTCGGCGTGGGGTCGCTGGGGCCCAGGTGCAGGCAGTGCGGCAGCAGCCCCGCCGCTTGCAGACCGGCGTTCAGGGCCGCTTCGCTCACGTAGTCCTCGAAGATGATGACCACGAATTCGCGGGGATGCGCGTCGAGCCACTGCCGCAGCGCCGTCATGGCCGCGGTGAACTCGGTCGCGCCCAGCTTGCAGGTGGCGTGGCACAGGTACGGCTTGCCCTGTTCGCCCGCCAAGGTGCCGTCGTAGGGGTGCACGTCGAGCATGAAGCCGCGGATGCCGGCGTCGAGCTGGGCGAGCATCCCGCTAGGCTGGTTGGGGAGCAGGAAGCCGTCGGCCTTGCTGCTCATGGCGTTGTGAGCGGTGGGCAGAGTCACCTGGTTGATCGGCAGCGCGCACAGGGCCGGGTCGCCGTTGCAGGGCAGGGGCCCCGCCGTGTCCGTGATTTCGATAGCCGTATCCAGGGTTTGTGTGTCCTGGCTGGCGTCAGTCGGCAGCGCATCGGCCGCCCCAGCGCTGGCTGGCGCGGGTTCGGTCGGCGCGCCGCAACCCAGCAGCAAGGCTGCAGCCAACCCCAAGATCTGCTTCACGGATTCTTCCCCGGGAACAGGAAGCGCAGCGCAGCTGGGGCGCGCAAATTCCAGGCGCCCTCGTTGTGCATGTGGCCGTGGCCGACCAGGCACACCAAGTTGTGCGACAGCTGCAGGTAATCACTCCAAGTCTTGCCGGCCGGCGGTTTGGCGGACCAGGCCAGCGCCGGCACCTTGGCCACCTTGGTCGAGTACGGCAGGTTCGGCAGCGGCGTCGCCGGGTTGCCGTCGGTGTCCCACTCGGGCCGATCGTCCCAGCCGGCGGCAATCAGCGCGTTGCGCGTCCAGTCGGTGTTGGCCCACGAGTCGCATTCGTAGCAGGCGGTGCCGTCGAAATCGGTGTCGCCGCTGTCCAGGTACACGCGCAGCGCGCCCTTGGGCACCTTGGCGGCGTTTTCCGCAATGATCGCCCGCATACTCGGACCTTCGCTGGGTTTGCCGGTCTCGAACGAGATGCCCTCGCCCACCCACAGTGCGCCCGAGAACGACGCCAACCGCCCGAACACCTGCCAGTGTTGCCAGGCGATCCACAGCGAGGCGTTGCCGCCCAGGCTCGAGCCGCCGATGGCCGTGTGATCGCGGCCGGGCAGGGTGCGGAACTGCTTGTCGATCATCGGTTTTACCGTGTCGACCAAGAACGCGGCGTACTGCGCGATCTTGGGCGGATACACCTTGGTGCCGTCGTCCAGCGGCGCCCACACGTACTCGCTCATGCGATCGCTGGTGTCCACCCCCACCTGGATGACGGGCGCCACCGCGCCGCTGGCCATCCCTTCATCACTGATCTGGTCGACCTTCCAGTCGCCAAAGGGCGCCAGCGGGCTGGTGAACACGTTGAAGCCGTCTTGCCAGTACAGCACCGGAAAGTACTCGGCAAGATTCTGAAAATACGCTGCCGGCAGGTAGACATACAGGTTGCGCACGTTGTTCAGCTGCGGGCTCTGCACGCCGCCGATCCAGCGCAGCCGGCTGTGATTGGCAGGGTAGATCGCCGAGTTGGGGCCCAGACCGGCAAACGCAAAGTACGGATTGCTGGGGTCGATCGCCCACTGGCCGTCGATCTTGACCTTGTATTGCCGCGTCTTGCTGGTGTCGACGGCGACCTTGGTGGTGAACAGGCCCGGCACGCCCGGCACCGGAGTCGCGGCGTCGGGTGTGGCCCAGTCGTGCCAATCGCCCATGATTTCGACGGACTGCGCGCCCTTGGCCATCACCAGGAAGCGGCACTGGCCCGCCTCGCACACCGGCATGTCGTAGGTGGCCAAGAGCTTCTGGAGGGGCGCCGCGTCGCCACTCTGCAGGGCCGCGTCGACCTGCGCCAGGGTGGGCGGGGCCGGAGCCGCCGGTCCGGCGTCGGCGGCACCCACATCGGCCAGGTTGCTGTCGGCCGAGGCGGAATCGGTCGCCGGCACATCGACCTGAGGAGTGTCCGCGACGGCCGCGTCGGCCAGGGTGTCGCCGCCGCCCGCGGCCTGGTCGCCCCCCGCAGAGTCCACCGACTCCGACTGGTCCGCCGCCGTGTCCGCCGCATCGGAGGCCGCTTCGGTCGAATCCCAGCCCAGGTCGCCCGCATCCGACCCGGCCTCCTGGTCCGCGCCGCCCGCAGCGAATTGGTTCTGTTGGCCGGGAACACCGCAGGCTGCCAGCAGCGCGGCCAGCAGCCACTGCATCCAACGCATTGCTCGCCCGGCCATGGCCCCTCCTTGCCGCAGCGTACCGGCGGGATGCTGCGCCGGTCAATGTGTGGCCGAGCGGGCGACCCATACCGGTCAAGGATCTGCTCAGGCGGATGGGTAACCGGTCATTGACCGATCACAACACGATGCAAGCGGGGCTGCGACCGCCTTGCTGCCGTTGGCAAGATCTCTATTATCACGGCACAATCATGCTTCCGTCTAGTTGGCACGTATTTTGCTATGGGGATCGCATCGAAGGCCATGACTGGCCGCGCAAGCCCACCACGTGCAGGGGGAGGCTTGGGGTCGAATTGCAGCACGGCGCTGCAGGAAGGCCACCGCCAGTCGACCAGTAGGTTGGGGGATCCAGATGAAGATGACCAAAGGAATCGCAAGCCGGGCTCTGCGCAGCTACCGCGCACTGCTCGGCGGCAAGACGATCGCCGCGTTGACCGTGGCGGCGGCCGTGATGGCCCCCGCCATCGCCAATGCACATACCGTACAGATTTGCTGGCGCGATCAGGGTGGTGTGACCACTTTCTACGCCGGCAGCTACCACTCGCCCTTCGAGGCGCCCTCGCCGGTCGGCAAGATCTTCGTCGACGGCTTCGGTTACCCGTTCTCGGGCTGGATCTACCCCAGCGCCTTGCCGAGCAACGCCCACTGCTGGACCCAGCCGAGCTACGACTCGTACACCGCGGCGACCAACCCGGACGGCCAGCCCGCTTCGGGCATCGGCCACTTCCAGACCTTCACCAGCGGCTTCGCCCTGGCGGCGCACACCATCGGTTTTGACTCCACCACGGTCATCCAGTCGCCCTGGGCGCCCTTCCCGGCGCTGTCGTTCGGCGGTGGCGCTTGTGCGGACGCCGACTTCGACGGCATCTGCAACGACGTGGACACCTGCCCGCTCGACGCCGCCAACGACGGCGACGGCGACGGCCGCTGCGCCAACGTGGACAACTGCCCCAACGACTACAACCCCGCGCAGACCGACGCCAATGGCAACGGTCAGGGCGACGTTTGCGAAGGCGTGGTCTGCGGCAACGGCCTGCTCCAGGGCAGCGAGCAGTGCGACGACGGCAACAAGGCCGGCGGCGACGGCTGCTCGGCCATCTGCACGCTGGAGAGCAAAGACGCCGACAACGACGGCATCAACGACTCGTCGGACAATTGCCCGACCGTGGCGAACCCGAGCCAGCTGAACACCGACGGCGACAGCCAGGGTGACGCTTGCGACGCCGACGACGACAACGACGGCGTGATCGACACCTCGGACAACTGCCCGCTGCTGTCGAATGCCGACCAACTGAACAACGACGGCGACGGCCTGGGCGACGCCTGCGACAGTGACGACGACAACGACACCATCGCCGATTCCGTCGACAACTGCCCGTTTGCCGCCAATGGCGATCAGGCCGACAACGACAGCGACGGCCAGGGCGATGCTTGCGACGGCGACGACGACAACGACGGCGTGACCGACGGCAGCGACAACTGCCTCGATGCCGCCAATGTCGACCAGCTCGACACCGACGGCGACGGCCAGGGCGACGTCTGCGACAGCGACGACGACGGCGACGGCCTCGCCGACGCCGGCAACCCGAACTGCACCGCCACCGTCTGCAACGGCTACAACTTCACCGGCGGCTGCCAGACCGTGGGCGCTGGCACGTGGGATTATCCCAGCTTCAACGACGTCGTCGGCAACGACAACGCGCACTCGGTGCAGGTCGGCCCCGGCGCCCGCATCGAGCTGTGGCAGCACTACACCCCATACGGCGCCAATGCGTACACCAACTTCTTTGGTGCGCACGCGTCGTACACCGCCAGCAGCGGCAACATCGACGGCGACGGCATCGACGGCGTTTCGTCGGCCGCGGTGTTCTGCGACGTGGGCGACAACTGCCCGTTGACGGCCAACCCCGACCAGCTGGACACCGACGGCGACAGCATCGGCGACGCCTGTGATGCCGACGACGACAACGATGGCGTGGACGACACCGCCGACAACTGCCCGCTGACCATCAACGCCGATCAGGCCAACAACGACGGCGACGCCGCCGGCGATGCCTGCGACAGCGACGACGACAACGACGGCATTGCCGACACCGCGGACAATTGCCAGTTCATCGGCAACGCCGATCAGGCCAACAACGACGGCGACGCCCAGGGTGATTCCTGCGACGACGACGACGACAATGACTCGATCGCCGATACCGCCGACAACTGCTCCTTCACCGCCAATGCCGACCAGGCCAACACCGACGGCGACAGCATGGGCGACGCCTGCGACCCCGACTTGGACGGCGACGGCGTGCTGAACGTGCTGGACAACTGCCCGGCGGCGATCAACGCCGACCAGAGCGACATCGACAGCGACGGCCAGGGCGACATCTGCGACGCCGACATGGACGGCGACGGCGTCCTGAACGGTCTGGACAATTGCCCGACCACCGCCAACGGCAGCCAGGCCGACCAGGACGGCGACGGCCTGGGCGACTCGTGCGATCCGGACATCGACGGCGACGGCGTGGCCAACACCGCGGACAACTGCGTCACCACCGTCAACCCCGACCAGGCCAACAACGACGGCGACAGCCAGGGCGACCTGTGCGACGCCGACGACGACAACGACGGCATCGACGACAGCGCCGACAACTGCGACTTAGACGCCAAGGCCAACCAGGCCGACCACGACGGGGAACTCCAGGGCGATGCCTGCGACGCCGACTACGACAACGACGGCGAGGAGGAAGACGCCG
>JACRCU010000218.1 GCA_016218865.1 Deltaproteobacteria bacterium | reverse complement strand
TTCACGCACATCCAACAGGACTTCACCGACGCTTACGGCACCCCCAACTACTCGAATCACGCGAACCTGTGCGATACCTCGCGCAAGTCCACGTTCAAGAGTGTCATCGGCGACGAGCGGCCGCTGGTCGACTTCGAGAGCGCCGAGCTGTTGTTCGTCTGGGGCTGGAACTTCCTGTCGGCCATCAAGTGGATTCACCTGGCGGCTGTGTTCCAGCGGGGCATGGCCAAGCCGGGACGGGAATTCATCTACGTCGACCCGGTGTTCAACACCACCGCGAGCAAGGCCGACCAGTGGGTGGCCCCCCGACCGGGCACCGACGGGGCGTTGGCGATGGCGCTGGCGCGGCACATCATCGCTTCGGGCAAGTACGACGCCACCTACGTGGCCAAGTACACCCTGGGCTTCGACGAGTACGCCAAGTTCTTGAATGGCCAGACCTACGACAAGGTCGTCAAGGACTCGGCGTGGGCCGAGAAGATCTGCGGCATTCCCGCGGCGGAGATCGACGCGCTTGCGATCAAGCTCGAGACCGCCTACACCGCGGGCAAGAAGATCCTCATCGACTCGTGGAGCGGGCCAGGGCACCACACCAATGCGACCCAAGGCGGGCGCGCCATCGTCGCGCTGGCGCTGCTGCTCGGCGCGGTCGACAAGCCCGGGTCCCTGATCTTCACCAAGCGGGCCGGTCCGGGGCGGCGCCCGGCGTCGGGCTTTGGCTGGCCGGCCAAGGACAAGTGGCGCCTGGACGGGCGCGACGACGTCGGCATTCCCCAGCCCGACGGCAGCAAGAAGACCTTTGCCAAGAAGTACTTGTACAGTCACGGCTCGGGCATCTACGTCGAGACGATCGACTGCATGATCAACCAGAAGGACTTTCTGGGGAACGACTATCCGATCAAGTCCTGTGTGATCGTGTTCCAGAACCTGCTGATGAGCACGCCGAACACCCAGAAGGTGGCCAACGCGCTGAACAAGATGGACTTCATCCTGTGCGTGGACACCCACTTGTCCGAGACGGCGCTGATGGCGGACCTGGTCAGTCCGGGATCGAACTTCCTGGAGCGCTTCGACTTCAACGCCGCCTGGGTCAGCCAGCGCTCGGTCGGCCTGCGCCAGCCGGTGGTGCAGAGCTGGATCGGCGGCCGCAGCGAGGCCCAGTTCTTCCTGGATCTCGGGCAGGCCATGGGGTTCAAGGGCTTCAAGGACCAGCCCGGCGTCAACGACATCGACGAGAACTTCAACAAGGAGGAGTGGGATCGCTTCATGAAGACCGGCAACGGCGGCAAGGCCTTCGCCAACCCCCTGACATGGGACGAGCTCAAGGCCAAGGGCTACTGGAGCGATGCGACCGGGTTGACCGCCTTTGGCCAAACGGCGGCCAAGCTCACCTACGCCGCGGCCACCCACACGTTGAAGAAGTACACGGTCGGCAGCGAGGTAAAATACACGGTGATGGACGGCGCGTCGGCGGTCGGCATCGTCACCGACAACAGCAAGGTCATCTACACCGCGGGCGTGTACTCGCTGCCGGACGGCACGTCATGCGAAGTCGGCTTCAAAACGACCAGTCGCTACGGCCAGTTCTGGGATCCGGTCTTGAACAACGCCTACACCGGTGCGGTCAAGCCCGCCGGCATCGATGTCAGCGGCAAGGTGGAGTACCTGCCGCTGCCCGTCTTTACCGAGCCCTTGGACAAACCGACGCCCGCCTACCCGCTCTACTTCCTGTCTTGGAAAGAGGTCGAGCACACCCACACCCGCACCTTCAACAACCCCTGGCTCATGGGCATGCGCGGCGAAAACCGCTGCGTCATCCACCCGGATGTGGCGACACCGCTGGGCATTGGCGAGGCGGATCGCGTGATGGTCGAGACCGAGAATGGCCTCATCGAAGCGCGCGCCCACATTTCGACGGGCATCCACAAGGAGTGCGTCGGCTGGGTGCGCGGCTTTGGCCACTGGGCCCTGGGGCGCATCGCCAAGGGCAAGGGCGTTCACGACGGCTGGCTGCTCAAGGGGCGGGCCGAACTCCACTCTGGCCAAGCCGTGCACAAAGAAGCCGGCTGCCGCATCTTCAAGGTCGCCTAGCGCAGGAGGTCAGCCATGCCGCAGTATGGATTTCACGTCAACCTTGCCAACTGCATCGGCTGCCGCGCTTGCGAGGGCGCGTGCAACCAGGAATACAACAGCAAGCCCAAGATTCGCCGCCGCGCGGTGATCGTCACCGAAGGCACCACCCCGCAGAACAAGCCGTTCCGGCGCTTCCTGTCGCTGGCGTGCAACCACTGCGAGGTGCCGGCGTGCCTCAACGCCTGTCCGGTGCAGCGCTATGCCAAGGACCCCACCACCGGAGTGGTCTACATCAAGCCGTCCAAGGCCGAGGACCCGGTCAACGGCGTGGACTGCCTGGGCTGCCGGCGCTGCGAGGCGGCCTGCCCGTACGGGGCGCCGCAGTTCGATGTGGACACCATGACGATGGACAAGTGCACGGGTTGTCTGCACCGCTTGACCTCGGCCACCTTGCCGGCCCAAAAGCGCATTCCGGCCTGTGTGCTCAGCTGCTCGTCGAACGCCCTGCACTTTGTGCCCCTGAGCGACATCGACGGCGGCGGGTTTGGCGAGGCCACCAAGGTGATCGGCTCGGCGCCGGACATCGCCGATCCGACCAAGACCAACCCGTCGATCCGCTTCTCGAACAAGCGGTTCTAGTCGACGCTGCTGGGAGTTGCCATGGCGAACACCGAGCCCAAACCGGGCAAACTGCCTGGGACGTACCTGCAGTTCATCCAGAAGTACCCCGAGCTGGGCGAGGCCCACGAGCAGGTCGCCAAGGCGGTCGACGCGGTCGGGCCGCTGGACCGCAAGACCTGCGAGTTGATCAAGGTCGGGTTGTCGGTGGGCGCCGGCCTGGAGTCCGCGGTGCGGAGTCACGTCCGGCGCGCTATGCAGCACGGCGCCACGCCGGAGGAAATCGAGCAGGCGGTGCTGCTGGCGATGAACACCCTCGGCTTCCCGCGCACGGTCGCCGCCTGGAGCTGGGCCCGCGTCCAGATCGAGCGCGGCGTCGACTGACCGCAGCCCCCACGGCTGCCGTCCGTCCGGCTATCCGTCCCTTTCGGCTGTGTTCTCCGCCGAGGGCGGGCGGATCGCCGGGCTGGACTGGCGGGTCGATTCGTCAGACTTGCCGATTTGACTCGCCGGGTTGTCCAGCGCCGGCACGCCGATCCAGCCGCGCTGCGCGGCCCACGCCACCGCCGAGCCCGCCACCATCCCCACCACGTAGCCGTAGGGCAGCCCGACCACCGCTGCCGCCACCAGCAGGGCAATCCACAGCGCGGTCGGCTGGTTGGCCACGTCGCGAATCAGCGTCATCAGCGCCACCGCCTCGAACAGCAGCACCACGCCCAGCACCGGCATGGGGAAGGACTGGGTAAGAATCGAGAACCACGGCGAAAACACTAGACCCAGCACCAGGTACATGGCGCCGTAGAGCACTGCCGCGCCGCCGGTGCGGGCGCCGAAGCCGTAGAAGCCCACCAGGCCGCCGCAGCCGTGGCACACCGGAACTCCACCGAACCAGGGAGCAATCAGGTTCAGCAGGCCGTACGTCAGGCCGATCTTGCGCACCGGCACGCCGCGGTCCGGGAACAGGTCGTACGAGGTCTGGCTGGTCGCAATCACAGAATTGCCAAGCGACAGAGGGATTTGCGGCAGGGCCAGCAGCACCGCGCCCTGCCAGAGCTCGTGCTGGGTCGGAACCTGCAGCCTGGGCAAGTGCAATTGCAGGTGCGCCCCGGCAAAGGCGGTCAGGTCGAGTTTGACGGCAACGGCATACAGCGCCCCCAGCCCCATGACCACGAGAGGCGCCGGCACGCGCTTTTGCCGGCGAAACAGGATCAGCACCACGGTCGCGATGCCGGCGATGACGTAGCCGCTGGCGCCGTCGGAACCGGCGTACTGCTTGAGCGCCAAGGTCGCCAGCGTGATGCCCAGGCCCAGCTGCATGCCGCGCACCACCGCCCTGGGCACCACCCGGGCCAGCCAATCCAGACCGCCGCTCACCGCCAGCAGCAACATCACTACGCCGATGACCAGGCCGCCGCCCGCGAGCGTGCCGGCCGACAGACGCTGCGCCAGCATGATGGCCGCCATGGCCTTGAGCGGCTGCACCGGCATCGGCAGCCCGTAGACCACGCCGGTGGCGATCTGCAGTACACCAAAGGCGATGCACACGCTGGCGGCGTCCAGGCCGCAGGTGGCAATGAGCGCCATGAGCAGCGGCAGGTCCGTGCCGACATCGCCGAACGCGCCGGCCAGCTCGTGGCGGTCAAAGCGCAGGCGCGCAACCACGGGGTGTCTCGGCGATGGCAGGGGTGTCGTCATGCGTGCTGCGCTGTATCACACCACCGGGGCGGTTGCCCAGCGGCGCGCGGCGCTGTCCCGTGCCGGGCGCCCACGGTGGGTCAAGGCGAGAACGTTGAGAGAGGCAGGTAGAATCACAGGCTTAGCTGGCTCGAGCGCGGTCGGCGGCGGGCGCAGGACCCTGTCCGCGTGCCAAAAGGTGTCAAGTGTCAATACCTGACCCCCCCCGCCGTCAGGGCTCGACCAGGTCCGCGGCCGACAGCGGATTGATCTTGCTGTGGTCGGTGTACCAATCCAGGACGCCGCGGATGCTCTTCCACTGGGTCCCCACCGGATACTTGGTGCCGTCGAAGGCGTACACGAACGGCGAGATGCGCAGGTCGCCGGTGACGAAGAAGTCGTCTTTGGCGGTGGCGGCGGCCGCGGTCACGGTCACGTCGCTCACTTCGACCAGCATGCTCATCAGCGCCTTGACCTTGGCGCCGTCGGTGGCGATGTCGGACGGCGAGACCGCCACGGGCAGGATCACCTCGCTGCAGGCGCCCTTGGCGGTGATGGCCGGGGTCAGCAGCTCGGGCAGGCCCTTGAAGTCGCCCACGGCGCCGATGACGTCGATCATGTCGCCGACCTTGTTGTCCACGGCGGACTTGCTGTAGACCACGTAGCCGCCGTCGCTGGTCAGGCCGGGCTGTTGCACCCAGACCGTGCTGCCGCTGGCCACGGTGCGGATCGCCGTGATGCACAGGCCCTTCAATTCCACCACGGAACCGACCGCCAGCTTCTTCAGCTCGGGGATGGTGACCGCCGTGGGCTTGACGTCGCTGCTGCCGGCGTCAACGCCGCCCCCTGTCCCATCACCCAGGGTGTCGCCGCCCGAGGTCGTGTCCGGAACATCCACGGGAACGGTCACTTTGCTGCAGTCGCTGCTGTTGGCGGTCAGCGGGCACACGTCGCAGCTGTCGCCCTTGCCGTCGCCGTCGCTGTCGATCTGCTGGCCGCCGTCCATCGGGCGGACCGCCGAAAACACCGCGGGGCACAGGTCTTTGCTGTCTTCGATGCCGTCGCCGTCCTTGTCGGTGGCGCTGGGTTCGCCGCTGAACACCCCGGCGCGCGACGGGACGCACGACGGCTCGCCCTTGGGTACGCCGCAGAAATACAGCTCGTAGGGGCTGCCGATGGTGCTGGCCAACGCCCCGGTGTCCTTGCCGAACTCGCGCTTGGCGCAGAGCTTCTTGCCGGACAGGCAGTCCTTCAGCGGTTCGCAGCCGGCGCCGCCGTCGCTGGACAGCGCGTCGACCAGGGCCGAGTCGCCGTGCAGCACCACGCCGCCGCGCAGCACCAGCGCCACGTCTTCCACGGCGGCCCGCACCACCGCGGCATAGGGGGCCTTGCCGTGGCTGGCGAAGATCGTGATGTCGGCCGGGCGACCCGCGGCGATGCGCCCGAGCACGTCGCCCATCTTGGCGGCGTCGGCAGCGGTGCCGGTGACCATCATGAACAGCTGGTAATCGGTGAAGTATCCGCCCAGGTTTTTCTGGTTGAAGCTGTCGGCGCAGGCCAGCTCGCGGAGCATGTTCATGCTGCCCGAGGCGCTCCAGTCGGTGCCCAGGGCGATCGGCACGCCCAGGTTGGCAAAGAGCGAGACGTTGGCGGTAAAGCCGTACAGGTCGATGTTCGAGCGCGGCGACCAGATCAGCGACACGCCGGTCTTGGCGGCCAGGTAGATGTCGGCGGCGCGCAGGCCCACGGCGTGGATCAGCGCGGTCTGCGGCCGCTCGTAGTTGGCCTGGGCGTTGATGCCGTCGGTGCAGTCGAATTCGTTGTGGGCCGACTGGTCGACGCCCTCGCTCATGTGCGGGAAGAACGAGGTCATCTTCGCCACTTCCGAGTCGTTGACCGCGATCTTGTAGTTGCAGGTGGTGGGCAGCGGCTTGCTGGTATCCGGGCTGGAGTCGCCCAGAGGAAAGGTCTCGAAGTCCACCGGAGTTTTGCCCAAATTGCCCTGCATCGACCCGGACTTGTCCAGGTTGCGCAGCATGCCGTTGACGCCGCCCGAGCCGACCGTGGAGGTCGCGCCGCCGATGACGAAGCGCAGCTCGCCCCAGCTGGTCACTTCCTCGGTGGTGCCGTTGGGCGCGCCGGGCACCGTGATTTTCTGTTTGCTGTTGGCACCCTTGCGCCACTCGTGGCGGTGGTCGTACTTCTGGCTGTGGGCCTTGGGCCCGTTCTGCGCAAAGGTGATGTGGTCGTGGCTGTTGATGAGCGCCGGCGAGATGACCGCGTCGCCGCACTGCAAGGTGGTGGCGCCGCTGTAGCCCTCGGTCGCGGAGCAGTCGCAGGCCGCGCAGGCGATGGCGCCCTTGGCGTCGATGACCACTTCGCCGCCGACGTAGACGTGGTCGGTGGCCAGGACCGTGCCGCGGAGCACCTTGGTTGTCGAGCCCTTGCCGACGTCGCAGCTGCCGGCCGCCTTGGGCGCGGGCAGGGCCTTGGGGCAGGTGACCACGCTGGGCCCGTTCGCGTTGGCGGTGTTGCTGCCGCCCAAGGAGTCGCTCAGGGCGGTGGAGTCCAGGTTGCCGCTGTCGCCGCCGCCGTCCTTGGCTGCGGCACTGCTGCCGGTGTCGCTCGAGCAGGCCACGGCGAAGTAGGCCGCGCTGGCGAGCAACACCACGCGGGGCGCACGGCTCAGTGTGGCGATGGACTGGAAGAAGGAGAGGGCCTGGGTCGAAACAGCGCGAACTTGGCAGGTTTTCATCAGGTGGGTCAGGGCCAGCGGGTTCAGGGGTGAACCACAAACGCCAGCAGGATACCCGTTCCCGACGGGCAAGTCGCCCGAATTCGACCGCGTACCCGCCCCGTTGCGTCCCGGGTTTGCCACACTTGCGTCAGCCCAGCCCATCAACCCAAGGTGCGCGGCTTCCACGCCAGCTCGGGCTGCTTGGCGCGCTTGGCGGCGATGCCAAAGTTCTTGCCCAGCAGTAGCCGCGTCTGCAGGCGCCGCTCCAGGCCCAAAGTCGCCGATGCGCCTTGAGTTTCCATGGCGTTGCACAGGCGCTTGGCGGCGGCCACGGCGTCGGGCGAGCGCGTGCGCAGTTCGTCGACGAGCGCCAGCGCCCGGCCGCGCGGGTCCAGGTCCACGTAGCTGACCAACCCCAGCTCGCGGGCCGTCTCGCCGCTGACCAGGCGCGCCGTCATCATCAGCTCGCGGGCCTTGTCGGCGCCAAGCAGGCCGCGCAAGGTCACGCTGGCGCCCATGTCCGGCACCAGGCCCCACTTGGCTTCCATGATGGCCAGTTGCGCGTCGGGCCGGGCGATGCGGAAGTCGGCCGCCAGGGCCAGCTGCAGGCCCGCGCCCAGGCAGTGGCCGTGGATCGCCGCCACCACCGGCACCGGAAGATCGCGAAAACACAAGAAGGCGCGCTGGAACAGGTTGGCGGTCGGCTGCGCCAGCTCCCAGGCCGCGCGCAGGGCCTGCTTCTTGTCGCGCAGGTCGCCCAGATCGATGCCGGCGCTGAAGCACTCGCCTTCGCCGCTGACCAGCACGGCGCGCAGGTTCTTGTCCTTGCCCAGGGAATCGGCGGCATCGATCAGGTCGCGCAGCATGGCGAAGCTGAGGGCGTTGCGCTTGTCGGGCCGGTTCAGGCGCACTTCGGCCAAGTCGCCTTGGCGCAGGATCTGGATGTGCTCGCTCATGGGTTCACCTGGAATCGTCTAGAGTTGCGTGGTGCCGGCGATCGCTGCCGCGACCCGCGCCGCGTGGCTTTTCAAGCACTGGTGGGTGGCGCCCGGCAGCACCTGGAACGGCGCGCGGGGCAGAGCAGCCGCCAGGGCGCGCATGACGGCCAGCGACTCTGGGGTCGTGTGCTCGCCGGCCAGCAGCTGCACTTCCATCGTCAGCGTGCGTACTTCCGCGGCGCTGGTTTGGTCGCCGCCGCCGCTGGCCACCTCGGCCCAGGTCCGCCCGTAGTGCGTCACCAAGCCGGCGCGGATCCGCTCGGGCAGCCGGGCAAAGAAGCCCTGGCCATTCCAGTAGTCGACGAGCCAGTGCATCGCCGATTCCACCTCGCCGCGGGCAAAGGCGTGCAGGCACAAGTCGCGGAGTTCGTCCAGCTTTTGGCCGGCGGTGCCGTGGCCCGCCACCATTCCCCAGCAGATCGGTTCGATGAGCACCAGCCGGTCCAGCCGGCCCGGATGCGCCAGCGCCCAGCGCAGCGCCAGCAGCGCCCCGTACGAGTGGGCGGCCAGGATGCGCGCGCCCGAAAGGGTCAGCACCTCGTCGAGCCAAGGCAGGTCCAGGTCCAGGGCCCGCCTACCGCCCGCGGGTTCCTCCACTGCGATCGGTGGCAAGCCCGGCGCCAGCAACTGGAACTGGCCGGCCAGCGCCTGCATGACCGGCAGCCAGGTGGTCGGTTTGTCGGCCGAGCCGTGGATCAGCACGGCCACCGGACCCTGGCCGAGCTGGAGCATCTGGGTGGGGCGCCCGCCAAAAACGTGGGTGTGAGTCTGCAGTTGCGTGGGGTCGGTCATGGCCGTGGGGTCGCGGCAGTGGGCTGCGCGCCGGCCGATGATGGGGCAGCCGCGGGCCGGGGGCAAGCGCCGCCGCAACTTGCTGGAACCTTGCGCCGTGCCTACACTCCATGGCAGG
The DNA here is from genome assembly GCA_016218865.1 of Deltaproteobacteria bacterium. Taxonomy (GTDB): domain Bacteria; phylum Myxococcota_A; class UBA9042; order UBA9042; family UBA9042; genus SXRM01. Next base: position 29,946 of record JACRCU010000218.1, on the reverse strand, counting down.
TCCGGCCGTCGCCGGCCACCCGAGGCGCCCATGGCCCAAGCCGCACGAGTCCTGCCGATCACCTACGCCGACTACCTGGACGCCTGCGCCCGCAGTCCGGTCAAGCTGGAGTTCCACGGCGGCGAAATCTTTGCGATGACGGGCGGTTCGATCGTCCATGCTCACCTTGCCGGCAACGCCTACGCGGCTTTGCGGCAGGCGCTGGCCGGAAAGCCCTGTCGGCCGTTCAATTCGGAGCTCCGCATCGTCATTCCGCTGCTGGGCGACGCCTGCTACCCCGACGCCAGCGTGGTGTGCGGGCCGCTGCAGACCGACCCGCGCGACCCCAACGGCGTGGTGAACCCGGCCGTGCTGGTCGAAGTCCTGTCGCCGACTACCGAAATGTACGATCGCGGCGGCAAGTTCGAGCTGTACCGCCGCCTGCCCAGCCTGCGCGACTACCTGCTGGTCAACCAGGACCGCAACCTGGTGGAGCACTTTGCCCGCAACGACGACGGCAGCTGGACCTTCCGCGCTTGCGGCGACGGCGAGACGCTGCGCCTGACGGGGGCCGCGGTGGAGCTGACCGTGGCCGAGGTGTACGCCGACGTAGAGGCGCTGCGCGAGCTGGCGGCGGCCAGCTAGTTCCGTAAGGCTAGTCCTTGCAAGCGGTTGTGGACGCTGGCTCCGGCGCTGCAGGCCGACCAGTCCAGGCGCCGCGGGATTTGAGTTGAACTCAATTCGGTGCCAAGCTGCCCAAAGGCTGGTGCACCCCGCCTGCCTGCGGATCACATCATGAAACCTTGCAAGCTCATGGGGCTCCTGGCGCTCAGTCTGGTGGCGCTGGCCGTGGCGAGCCAGCCGGCCCAGGCGCAGTGCTCGGCCTGAGGCAACCCCGCTCTCCCGGTGGGAGACACCGACATGGCGCGCGCCTTTGACGGTGCCGCCGCTGCCCCGCAGACTCGCGTGCGCGCTGGGCTCAGCTACGCCTATGCCTACGGCGACCAGCCCTACGGCGGCACGCAGGCGAAGACCAACTTCGACCATCTCTCGATTCGGCTGCAGCTGGTTACGTTGTCTGCCGGCATCGACTTCGCGAGCGGTCTGGGCGCCGGCCTGCTGCTGCCCAGTGGGCGGATCCGCAGCGACTCGGACAGCCGCCACACCGACGACTTCGGCATCGGCGACCTGGAACTGCGGGCGCGCGCCGACGTTTTTCGTCTGTTGGGCCTGGACGCTCGCTGGCTGCCCAAGCTGCAGGTGAACGCCGGTATGGCGGCGCCGACCGGCCCGTACATCTCCAAGCTGCAGGTGACGCAACTGCAGCCCGGTCAGCAGCTGGACAAGACTTTGTCGCTGGGCCGCGGCACGTGGTGGCTGTTGGCCGACGCCGAGGTGTACGGCCGCTTTTTTGAGCAACTGGGCTGGTTTGCCGCCCTGCGCACCCGCACGCCGCTGGCCGACTGCGAGGACGGCTTCCGCTGGGAGCGCGAGACGGTGATCAGCGGCGGTCTGGCGGGGCAGGTGTGGCCCAAGCGGGTGCAGGCGAGCGTCTCCCTGGACTGGCTGCAGCGCAAGATGCCGAGCGAACTGGACTGGCAGGGCGTGCGGGTCGACTCGGCCAGCGTGGGCGGCGAGTACCTGGACCTGACCGCCTCGCTGCGCGGCCAGCTGACCGACCAGCTTGCCCTGGACCTGACGGGACGCAAGCCGCTGCGGCGCGACGTGCTGGGCCTGCAAACCCCGCCTGCCTACTGGGTGTTCGTGGGCCTGTCCTGGAGTCAGCCGCTGGGCGAGGCGGCCAAGCCGCAACCGCAGCCGGCGCAGCCCGGGGATCGGCCGCAGCCCGAGATCGCCGCGCTGTTGCAGCCGGGCCGGGTCGCGCTGGTGGACTACTGGGCGACCTGGTGCGCGCCGTGCCAAAAGCTGTCGGCGCAGCTGGAGGAATTCGCCAAAGCGCACCCCGAGTTGCTGGTGGTCCGCGTGGACGCGAGCGATTGGGACGCCGCGCAGATGCAGCGCCTGCTGCCGGCGGTGGCGGGCCTGCCCGTGGTGGATGTCTACGGCGGCGACGGCAGCCTGCGGCGGCGGTTGGTGGGGGCCGAAGCTTTTGATTATGCGGCGGCTTTGCCCGAGCTCGCCACGGCGACGGCACCGTGACGGCGACTTGGCGCTTTCGCCAGTCCTCGTCCCGTGTTAGCGTGATTGCACCGCGTCCCGCGCGGCGGGGCGTCGGTCAGGAGGATGGCATGGTTGGCAAGGGCTGGATTCGGGTTCTGTGGCTCGCACTGGTGGCGGCCCTTGGCGGCTGTGCCAGCGCGGGAGTGACAACGGTTGCGCCCGTCGACACGCCGCTCACCGCCAGCGGGGCGTTTTCCACCAGCATCGACAACGGCGACTTCAGCGTCTCGTACCAGGGCCTGAAGGCCACCGCGACGATGACCCACCAGATCAACAAGGATCCCGGCGGCTTGGCCTGTGTGCCGGCGCTGACGGTGTCCGCCGCCCAGCCCGACGGTACCTGCAAGCTGGAGCTGGAGTACCAGGCCGGCTTCCAGGGCGAGGGGCTGCAGCTGAAAAGCGTGAAATTCTGGGCGCGCGCCAAGGTCACCAAGGCCGACGGCACCAGCTCGTTCGCCCTGTGCCCGGGCTGGAGCAGCAAGGAACCGAGCAGCAGCGAAGTGGTCTACACCTCGGTCGGCGCCACCGGCAGCATGCCACTCGAAGCCCTGGGGCAGCCCGAAGCCGGCATGGCCAAAGCGATCCTGCGCAACCGGACGCTCCAGCCGCAGTTCGGCGGCATCGTCAACATGAAGTACCTGGGCCGCCACTTCAACGTGGACCTGTCGCAGCTCACCTTCAAGGGCGACATCACCAGCACCGGCGACGAGAACGCCCAGTGCGTCAAGACCTTCCACGACCTGCCGGCTTGGAAGCTGCAGGACATCAACCCCGGCAGCCCGTTCTACAACACCACCTACGGCCTGGATGCCTTCAAGGGCAAGAAGATCGTGGTGGCGCTGGTCTCGGACTGGTGCGCGTCGTGCCGCTCGCAGGCGCAGCTCATGCAAAAGCTGCAGGATCAGGCCAACAACACCGGCCACAGCGACACGGTGATGGTGCTGATTGCCGACAAGCAGTCGTCGAACCCCGCCGATTTGACCAAGGTGATCAAGACCATTCCGCTGTTCCAAGACGTGCCGCAGGTCGACGCCTGGGCCAAGATGAACGAGGGCCACGCCAGCAAGTTCAAGGGGTCCGAGATCCGCAACAGCGGCTACGGCTTTGCCAAAAACGGCGCGCCGATCATGTACTTCCAGCCCAGCGGCAACGGCAACCTGGACATGGGGGCGTTCGAGAAGGCGGTCAATACCGTGATTCAGGCGGCGGATGACTAGCCAGGCGTGCTTGGCCTGGACGCTGCAAGCAGGCGATTACAGACATCGGCGGGCGGCTTCCAGCATGCGGTCGACGCTGGCACCGGCCCCCACCGTGCTGCAAACCACCCCGTCACCCCGAATCAGGACGAGCGCAGCCGCAGGCAGCGTCGCGAAGATGGATCTGCCGTTGGGACCGAGCCACGCGACGGCAGGGTGGCCCGGCACCCAGTCCAGCGTCGTCGACTGAATGCTCCGCCATGACCGATCCAGACTCGCAAGTACCGTCGTGACCCCTTCGCCCCCTATCCTGGCCTGGACCTCGCTGCATAGTGCGGCGAACGCGGCGCCGTCCGCGCGCTCGCTCGCGAACATACAGACGGCGAACAGCCTCGGCTTGGCCACACCGCTCGCCATTGGGGGTGCAAGCCAACGCAATACTTCAAGTTCTGGCATCGGCTTGCCGACAAGTTCGATTCCACCTGGCGGTCCCCGATCACTTCGAGGCGCGGACTCGGTCGGGTCATCCGCGAGCCCGGCTGCCGTTGTGGCGTCCCGGACCAGCTCTACGGTCACCGCTGGCCCACCTGCCGTCTCGATGGCAGCGCTTGCGTCTCCCGTCTTTGCCAAGCGCCAGCCGGGTTGGGCCAGCGCAACGTCGCGATGGGGCCCAGGATCAGCCGGCAAGAGACCCCGCACGAAGTACGTGCCTGCCGGGAGCCGAACCAGCGCTTCGCCTTTGCCGTCGGTGACTGCGGTAGGACCCGGCAAGATAGCCCTCCGGCCCACGTCGAGTTCGAAGCGGAATCGCTGGTTGGATAGCGGCTTGCCGTCGCCTAGCAGGCGCACTCGCACGGGCCGCGCACCATGCAGTCCTCGTCGCGGCTGGGCGAACGGACTGGCGCGCTCACCAACCGACCATTGTTGGCGTTGTTCCTCCACGGAGTTCGCGCAACGAAATCCTCCAGAGTCCGCGCGGAGGTAGTGCATGCCGTGCCAGGGCGGCGATTGCTCACTCCAGTCGCGGCCACCCAGGCGCACGGGCAGGCTGGTCCAGCACGCCAGCCACACCCCCACCAGTCTCTTGAGCACGACTCGCCATGGCCCGACCTCGACCTCTGCAGCGTCCTTGTCCACCGTCGCGATTCCGGTTTCGACATGCGGACTGCGCATGGCGACCCGCAAGCGCGTGCGCCACCACTGGTAGCGGATCTGGTCGAGGGCTCCGGTCTTGTACATCTGCAGACGTCCGCGACGGTCGGGAGGCAGCCTGGGCTCCAGAACCCGCAGGGCGAACCACTCGTTCGCAACCTGGGCCTGGAGCACGGTGCCTGCCCAAAGCTGAACATTGACAAGGTGTTCGCCTGCGTAGATGGTGTCGAGCGGGCTGCGCGCGAGCTGGAATGGCAGGACTTGGCCGGAGCGGTCGACCTCGATGTGGAGGGAACTGCCTGTTGGCCCGGTGAGAGACGCCTGCAGGGCCTCTACGTCCGTGTCCTCCGTGACGGACCACCTGCCCACGGTCAGGACCTGGTCGTCGATCTTGATCCCAGCCGCCGCCGCCGGCCCCGCCGGTTCGACGCGGTCGACAACCACCCTTCCACCGTTGCGCACCATGCTCAGGCCCACACCTGCGGTCGTGGAATCGGCGTGGTGGGAGCGACTGGCGTCGAAGGGGCCGAACCTGGCAGGGCCGCGTTCGCCGGCCAGGGCTGGCGCGCAGAGTAGGGCGAGGAGTAGTAGGGCCATCCCCGAAGTCTGGAGCGTCGTGCGCGCCCTCTTCCCCTGATCCGGACTTGCCAACACGACCTCCGCGTCCGGGATTGGCTTCTCGTCTGGTCCGCGGCACGCCATGGCTCGCCGTAGCCTAGGTCTGTGCGTGTTCGACGTCAACGAGAATCCTGCGTAGTTTGAAGCGCTACGGCGGGTCGCGTGCCGAGCCCCGGCCTGACGACAGGGCAAGCCTGAGGTTCCGACCATCCTGGGCACGCACCTATCCCGGCAGCCGCAACACCAGCCGAGGCCGATCCGGGGACAGGCGGAAGAAACCATAGTCCAGGCCAAGGTACCAGGCCACCAGTGCCTCGGTCTTGGCATCCACAGCCAGGAACGCGCCGCCACCCACGGTGCGCGCCCGGCTGGCGGCATCGATTGCGCGCTCGACCAAGAGTGCACCCAGGCCGCGCCGCTGCAGGTGGCCAGCCACGCCCAGGCGGCCCAGAAGATAGCCGCCCACCTGCGGGTAGCGTCCACCCAAGCCCAACGCGGCGAGCACGGCCGTGTCGGCCCGCAGGCCCAGCGGGGCAAGCGTGTAGAAGCCCGCAAGCTGCCTCTTGGTTTCCTGGGCATCCAAGTCCACAGCCACCGTGGTTGCGCTCCAGCCGGCCGCCTGCTCGGTCAGGGCCTGTTCGCGCAAGAACGCGCCGATGGCGTGCCCCGCTGGCGAAGTGCCGCAGTCGAAGGCATGAACGGGATGGTGCGGCGTCAGCCGTTCGAGCTGGAGCTTCACTGCGGATTTGGCCCCAGCAGGGCTTCGGCCTTGGCCCGCGCAGCCAGCAGTCCGCTCGGCGCCACGTACGGGGCGGCCAAGGCTTGCAGCATGGTCTCGGTTTCGGCGGGCGTCAGTTGCCACTGCAGGCCTTGCGCGTGATCGGCACTGATCTTTTCCGCCATGGCAGCGAGCAGCCACTGCGTCAGGGTCTGGCCGCGGGCGCGCGCCAACGCCTCCGCATCCGCCTTCAGGCGGCGGGGCAGGCGGGCCTCCAGGCGGTCGTCGGCCGGCAAGTCTACATAAGGATGGGTATTCAGCTCCATGTCTTCGAAATGAGTCCGCAACGGGACTCCTGTACGGGTAGTGTACGGATTGGGCAAGGGCTGGGCAAGGGACTGCCTTGGATTCGTGGCGACGTGCCCGTGTTCCGGTGGCCGGAGGCGGTCGCGCCGGCCCTGCTGACCATCATGGCAACGCCTGGAGTCAGCGTGCTAGTCTGGGCAGTGGGCGCTGGTCGTGGCACTGGCCCCTCGGTGGCGCGATGATGCACAAGAACTTGATCTACCTGCTCGTCTTTAGCGCCGCCTGTAGCAACGCCGTTCCGTCTCCAAGTCCGGCCCAGGCCGTGCTCGACGCCCAGACCGACTCCGGTAGCCCCGCGCGAGCCGGCGACGCGACGGCCGGGGATGCTGAAACTGCCCACGAGGACAGCGGATCGCCGCCGGACACCTACGACGACGCCGATGCCGCGGCCTTGGACTTGGCCGTGGTCGACCTCGCGCTCCCCGGCGAGGACGCGGAACCGGAGACCGCCCCGCCCGACCCCGAACCGGCCGATGCCGGGCCATGGGTGGATAGTGCTTGGCCGGACGCGGGGTTGCCGGATGCCGCCGTGGCCGACACGCCCGCAGCGGATGTGCTGCCACCCGACGTGACGCCGCCCGATACCGCTGCACAGGACACCGCACCCCAGGACACCGCGCCCCAGGACGCTGCGCCACCGGACACAGCCGCCCCGGACACCGGTCCGCCGCCCCCGGTCGAATGCCAGCCCGTGGCCGCGCAATGCCCCAAGGCGCCGGCGGAATGCAACCAGACTGGCGGCGGCAGCGGCCCCACCGCCGGCAAGCTGGTGTCGGTGTCGCCGGCCGGCTTCCTGCTCCGCGACACGGGCACCTGGGCCAGCAACGCCGCGCTCATCGCCAGCATCGCCGCCCAGACCACCGCCAGCGCCGTGACCCTCGACACCGTGCTGGGCGACCTGAACCGCGTGGCGACGGCGATCAGCTCGCACCCCGATGTGCCTTGTTTCAATAGCGGTTTCAAGTGGGAGCCCAGCGACCAGGACGTGGCCTACTGGATCCCGCAGGGCATCGCCGGCACCGCCACCGCCAATGCCGGCAACAGCTGGGCCGGCAAGAAAGTCCTTGTGGTTTCGTGGTATCACGACCCCGCCGCCACCGCCACGCCCAACCTGAGCAAGGGCGTGCGCCTCGCCGTGGTCGACGTGACCAGCCTGGCCAACGCCAAGTACCGGCTGGTGCTGCTGGCCGAGCCCGTGACCAAGAACGGCGTGGCGACGCTGCAGCCCGTCGAGGTGCATGCCGGCGGCATCTCGTGGCAGAACAACTACTTGTACGTGGCAGACACCTCGCACGGCTTCCGGGTGTTCGACTGGAACCAGATGCTGCAGGTGCAGACCACCGACTCGGACACTTTGGGCGCGAAATCCGGCAGTTTCTACGCCTACGGCTACAAGTACGTGCTGCCGCAGGTCGGGCGCTACACGCTGTGCGGCGGCAGCTGCTGCGCGCGGTTCTCGTTCGTAGAAGCGGACATGTCGACCAATCCGCCGTCGCTGCTGGCGGGCGAGTACTCGGTCGACACGATCCTGGGCCGGCTGCACCGCTGGCCGCTGGACCCGCAGACCGGCCGGCTGGTCACCGTGGCGAACACCGTGCACGCCAGCGAAGTGCTGTTCCCGGGCATGGTCAAGCTGCAGGGCGGGCAGTCGTGGAACGGCCACTACTTCCTGTCGAGCAGCGCCGCCAAAACCAGTACGCCCAAGGGCGCCGGCAGCCTGTTCCGCGCCACGGTCGGCGGCAGCGTCGCGGTGCACGAGTGGCCGCATCACCCCGAAGACTTTACCTATTCGCCCAGCAGCGACAACCTGTGGTGCCTGACCGAAGACGCGGGCGAGCGCGCGGTGTTCTCGGTCAAAATGCAAAGCCTGCTGGGCGGTTGCGGGCAGTAGCGGCGCGGGGTCAAGGGCACTTGCTGGCCGCCGCGGCACCGCCGCTTACAGCCGCCAGAAAGGTATTGTTGTTGTAGCACTTGGCGATGCACGATGTCCCCGAACTCTGCCACATCAAGTCCTTCTTGGCCGCGCACGAGTCGCCCGACTGCCAGCACGGCTCGAACACCGGCTTGCCGCCGCCCGAGGCGGTGTTGGGCCACCACACCTTGCCCACGGTCCACATGTCCAGCGGGTTCAGCTTGGTTTTTTGCGATGTCAGCACCAGCGTGCCCTGGATGTACAGCGAGAAAGTGGCATACGACGGACCGTAGCCGTGGTCGTTCCAGTAGTGCACGCCCACCGTGTACGCCACCGGCTCGGCAGCGGTGCCTTCGGGTGCCTCCAGGTTCAGGTTTTCGGGCCCGGCGCCGTCGGTGTCGTCCAGGTCCAAGGTGGCGTCGTCGGGCTGGTAGTTCGGCTTGCCCCAGTCGGGCGCGTTGTTGAACCAGAATGCGTCGTAAGGATTGCTGAACCAAGGATCGGGCTTGCCGTCGCAGTCCAGGTCGTCGCTCGCCGCCATGGGGTGGGCAAAGTGCAGGTCCAGGTCGGCGCCCATGGCTGGGCCGACGTCGGTCTGGTCGGGGTCCGCCGGCGTGTCCCACAGCAGTTCCACGTGGACCGCGTTGTCGGGGATCACCAGCACCGTGACGCACGACGTGCACGGGTCGGGCAGACCCGCCACGGCGACCTCGGCGCAGATCGTGTACTCGCCCGCGGTGTTGGCCTGCAGCGTAGGGTTGGGGAAGGTGTCGTTCGGCTTCAGTGGCTGGTTCGAGCCGGCGGGCTGCTTGATGGTCCACTTGCACGGGGCCTGGCCGCCGGGTAGCCCTTTGGCCTCGCATTTGAGGTGCAATGTCGTCTGTGGCAGCACTTGGTCGCCTTCGGCAATCTTGAATACCGTCTTTGGGCACTCAAGGGCCGCGCCACTGCCGGTCGCGACCACCTGCGCGTTCGGCACTCCGTCGGCCGCGACGACCAGGTTGGTGCTGTCGAGCTTGCCGGCCTCTGGCGTGACGTCGGCCGGGCCGTACTGGAGCTTCACGTCCACACATTGGCCAGCGAGAAGGGTCAGCGGATTGCCGGTGCTGACCGGCGGCGGATTGGCGAGCAGACCCTTGGTGTACAGCGCGCCCGTGTCGACGTTGAATTCGTTGGAATTCGCCTGTGCGCCGTCCAGTTCGAGGTTGCCTACAGCCAGCGCGCTGGCGCCGCAGTTGCAGATCTGCACGTTCTTGGTCGCGGTGTCCCCGACGAACGTGGGGCCAAAATCCAGCGACGAGGGATGGACTTTCATGCATGCGCCGCTACCGGCGTCCTGACTGGCACTGACGTCGCTCGCGGGTGGCGCGGCGTCGGGCGGTACGTCGGCGGGGGTGCTATCCGTACTGGCCGCATCCGGGCTGGCGGTGTCGGCCGGGGTCGCGTCGCTCACCGTGTCGGGCTTGGCGGCGGGTGGCACGGCGGGGGTTCCGCACGCCATGGCGAGCACGAGCGACAGAACGGCTGGAAAAAGGGTTTGGCGCGGCATGCGTTCCTGAGCCTGGTGGCAGAGTCAAGCTACTCCTGCGCGCGGCGCGGCGCAACGGGAACCAGAAGGTGTCAGGCATTGACACTTGACCTGCACCCTACCGGAGCCGCGCGCGAGCGACTTCCCGAACCCGATCGGCAACGGCCAAAGATCAGACAGGGACCCCGGTTCGGGCCCGGGGCATCGCCAAGGCTTCCGATCCGGACCGGACGGATTCGGTGTGCCATCACTTCGCCGGGACCCGCCGGAACCCCGCCGAAGGTCCGGCCTCCGCACTGGGACTGCCGTCGGTGGCCGCGCCCAGGATCACCGGATGTCATAGGCTTGTCGCAAAAGATGTCAGGTGTCAATACCTGACACCCACGCCGCACGATGGCCGCTTGCACCGCGCCAGCCACCGGCGTATCGTGACCGCGGTCCCGCTTCTGGGGCCAGATGGACTGAGGGGCACCGCGCACTGCTGGCCGCCCATTCGGGTTCCTCCAGCGCGGACGCTTGATTCGGTCGGCCGTTACGGGCCGCACTGGCTGTGCGGGAATCGCCGGGGACATGTCTGGCTCATTATGCTCATCTGAGGTCGCAAGATGACTGCGGGATGGCTCCTTGCGGGAGCTTCTGCGGCGCTGGTAACCGCGGGCGCGCTGGCCTGGCGCTGGGCCCGAGCGTCGGTGGCGGCCACCCTGGCGGCCTGTGGCGCGGCGGCAGCTGCCGCCCTGTGGACGCTGACTGGCGCCGGCACCTGGGATTGGCAGCCGGGTCTGGCCCTTGGCGGCCAGCCGATCCACCTGCAACTTGACCCGATGTCGGCCTTTTTTCTGGCCCTGCTGGCAACGGTCGGCGGCGCTGGGTCGTGGTTCGCCCGCGGTTACTGGTCCGACCGCGAGCGCGGCTCATCGGCGGCGCGCGGCCGGCTGTGGTGGGCGGCCTTCTTGCTCAGCGTCGGCTGGTTGTTGCTCACCCGCAACGGTTTGCATTTCTTGCTTGGTTGGGAACTTCTAGCGATTACAGCGTACTTCTTGATCACCCTGGACCGCCGCGACCCCGAGGCCCGCGCGGCCGGCTGGCTGTACCTGGCCGCGTCGCACACCGCGACCCTGTCCCTGTTCCTGTTCTTTGCCGCGCTGGCCAGTCGCACCGGCACCTGGGAGCTCGGCCCCGTTCGCGACCCGGCCGTCGCGCCGCTGTTCTGGTTGGCGCTCATCGGCTTCGGCATCAAGGGGGCCGTCTGGCCCGGCCACGTGTGGCTGCCCAGTGCGCACGCCAGCGCGCCCAGCCATGTTTCGGCGCTGCTGTCCGGTGTGGCCATCAAGATTGGCATGTACGGTTTGTTCCGTTTTTCCGAGTGGTTGCCGTTGCCGGCGCAGGCGGGCTGGGTGGTCCTGGGCTTGGGGCTGGCCAGCGGTGTCCTGGGGGTGGCCTTTGCCCTCGCCCAGCACGACCTCAAGCGCCTGCTCGCCTACCACAGCGTCGAAAACATCGGCATCATCCTGATCGGACTTGGTTTCGCTATTCTGGCGCGCCAGTACGGGCAGCCAGCGTGGGGCAATCTGGTGCTGGCCGGCGGCTTGCTCCACGTGTGGAACCACGGTCTATTCAAGTCGCTGCTGTTCCTTGGGGCTGGCTCGGTGCATCACGCCACTGGGACGCGTATCATGAGCCAGCTCGGCGGGTTGTGGCGCAGCATGCCGTGGACAGCCAGCTTCTTTGCCCTGGGTGCCATGGCCATCGCCGGGCTGCCGCCGCTCAACGGCTTCGTCAGCGAGATCCTGATCTACGTTGGGCTTTTCGACGCTTTTGCCAGCGGCCACCCGGCCTACGCGGCGGTGGGATCCGCGGTGCTGCTGGGCCTGACCGGCGCCCTGGCACTGGCCTGCTTCTCCAAGGTGGTCGGTGTCGTGTTCTTGGGCGCGCCGCGCACCGCCGCCGCCGCCCACGCCCATGAAGCTGGACCGGAACAGCGGACCGCGATGGCCGTGCTCGCCGGCCTGTGTGTGATCATCGGGTTGCTGCCTGCCGGCGCCTGGCCGCTGGTGGCGATGGTCGCCGCACAGTGGCAGGGGCAGCCAGTCCAAAACACCCCGCTGCTGCTGACCTATTTGGGCTCGCTGCACCTGGCCCTGGGTTGCGCTGGGGTGGCGGCGGCGGCGCTGCTGATGGCGCGCCTGCGGCGGGTCGGCGTGCGGCGGGCGCCCACTTGGGACTGCGGCTATGCGGCACCACAGGCTACGATGCAGTACACGGCCGGTTCCTATGCCGCGACCATGACGGGGTGGTTCCGCTGGATTCTGCGCCCGCAGCGGCACGGCGAGCCGGTGCACGGCATCTTTGCCCAGCCCACCCGGGTTACCGAACACACCGGCGAGACCGTGATGCAGCTGGCGGTCGAGCCGCTGGCGCGAGCGGTGCTGCTGCTTGGCGACCTGGCGCGGCGGATGCAGCACGGCCGCGTCCAGGCCTATGTGCTCTATATCCTTGTGGGGGTTGCCTTCATCGCCGCGCTGGCCCTGCACGGGGGGGCGCCATGATCGCCTGGGCCGAGCCGGTGGCCAGCACCCTGCTGCGCGCGATCGCCTGGATTGCCCTGGCGCCGCTGGTGCCCGGCATCATCCACCGCACCAAGGCCTGGATTGCCGGCCGGCGCGGTCCGCCGATTCTGCAGTTGTATTATGATCTTGCCAGGCTGTGGCGCAAGGAGGTGGTCTGGTCCAGTGTCGCTTCGCCCATGCACCTGCTCGGACCGGCGGTGGCCTGGGTCGCGGTGCTCGGCGCCGCCCTGCTCGTGCCGACCGACGCCGCCCACGCCGGCCTCGACCTGCCCGGCAGCGCCATCCTCTTTGTGTACCTGCTGGCCCTGGCGCGCTTTGGCACGGCGGCCGCGGCGATGGACACCGGTTCGGCCTTTGAAGGCATGGGGGCGGCCCGCGAGGTGAGCTACGCCGTGCTGAGCGAAGTGGCGTTGGTTACGGGGCTTTTGGCCCTCAGCGTCCACGGGGGCTCGGCGTCGCTGGCCCACATGTTCGACGCCTCGGGTGGCGTGGGCTCGGCGCTGCTGGCGGGCGGGCTCTTTGTGGTCCTGCTGGCTGAGAATTGTCGCGTACCGTTTGACGATCCCAACACCCACCTGGAACTCACCATGGTGCACGAGGTCATGGTCCTTGATCACAGCGGTCCGCCGCTGGCGGTGATCCTGCACGGCGCGTCGCTGAAACTTGCCATCTTCTCTGTGCTTTTGGTCAAGGCCGTGGTCCCGCTGGGCCAGCACAGCCCGCTGGTCGCCGTGGCCGTGTTGGGTGCCGCGGCGGCGGGCGTGGGCGTGGGCGTCGGCATCGCCGAGAGCCTGATGGCGCGCCTGGCGTTTCGGCGGGTGCCGCTGCTGTTGACGACGGCATTCCTGCTGAATCTGTTCGCGCTTTTGGTCGAGGTCGAGGGAGGCCGGCTGCGATGACGGACACCTTGAACCTGCTCATCGGCATTGCCGCCGGCCTCAACCTTCTGGCCTTGGCCAGCAGCCGCCTGCCGTCGATGATTCGCGCGGCCGCGCTGCAGGGGTTGGTACTCGGCGTTCTGCCTCTGCTTTTGGAGGACGACTGGAGCGTGCTGCTCGTGGCGATGGCCGCGGGGACCGCGCTCGCCAAGGGCTTCGTCATCCCCAGCCTGCTGCGCCGGGCCATGCATGCCGCCTCGATCGACCGCGAAGTCGAGCCGCTCATCGGCTTTGTGCCGTCGCTGCTGCTCGGCGCGCTGGCCACGATTCTGGCCATGCTTCTCTCGCGTTCCTTGCCGCTGCTGCCCGAGCACTCGCGCACCTTGTTGCTCCCCGGGGCCTTGGCCACCGCCATCTGCGGAGCGCTGCTGATCATGGCCAGAACCAAGGCGATCTCGCAGGTTTGCGGCTATCTGGTGCTGGAGAACGGCGCGTATCTCTTCGGGTTGCTGCTGCTGCGCTCGACGCCGCTGCTGGTCGAAGCCGGCATCCTGCTCGATTTGACCGTCGGCATCTTCGTGATTGGCATCGTCGTCGACCGCATCCAGCGCGAATTTGACTCCCTGGATACACGCAACCTAACGGAATTGCACGAATGATTTGCGCGCCCATCCCCGATCCATGCAGGAGCCGGCCATGAGGGCGCTCGGCCTGGTCGCCGTGCCAGCGGTGGCGAGCATCGCGGCATTGGCTTGGCCCAAGCAAGCGACGCGACCGCTGCTCCTGCCAGTGGCCGCCTTCCCGCATCTGCTGCTGGCGCTGTGGTGCCTGATCGACCCGGGGCCGCCCGTGCCCGCCGCCTGGCTGGCCATGGATGTGGTGGCCCGCGCGGTTCTTCCTTTGGTTTCCCTGCTTTTTCTGGTGGCCGCCCTGTACGCGGTGGCCTACCTGAAGCTGCGGGCCGAGCGCAACAACCGCATCTTCGTCGCCGCCTTGCTCGGCATGCTGGCGCTCCTCAGTCTGGCGCTGCAGGCGCAGCACCTGGGCCTGCTGTGGGTAGCGGCCGAGGCGGCGACGATGGTCACAGTGCCGCTGCTGCACTTCAACCGCTCGGCGCGCGCCTACGAGGCGACCTGGAAGTACTTGTTGGTGGGCGGTACCGGTCTGGCGCTGTCGCTGATGGGGACATTTGGCTTGGGTTATGCGTCGTTGCAGGCCGGGGGCGCGGGCGACCTGACCTTCCTGTCGCTCAGCCAGCAGGTGCATTCGTGGTCGCCGCCGTGGCTCACGCTGGCCTGGGTGTTGCTGCTCGCCGGCTACGGCACCAAGATGGGTGTGGCGCCGATGCACACTTGGAAACCGGACGCCTACGGTGAAGCTCCTGGAATTGTGGGTACAATGCTGGCAGGCGGCATGACCACCATGGCGTTCGTGGCGGTGCTGCGGGTCAAGGCTGTGGTGGACCGCGCCATGGGGCCGGCTATGACCACGCGGACTCTGCTGGGTCTGGGGCTGCTGTCGATGGCGCTCGCCGCGTTGTTCCTGTTGCGAACCAGGGATTTCAAGCGTCTCTTGGCCTACTCCAGCGTGGAGCATATGGGCATCTTAGCGATCGGCGCGGCCCTGGGCCGGGCGGGCACCGCGGCGGCGCTGTTCCACGTGTGGACCAACGGTATGACCAAGGGGGCACTGTTCTTTACGGCTGGGAATCTGCGCCGCATCGGCGGCGGCCGGACTGCCGACGAGGTGGGCGGGCTGCGCCACGTGGCGCCGGCGTCGGCCGCACTCTTCGTCACCGGCCTGTTCGCCGTCACGGCGTGTCCGCCCTTTGGGGTATTCTTCTCCGAGATTCAGATCTTGCGTGCCGCGCTGGACAGCGGGCGCCCCGCCGTGGCCGGCGGCTTCGTCGCCTGTCTGTTGGTGGCGTTCTTTGGGCTGACGCGCCTGGTCTTTGCCATCGTGGACGGCGAACCGAAGACTGTCGCGCCGCCGCGCCCCGAGCTGCGCGATACGCTTGGCGTCATCGGTCCGCCGCTGGCGTGTTTGCTCGCGGCGCTGTGGCTGGGCCTGGCGCCGCCGCAGCTGCTGGCAGACACCTGGCGCCAGGCCGCTGCGTGGCTGGGGGACGTGCCATGACGAATGTGCGCGCCCTGTTGTGCAACCCAGCGGCCATCGCCTGGGATGCCGTACCGTGCCGACCCGTCGCCGACCTGGTGAGCGAAACCGCCGCGGCGCTGCAGACGGGCGCGCGCCTGTGCGCCTGGTTCGGGGTGCCAGACGGCGCCAACACCGTGCTGGTCGCGGTGCTCGCCTTCGACGCCCAGCATCAGGTGGGGATTGCCCGCAGCGAGCCCCACCGCGGCCCGCTGCCTTCGCTGACCGCGCAGCACCCGCAGGCCCAGGCGTTCGAGCGCGAAGTCTTCGAGCAGTACGGCTTGGAGCCGTTGGGGCACCCGTGGCTCAAGCCGCTGCGGCGGGTGACCGGTGCCGATGGCGGGCCCATCGCCTTCTATTCGCTCGGCGGCGGCGAAGTGCACGAGGTCGCGGTGGGGCCGGTCCACGCCGGCATCATCGAGCCGGGGCACTTCCGCTTCCAGTGCGAGGGCGAGCTGGTCCGCAACCTGGAGATTGCCCTGGGCTATCAGCATCGCGGCGCCGAGGCCGCCTTCTTGGCGGCGCCGCCCGCCGCGCGCTGGCCGCTGATCGAGACCTTGGCGGGCGACACCAGCATCGGCCACGGTCTGGCCTACGCTGGCGTGCAGGAGGCCCTGGGCGGGTTCCAGGCGCCGCCGCGGGCGCAGTACCTGCGCGCCTATGCTCTGGAATTGGAGCGCCTGGCCAACCACACCGGCGACCTGGGCGCCCTGGCCAACGACGTCGCGTTTGCCCCCACCAGCGCGGTGTGCGGCAAGGTGCGCGGCGATTTCTTGAACCTTACGGCGCTGTTGTGCGGCAATCGCTTCGGCCGCCACTGGTTGCGCGCGGGCGGGGTGCGCTGGGATTTGGCGGGGGATCGCCTGCGCGACTCGGTGGAGCGCCTGCACGCGGCCCTGGCGGACGTCGAGTCGGCCGCGCGCTGGCTCTGGGCGAGCGGCTCGGTGCGCGCCCGCTTCGATGTCACCGGCACGCTGAGCGGCGAGATTGCTGCGCAGCTGGGTCTGGTCGGACCGGCGGCGCGCGCTTCGGGGCGGACCACCGACGTTCGTGCCGACCATCCGTGGGGTGCCTACGCCGAGATGCCGGTGGCGCCGCAGGTCGATCGCCACGGCGACGTGGCCGCGCGGGCGGCCGTGCGTCGATTGGAGATCCACGAAACCTCGGACTTTCTGGCGCGGCTGCTGCACAATTTGCCAGACGGTCCGCTGCTCGGCGAGCCAGCCACGTTGCCGGCCGACCACCTGGCGGTGGCGCTGGTCGAGGGCTGGCGCGGCCAGATTTGCCACGTGGGCCTGACCGGTCGCGCCGGCCAGTGGCGTCACTACAAAGTGGTGGACCCGTCCTTCCTGAACTGGCCGGGTCTGGCGATGGCGCTGCGCGACCAGGCGATTTCAGATTTTCCTTTGTGCAACAAGAGTTTTAACCTGTCCTATTGTGGGCACGACCTGTAGGCCATGTACACACTCGAAATCCTTGCCCGCCGCCTGCGCCTTGGCTCGCAGACCATGGCCTATCCGCGCGGACCGGCCCCCAGCCTGCCCGACCGGCATGGCGGCGCCCTGCGCTTGGATAGTGCCCGCTGCACCCCGGGTTGCACGGCTTGCGCCGACGTGTGCCCCACCGCGGCCATCCAAGTCGGCGCCACCACCGTCTTGGACCAGGGCCGCTGCCTGTTCTGCGGCGCCTGCCACGAGCAGTGCGGTACCGGCGCGATCCAGCCCACTGGCGACCACCGCTTGGCCGTGCGCCACTTGGCCGACCTGCGCATCGGCGGCGACTACGGGGCCGAATTGCGCCGGGCCGAGGCCATGGGCAGCGAACTGCGGTCTCTGCTGGGCCGCTCGCTCAAGCTGCGCCAGGTCAGCGCGGGCGGCTGCAATGCCTGCGAGGCCGATCTGAACGTCCTGGGCACCATCGGCTGGGACTTGGGGCGCTTCGGCATCCAGTTCGTCGCCTCGCCGCGTCACGCCGACGGCCTGGTCCTGACCGGACCGGTGACCGACAACATGCGCCTTGGCCTGGAAAAAACCTGGGCGGCCATCCCTGGACCCAAGATCGCCATCGCCGTGGGCGCCTGTGCGCTGTCGGGCGGGCCCTACGGCAGCCAAACCGCGGGCTTGCACGGCGCTCCCGGGACGGACATTCCCTTTGACCTGTACATTGCCGGCTGCCCGCCGCACCCGCTCACGATTCTGGAAGGGATCTTGCGGCTGCTGGGAAAGGTGCCCGGTATCGACACTTGACCGACACCCCAGCAGAGTCGCGCGGGAACGGTGTTGCGGACCCGATCGGCAGCCGGCAGGAGTCGAGCGCGGCCCCCGGTTCGGGCTCGCAGAATTGCGCAGGCTTTGTGGGCGGCGGGCCGGCGGGTGGGGCGTGCTGCACGCCGCTGGTGGTGCTCGCTTGCGCCTACTGGGCGGCTGTAGCTTGAGCGGGCCGGGGGCGCTCTGCACGGATGTGCAGTACCTGGAGTGCCTGGGACATCCAGCCGCGCACACGCCATACGGCGACTCGCCGCGCCGAAGTCCGCGCGCGAATCGCGCGAAGAACTGTCAAATTGATCGAGTCTTCATGGGCACTTGGGCGGAGCGATGATCACGTTCGGCCCCAGCGCCGACACGTTCATGTAGCACTTGGCGATGCACGACTGGCCCGCGCTCTGCCACATCAAGTCCTTCTTCGCCGCGCACGAGTCGCCCGACTGCCAGCACGGCTCGAACAACGGCTTGCTGCCGCCCGAGACCTTGTTCGGCCACCACAGCTTGCCCACGGTCCACATGTCCAGCGGATCCAGCTTGACCTTGGTGTACTGGACAAAGAGGCTGCCGTACAACCATAGATTCAGGGCGGCATACGAGGTCCCGTAGCCGTGATCGTTCCAGTAGTGCACGCCGACCGTGTACGCCATGGGATCGGCGGCGGTGCCTTCGGGCGCCGCCAGGTTCAGGTTCTCGGGCCCGGCGCCGTCGGTGTCGTCCAGGTCCAGGGTCGGGTTGTCGGGCGAGTAGTTCGGCTTGCCCCATTGCGGCGCGGCGTTGTACCAGAAGGTGTCAAAGGGATTGCTGAACCACGGGTCGGGCTTGCCGTCGCAGTCCAGGTCGTCGTTCGCCGCCATCGAGTGGGCAAAGTGCAGGTCCAGGTCGGCGCCTGCCGCGGGGCCGACGTCGCTTTCGTCGGGGTCGGCGGGCGTGTGCCACAGCAACTCGATGTGGATCGCGCTGTCGGGTATCACCAGCACCGTGACGCACGAGGTGCACTGCACGCCCGCGTCCGGCCCGTAGACGTCGACGCAGATCTCGTACTCGCCCGCGACATTGGCCAGTAGCGTTCGGTCATTGCCGGTACTGCCCACCTCCAGGGCCTGTCCAGACCCGGCGGGCTGTTTGAGACTCCACTGGCACTTGGCTTGGCCGATCGGCAGCCAGCTGATGTCGCAGTGCAGGTGGAGCAAAGTCTGGGGTATCACCATCGCGCCTTCGGCTACCGACACGATGTTGCCGGGGCACTGGCCGGACGCCATGTTGGCCGACACCGGGATCGCGACGGTGTCTGCACCACTGGCTCCGATGACCAGGGTGCCGCTGTCGGCCAGGCCGTTGCTGGGCGTGGTGTCGGTTGGCGCATACTTCACCTTGATCGGCACGCATTTGCCCGGCGCGAGGTCGAGCGGGTTGGCGGTGCTGACCGGCGGCGGATTGGCCAGCAGGCCCTGCGCAACCAGATCGTCGACATTCACGCTGAATTCGCTGGAGTCCTTGGGTGCGCCGGCCAGGGCCAGGCTGGTGATCAGCAGCTCGCTGGCGCCACAGTTGCAGACCAGCACGCCAGCGCCTTGGCTACTGCCCACCGCCACGGCGCCGAAAACCACCGACTTGGGCTGGACGGTCATGCAGGCGCCGCCGCTGGTGTCTTGGCCTGAGCTGACATCGCTCACCGGGGCTGTGGCGTCGGGCGGCACGTCGGCGGCGCTGGCGCTGCTGTCGGCGGTGTCGGTGGCGGCAAGGTTGCTCGCGTCGCTCGCCGCGTCCGGCTTGGCCGACGGCGGCACGGCGGCGGGCCCGCACGCAAGGGACAGAAACACGGCAAAGAGAGCTGGCAAAAGGGCTTGGCGTGGCATGAGTTCCTTTGCCTGGTGGCTTGGGTCACGCTACTCCTGTGGGCGGCGCGGCGCAACGGGAACTTGCATGAGGACCTCTTTGGCCCGCAGGCGGAAGCCGCCGGCGAGGTCGCCGATGCCCACGGCCGGGTCGCCCGCTACCCTAACCGCGCCCGCATCGCCTGCAGCCGCGCCTCCAGCTGGTCCAGCGCCGCCTGCAACCGCGCTCGCCGCGGGCCGGACAGCTTGTGCTCCGCCACCGCCTCCAGCTGCGCGGCCAGCTCGCCCAACTGCGCTGCGGCCTTCTCGACCCGCGTAATTACCCGCCCTTGCTGGGGCGCGCCCGGTTCCTCGGGGTCCGCGGCCGGCGGCTGTAGGCCCGGCGTGTGCGGGTCGCCGTCGATCCACTTGCCAGCGGCGATGGCGGCGGCTGCGTCCTTGATCTGCCTGCTGGTCCAGTGGTTGTCCACCGCAGCCTGGGCCAGCGCGCGGCGGTTGGCGGCATCCGGCACCCGCGTCAGCTCGACCACTTGGCTGAAGCCCAGCTGATGCGCCGCGGCGGCCGGCAGCTCGCGCACCGTCACGTGGGCCAGGATGCACTGGCGCAGCACCTGCTCGCCCAAGCCGAGCTCGCCCAGCTGGTCCGCGCAGCTGCTGGCAAAGGCCGCGAAGGACGTGCCCTTGTTGGGCGCCACGCTGCGGTAGGTGGCGATGTCGCCGTCGAAGAAGCGGTCGAGCAGCAGCCGGCCGACCTCCAGCCGGAAGTACAGCAGGTGGTTGCGCGACAGCTTGGCTAGCTCGGCCAGGATGTGATTGTAATCGTTGGTGGTCATTGGGTGGTCGGTCATGGGCTGGGCCTCCAGCGGCAAGCTTCTAGACGTCTATACGCTTCGAGTTCGCGGTCCGCGCGGCGGATGGGGACGAGGATAAAGGGCGGGATCTTGATGTCAATGGCGAAGGCGGGATCGCGCTTGCCGCCGCCAGCCGCCGCGTCCGCGTCGTGGGCCGGCGTCGAATTTGGGTACGAGTAGGCCTCCGCGCCTGCGACCGAAGGGCGAACGAGGCACCGTATCTGTTGGCGCGTGGCTTGACCAACCTCTGGGTGGCGCCTAGGCTAGACTGGGTATCCCACACGGAATACAGGGTGCCTTATGAAATTCAGCCCACTGCCCTGTAGGTTGGCCGCCTTCGCCGCGTTCGCGGTCGGGGTATCCGCGTGCGACCAGGGTCCCGCTGCCGTGCCAAGCGACACGTCGGCGAACCAGCTGGATGCAAAGCTGGGCGAGGATCTGTCCGCCGAGGACAGTGCGAGCGGCAGCGATGGCGGCACATGGGAAGTCAGCGACGCCCCCACCGCCGCGCCCGACGCCGAGGTCGATGCGATCACCAAGTGCCCGAGCCAGCCCAGCTACTCCATGCCGCTGGCCTGCACTGGCAGCTTCTCGTGCACCTTTGGCAAAGAGTGCTGCTGCGGTATATGCGGCGCTTCGACCCAGTGCCACTGCACTGCCGGGCAATTCAGTTGTGGCGCCACAGACTTGTGCTTTGGGGCCAAGTGCTCGCCGGGCTGTTCCATGGACCAGTTCCAGACTCCATCGGGCTGCAAGACCTGCGCGGCCATCGGCGTCGCACTCCCGGCCGAAATCTCTGCAACTTTGGCGCCTTTGCGCACCTGTGCGGCCGATGCCGACTGTGGAACCCTGCAGGGAGCCGACGTGTGCGGCTGGTGCTCCTACGGCGTCGCCCTGGCCCAGCAGGCTACGGCCACACAAGCCCTTGCCAAGATGAAGAAAACCTGGTGCACCGGCCCGGCAGGTCCGTGCAACTTGCCGTGCCCGGAATCGGGCCAACCGGCGTGTGTCCAGGGTGTTTGCCACTTGGTCGGCCTCTGCGACCCGCTTCTAGGCGGCCCCGGCACGCCCTGCAACGACAACAACGCCTGCACCAGCGGCGACGTGTGCAGCGGCCCAGGAAAATGCGCAGGCAAGCTTGTCGATTGCGACGACGGCAACCCTTGCACCCAGGACACCTGCAGCGCGACCGGCGGTTGCGGTCACAAGCCACTTTCCGTTCCGTGTCCCGCCACATTGGCGTGCAGCGCCGGCGCCCAGTGCATGATGGGCACTTGCACGGACCTGGGCGTGAAGGGTTGGGACGCGAGCGTCACGCAACTTGGCATCATCCCTGGTACGCCGCGGGTGCGGCGCTTGGCCGACGGCGGCGTGCTGTACACCAGCGCGACCGGGAAACAGGACCAGATGTACGCGGTGCGCCTGAGTGCTGCGGGCGCCGTGCTGCTGACGACCACCGTTGCCGCGCCCGTTGCCGATGCCGTGGCGGCGGCGGCCGACGGCGGTTTCGCCACGACCGGCTTCAGCTACACCAAGACCTGGACGAACCAGAAACCGAACGTTCTGCGCTGGGACGCGTCGGCCAAGCTGTTGTGGACTCAGGAATTGCCGCTGCAGGGCGGCATGCCCAGCCTGTTGGAGGCTTTGCCCAGCGGCGGGTGGCTCGCGCTGGGTGGCTATCAGCCACAAATGCCCAATTCGTGGCACACCTGGTTGGCGGTGCTAGAGGACTCTGGCAAGGTTGCCTTCACCGCGGACTTGGGGCCAGGGGCTGGCTACGGCAAGGCGGCAGTGGCCGCCAGCAAGGGTAGCAGCCATGCGGTCTTGCAGGCTGTGGCGGGCCCCAGCTCCACGCCCGGCGACAGCATGGGCGACGTCCGCTGGCTCCGACTGGACGCAGCCGGCAAGGTCGTCGGCGAAAAGCAGCTGTCGGCCGGGCAGGGCGACACGCAGCCGGGCGGGCTGGTCGCCCACACCCAGGGCTGGCTGGCGGGAGTGCGCGGCACTGTGGCGGGCGGCGCCACCGGCAAGCCGTCCGCGTTCAGCTTGTTCTTGCTCGACGACAACGGCGCGGTGCTGTGGTCCAAGGCCGTGGCCAGCACTGCCTTTGGCGTGGTCGCCGCCGCGCCCCAGCCGTGGCTGCTGCACTGGACCGACAAGGCTTTGTCCGTGCAGGAAATCGGGGCTGGCGGGAGCTTGACGGACGGCCTCGCCGTGCCGAGCTCCCTGCTGATCACCGGCAGCGGGCTGGCCTACGAGCCCTACGGCGACGGCGGACTGCTGCTTGCCGGGGTCCAGAACATGCAGGCGCGCGTGCGCCGCGTGCTGCCGGCCGGAGGAATGTGCCCATGACTGCGGGCGAGTGTCAGGTATTTCCCATTGCCAAACTGCATCATAACTACCTAATTGTTTAGGGCCAAGCGCACTCGGCAGCGCGTCACAGCTGGGCGCTGGGCTGTGCCTGCTGGTTGCGGCTCGCATCGACTGCACAAGAACATATTGACATAGCAAAGATAAATTCCGCGATTGCCGAGTGCATTGGGCAAAAGGAAATACCTGACACCGCGGCCTGACACTGCGGCCGGACGCCCCGGTAGACACCGCCAGTGCGGCCTTCTAGACTCGCCGCGGGTTGCGGCACGCGCCAAGCAGACCACCGGCAGCCCTGCCGCGGTCTCTCTGGGGCTACCCCAGGGCAAATTCATCGGCCTGCCCGGCCACCGCAGGACCCGCAGCGTCGCTCCGCACGCGTCCGGTCCTGCACGACGAGCGAGGTTGGCGCGTGCCGCAATCCTTCCCAGTTCATCGGTTTGCCGCATGAATGCCTCGCGGCCGCTCTGGCGCCACCGCCTGGCCCGCGCCCTTGCCGCTGCCTTCCTGTGCGGCCCCTGGCGCCACGCCGAGCTGGTGGCCCGCGGCGCGGCCTGCCTGGGCGAAAAACCGCCGTGGTTGCCGATTGCTGCGCGGTGGACCCGCCACGCTTTTCCGTCGCCCCCGGCGAGCATCGAGCCCGTGGTCGAGCGCCTGCTGCGCCTGCCGTCCTTCCAGCTGGCGACGACTGGCCGGCCGCCCACGCCGAAGTGGCGCAAGGCCTTCCTGTACGTGCCGCCCGACCCGGTGGCGAGATTCGCCGTGCCGCCCCTGCCCTCGGATGGGGCACTGGCCCGCTGGCTGGCGATTCCCGAGCCGCTCCTCGCCTGGCTGGCCGACGTCCGCGGCCTGAACCGACGCACTGCCGAGGCACGCCTGCACAACTACCACCCGCGCTGGCTGCCCAAGGCCCACGGCGGCGTGCGGCTGCTGGAGGAGCCCAAGCCCCTGTTGAAGCAGGCCCAACGGCGGATTTTAGCTGGCCTTTTGGCCCACCTGCCGCCCCACGCTGCCGCGCAGGCGTTCTGCAGTGGGCGCTCGGTGCACAGCCACGCGGCGTTGCACGCCGGCCAAGCTGTGGTCATTCGCATCGATCTGGCTGACTTCTTTGGCAGCATTGGCCGCGCCCGGGTGCGGGCCCTGTTCGAGGCCGCGGGATATCCCCGCCCGGTGGCCCGCTCGCTGGCCGGGCTGTGCACCACTGCGACTCCGCCGCTGGTGGTGGCGCGGCTGCCGCGGCCGGTCGACGCCGCCGAGGTGCCCTACGCAGCCAGCCAGCGTCGCCACCTGCTGGCCCCGCACCTGCCGCAGGGAGCGCCGACCTCGCCGGCCATCGCCAACTTGTGCGCCTGGGAGCTCGACGTGCGGCTCACGGCACTGGCGACGACCTTTGGCGCGCGCTACTCGCGGTATGCCGACGACCTGACCTTCTCGGGCGGGCCAGAGGTGGCGCGGCGGGCCGGCCACCTGGTCGAGCTCGCGATGTTTGCTGCGTATGCGTGCGGTTTTGCGGTGCGCCACGGCAAGACGCGGGTGGTGCGGTCGGGGGCGCGGCAAGTCGTCACCGGTCTGGTGGTCAACGAGCGACCGCACGTCGCGCGAGCCGAGCGAGACCAGCTCAAGGCGATCCTGCACAACTGCGTGCGCCACGGTCCCGCCGGTCAAAACCGTGAAAATCACCCCGACTTCCGCGCCCACCTGCTGGGCCGGCTGGGTTGGGTGGCGGCCGGCGACCCGCGTCACGGCGCCAAGCTGCGGGCCCTGTTCGACCGCATCGCGTGGTAGGCGTCGCCCGGGCCCGCGGCCATCCCATGCCACCGCGTGGCGGCACGCGTTTCGGAGGCCGTGGCCGGGTCCGGCGAACGCCGCCAACGCGGAGCCGGGTGCGGATTTTGGCGGCGGGCCAGGGCCGCATGACCGCCAAAAAGCTGCTTTGTATCGCTGGGATAGGTGGAGCTATGCGGCTGCTGGAGTTGTGGTCCGCCGGCGAACCGCAAACGCCGAGAGCCGGGTCCCCGCGTCAGCGACACGTGCGCGCAGCGAGGTAGCGCGACGGAGCGCTGCCTTCGCCGGGGCCGGAGGAAGTCCGGATGGCGAACGAGGTTGCGTCGGCCCGGCGACCGTGGCGCGACGGTGCGGCGCGAAAGGCCGGGTCGGGCGATGGTCCGGGGTTTGCCGCAGCGGGACGCCCAAGTGATTGTTCATCAAGTCACGGTCTCTGGGACCTTGGGCAAGGACGGCAACCGACTCGTGTCCACGTTGTCGCCGCCCGCTATGCAGCTGGATGGGTCGCAAGTGCGTGCCCCGCAACAGGTTCGTTGGGACGCTTCCCGGCCACGGCCACCGACTTGCCCGTGCTGTGGCCCGGAGGGGAAGTGCCCGTGACCTTCGCCCGCCCCTTCTTGAACCCAACCGCCATCCAGGGTTACCCTGGGACCAGGGGGCACCATGCAGCGAGTGGTCATCGTCGGCGGCGGGTTCGGCGGGCTAGGGGTGGCCAAGGCCCTGGCCAATCAGCCCGTTGCGGTGACGTTGCTCGACCGCTCGAACCACCACCTATTCCAGCCCCTGCTGTACCAGGTGGCGCTGGCCGGCCTGTCGCCCGCCGACATTGCCGCGCCGATTCGGAGTGTTCTGCGCAAGGCCCGCAACCTGCAGGTGCTGATGGGCGAGGTGGCCGCCGTGGACCGCGCCGCCCGCCAAGTGCGCCTGCGCGACGGCACGGCGCTGGACTACGACTATCTGGTGCTGGCGCCGGGGGCCCAAAGCGGCTGGTTCGGCCATCCCGAGTGGGCCGAGCATGCCTTTGGCCTCAAGACCTTGGACGACGCACTGCAGATCCGCACGCGCATCCTGCTCGACTTCGAGACGGCGGAGCGCGAGCACGACCCCGAGCGGCGCCGGCAGTTGCTCACCTTCGTCATCATCGGCGCCGGTCCCACCGGGGTGGAGCTGGCCGGGACGTTGGCCGAGCTGTCCAAGACCTTGCTGGCCCGCGACTTCCGGCGGGTGGCGCCGACCGAGCCGCGGGTGCTGCTGGTCGAGGCCGGCGAGCGGGTGCTGGCGGCGTTCGATCCCGCCTTGTCCGCTGCGGCGTTGCGCGACCTGCGCGAGCTGGGGGTCGAGGTGTTCCTGGGCACGCGCGTGCAGGCCATCGACGCCAGCAGCGTGACGATGAACGGCCGGCGGGTGCCGACGCGGACGGTGGTCTGGGCGGCGGGCGTGGCGGCCAGTCCGCTGCTGCAGTCGCTGGGGCTGCCGCTCGACCCGCAGGGGCGCATCGCGGTGAACCCCGACCTGTCGCTGCCCGACGCACCCGAGGTTTTCGTGGTCGGCGACGCCGCCCGCCTGGAGCAGGACGGCGCGGCGCTGCCCGGTCTGGGGGCGGTGGCACTGCAGCAGGGGCCGGTGGTGGGCGCCAACATCCTGGCGACGGCGCTGGGACGGCCAAGAAAGCCGTTCCGCTACAAGGACAAAGGCACCATGGCCACCATCGGCCGCTCGCGCGCGGTGGCGCAATTCCCGCGGCTGCAGCTGACCGGCTTGGTCGCGTGGCTGGCCTGGCTGGGCGTGCACCTGCTGCTGCTGGTCGGCTGGGGCAACCGCGTGCTGGTGCTGCTGCAATGGTGCTGGCAGTACCTGGCCTTTCGCAGCGGCGCGCGCCTCATCACCGGCTACGGCGTGGTGCGCGGCAGCCCGGCGGCCCTGGACGGTCGCGCGGCGGGGGCCGTGGAGGACGAATTGGCGGCCGATCGGCGCTGAGGCCATCTCACCGTGCCGCCCAGAACAAGCGATCCGACCGCATGGGTTTTTTCGCGGGCGGCCCTGTCTACTGGGTGGGGCGCAAGCGAGCGCCTACAGCGACTCGCCGCGCCGCGACGCAGATTCTCTCCGGTATCCAATGTTTCGGGCGCCAGTGTCACTTAGCGATGCACCAGTCGCCCTTGGGCTGCCACATCCGGTTCTGCTTGGCCGCGCACGACGAACCGCCCTGGAAGCAGGCCTGGAACAGCGGCTTGCTGCCATCCACACTATCCGGCCACCAGAGCTTGCCCACGAACCACAGGTCGTTCTGGACCAGCTTGACCTTGTCGAACGAAGCGGCGAGCGATCCCTGGACGTAGATGCGCACGGTCGCGTTCGACGGGCCGAAGCCGTTGTCCTTCCAGTAGTGCACGCCCACGCTGTAGGCCACGGGATTGGCAGCGCTTCCCTCGGGTTCCAGCAGGGTTGCGTACTCGCCGCTGGCGCCGCTGCTGCCCACGTAGGGGTTGTCCAGCGTGCTGTTGGGTGCGCCCCAGTCCGGCTTGGGATTGGCCCAAAAGGCGTCGAATTTGGCGGCAAACCACGGGTCGGGCGCCCCGTCGCAGTCCTTGTCCGGGCCGACCGCGTTCGGATGGGCCAGGTGCAGGTCCAGGTCGGCACCGCTCCCTGGCCCGGTTCCCGTGGGCGTCGCGGCCGCTGGCGTGTCCCAAGACAGCTCGACGACCACGCTGGGGTCGGGCACGGCCTCCACCGTCACGCACGCGCTGCAATCCCCCGGCAGGCTTGGTGCGCTGACCGTGACACAGAGCTCGTACTGGCCCGCCACATCCGCGGGCAGCACCGGGTTCGGCACGGAGTCGTTGGGCAGCAGCTGCGCGCTGGAGCCCGCCGGCAGCTTGGCGGTCCAGTGGTACTTCTCTCCGCCACCTTTGAACCAGTTGGTGTTGCTGAGCAGGTGCAGCGTGGTCTTGGTCGGAACGGCGTCGCCCTCTTGCACCGCCACCAGCTGCGCCGGGCACCACGAACCAGGCTCCGGCGCGGGGTGGCTGCCTTCGAGCAGGACCTTGGCCGAGCTGCCGTCCTGGGTCGCCACGAGCAAGGTACCGGTGTCCAGGCCGCCCGTGACCGGCCCACCCGCCTGCGGCTTGTAGCTCACGCTCAGCTTCTGGCAGCTGCCCGCACCGATCTTCAGCGGGTTGCTGGCGCTGGCCGGCTGCCCCGCGTCGAAATCCGGCAGCGGGGGAAGTCCGCTGAGCTGCAGGTGGAATTCGGTCGAGTCGCCCGGCGTCGCCGCCAGCGCCAGCTGGACCACCGCCAGCTCGGCCGTGCCGCAGTTGCAGAGCTTCAGCTGTTGGACCTGGGCCGTGCCGATGCCGATCGAGCCGAAATGCAGAGTATTCGGCTGGACTTGCAGGCAGATGCTGCCGGCGTCCTGGCTATCGGCGCCGCTGGCGCTGGCATCCGCCACGGTCGCGGGCGGGACCGCGGATGCACCGCAGCCAGCCACCCCTGCCAGCGCAACCAGAACTGCAATGTGCCAAACGCGCGCCATGATTTCCTGAGCCAAAGTGCACTGCGCACGCTACGCCGCTCTGGAGGGCACCGTCAAGCAAAAAGCGCACGCGCACAACAACTTGCCGGGTGGTCCCGCCGGTCCAGCCAGCGAGCGTCACGCATCGCGGCGGCGCGGCGGCACCTCGTACTCGCCGGCCAAGTCGCCCTGCACGTCGTCCGTGGCGGGATCGAGCAGCCACGCCATTGCGAGCTGGCGCGGCACCCGCACCCGCGGCGCCGGCTCGTAGGTGCCGAACAGCACGTCCCACAGCGGCGACGTCACCCCGTGGTTGCTTTTGGGGTTGGCAAAATGGTGGTGGAAGTGGTGGCGCCGCAGCAGGCGAAACCAGCGACCGCGGCCGGCGTGGGTGTGCATCCGGCGGTGCTGCACCTCGTAGGCCGCATACATCACTGTAAACGAAGCGGAATAGATCGCGCCAAGCGTCGTCCCCACCAGCAGGCTGGCCGCCGCCGTCAGCATCGTCACCACGGCCAGGCCAACTGCCACCTTGACCCGCGCCGGAGCGAAGTAGTTGCCCTCGCTGTGGTGGCGGGTGTGCTCGGCGGCGAACGGATTCGGCCAGGTGCGCCGGTCGTGGCCCAGGAAGCGGTGCAGGCCGTACTCCGCCAGCGTCCAGGTGGCCATGCCGAGCACAGCGGCGGCGAGTTCGACGTACATGTGGACCCGCCTCCCTGGGCGAACGCTTGCGATTGCGCGAACTTTTCGCGGCTGCTTGCCCCAAAGCCTACGCGATAGGATGCCTGCCGGCAACCCGCGCACCCGGCGCACGCCAATTCGGCCCAATTCGGCCCAATTCGGCTCGCAGCCCTCGGCGTTGTCCCGGGCCCGGATCGGGATCCGCGCCTGCTTCCTGCCAGTTGCGCAGCGGATCCGCCGAGCCGTGCAGGCGCGAATCCGGTGAAGTGCCTGTCAGCGGGCGGCGTCCACCCACTCGCAGATGTCGTCGTCGGGGGGCAGCGGCTCGCCGTCCGGCGCGGCCTCGGCCGGGGCGGCGCCGTCGGCACAGGCATCCGGCGCCGTATTGGGGCCCGTGCTCTTGAACACGACCTGGCGCCCGTCGCGCTCGAACCGCCACGGCTGACCCCACAGGTCCAAGGTGGCGTCGCGCGCGGCGCTGGTGCGGAGCGTCTCGGCGGCCCAGTTGCGGAAACCCTGCGGATTCTCGGGCGCCGGCGCGGTGCTCACCGCCGCATCCAGCTGATAGCCCTTGACCAGCTGCGACAGCTCGTAGCGGGTCAGCGCCACCTTCACCGCGTCGAACAGGTGATCGGCGACCGCAGGGCCGCGCTTGACCGCCGTCAGCGCACCCGCGCCCATCAGCAGCAAGGGAACGAGCCGAGCCGGGGTCATGCAACCTCCCCGGCCCGCAGGCGCGCCATCCGCTCCGCCGCAGCTTCGAGCAGCACGAGCGCCCCGGCTACATCGCGCGACAGCGCCCGGTCCACGGCGTCGCGATGCAAGCGCACCACCCCACACGGGGTCTCGGCGGTGACCGTGGCAGTGCGCGCACCGGCGCCCAGCAGGGCCAGCTCGCCGAACCAGTCGCCTGCCTGCAGCTTGGCCAGCAGCTTTGGACCCTTGGGCGTCGACCGGTGCACCCGCAGGCTGCCTTCGCGCACCACGTACAGGTGGTCGCCCGCCTGGTTCTGCGTGACCACGTCGTCGCCCGCAGCGCACTGCACCACCTCGGCCGCGCCCAAAACCCCGCGCAACCCCTCGGCATCCAGCGCCTGGAACAACGGATGGCTGCGCAGGGCCGCGGCGGTGCGGATATGCTCGCGCACCTCGCCGGCCGAGGCGGCCTGGCCCTGCCACAAGCGGGCAAAAGCGTCGCGGCTCAGCGTCACCACCTGCACGGGACCGTCGGCCAGAACGGTGGCGGTGCGCGGCACGGCTTGCAGCAGGGCGGTCTCGCCAAAAAGCGCGCCCGGGCCCAGACTTGCCACGTCGTAGACCAGCCCCGCCTCGTCCTCGACGCGCACCCGCACCCGCCCGTCGGCGAGCCAGCACAGGTGCTGCCCGGGCTCGCCCTGCCG
>JACRCU010000217.1 GCA_016218865.1 Deltaproteobacteria bacterium | reverse complement strand
GCCATCGCGCTCGAAATAGAGCCAGTCGTGGCACTTGCTGAGCGGCGGCTCGGCGTTGCCGGTGGGCTGGAAGTCGTCGGTCTCCGGGAGGACCAGGGGCAGCTCGCTCTCGTGCACCGGCAGCGGCGCGCCGTACATCACCCGCCACGAGTCGGTCTGCACCAGGTCGGCCACCTGCGTTGGCGTCAGGCCAGCCTCGGTGAGCGGCGAGCCGTCGACCACCGAAATGATCGGATAGTAGATGGGAATCGGCTCGCCCCAGTAGCGCTGCCGCGAAAACACCCAGTCGCGCAGCTTGTAGTTGACGCGCTTTTCGCCGATGCCGCGGTCGGTCAGCTCGGCGGTGATGCGCCGCTTGAATTCCTGCGTCGTCATGCCCGAGTACGGGCCGCTGTTCAGCGCCAGGCCGTCGTCGGTATAGGCCTCGGTCAGCTCGTGGGCAAACGGCTGGCCATCGGGCGAAAGCACAGGGATGATGGGCAGATCGAAGGCCTTGGCAAAGGCGAAGTCGCGCTCGTCGTGGGCCGGCACCGCCATGATCGCGCCGGTGCCGTAGCCGCCGAGCACGTAGTCGGCCACCCAGATCGGGATCTTGGTGCCGTTGACCGGGTTGATGGCATAGCGTCCCGTAAAGACGCCAGTTTTCTCCTTGCCGGCGTCCTGGCGATCGCGCTCGGACTTGCGCCGCGCCGCCTCGACGTAGGCATCCACCGCCGCCGTTTGTGCGTCGGTGACCAGACGGTCGAGCAGGGCGTGCTCCGGGGCGATGACCATGTACGTGGCACCGTAGAGCGTATCGGGCCGGGTGGTGAACACCCGCAGCGTGCCCAGCTCGTCCTCGACGGCAAAGTCGACCTCGGCGCCCTCGGAGCGGCCGA
The DNA here is from genome assembly GCA_016218865.1 of Deltaproteobacteria bacterium. GTDB lineage: Bacteria > Myxococcota_A > UBA9042 > UBA9042 > UBA9042 > SXRM01. The sequence continues at coordinate 1,660 of JACRCU010000217.1, read as the reverse complement.
TCCAGTTGCGCTGCATGGCCTTGATGCCCTCGGGCCAGTCCAGCGTGTCGACGCCCGCGAGCAATTCCTCAGCGTACGCGGTGATCTTCAGCATCCACTGCCGCATCGGCATGCGCACCACCGGGTGGCCGCCGCGCTCGCTTTTGCCGTCTTGGACTTCCTCGTTGGCCAGCACGGTGCCGAGGGCCGGGCACCAATTCACCGGGATCTCGGCCTGGTAGGCCAGCCCTTTCTTGAACAGCTGCAAGAAGATCCACTGCGTCCACTTGTAGTAGCTGGGGGCGGTGGTGTCGACCTCGCGGTCCCAGTCGTAGCTGAAGCCCAGCGCCTGGATCTGCCGGCGGAACGTCGCGATGTTCTTCTGGGTCGTGACGGCCGGGTGGGTGCCGGTCTGGATGGCGTACTGCTCGGCGGGCAGGCCAAAGGCGTCCCAGCCCATCGGGTGCAGCACGTTGTGACCGCGCATCCGCAGGTAGCGGCAGTAGATGTCCGTGGCGGTGTAGCCCTCGGGGTGGCCGACGTGCAGGCCCGCGCCCGAAGGATACGGAAACATATCCAGCACGTACGTCTTGGGCTTGCCGTGGTCGATGTGGGTGGCGAAGGTCTTGTTCTCGACCCAGAAGCGCTGCCACTTGGCCTCGATGCGGGCAAAATCGTACTTGCGGGCCTCGTCGTCGGCGGGCGGTGCAATGGGGGCAGTGGGGTTCGACATGGCGGTTCCTTGGCGGGCAGGGGGGCAGGCGGTCATCCCTGCTGCGGGCGAACCGTGCCGCTTTTTGCGTGGCGACGCAAGCCGACTCGGCACCGGGGGCGGAACCTGGACCGAGCGCTGGTTGGTCGGGGGCGTCGGCGCTCGGGCAAGCTAGTCCGCGCGCTGCCACATCCGCATGAAATCCGCCAAGGTATCGTAGCGGGGCCACGGCGGACCGGGCCAATTGGGCCGTTCGGGCAGGGGCTTGGCCCCGGCGCCGGCCAACTCGCGGGCCAGGCTGGCAAACGCGGCGCTGCTGTCCTGGCCGGGCGCCAAGCGGCGGAGCATCGCAGCATTGGCACACAGGCGCACGGCGCGCGGGGGCTGGTCGCGGTCGCCCCGATCGGTGATGCAGTCGATATAGACCTGCGGTACCTGGTCGGGATCGTCGCTGTGCACCACCACGCCCACGGCAACGGCCTGCAATTGAGTCGGATCTAGCGACTGCCAGGCCCCGTCGCACTGGGCGTGCACCACCCCGTTGGCGTCGCGGCCCAGATCCTGCGCTACCGCGATTGCGGCCGTCCGCACGCCGCGGTGCAGGGCCTCGGTGATCGCCGTGCGCACGGCTTCGCGCGGCAGGTAAGCCACGGTGGCCTCGCCGGGAGTTCGGGGCTGCGGACCCGTGACCGGCGGTGGTGCACCCACCCATTCGGTCTGTTCGCCCGCCCCGAGCGGGGGCACTGCAACCGCCTGCGCAGGTTGGGCAAGCGCGGTACTCAGCGCTGCCAACAGGTCGTCGTCGCCAGCGCTGGCCGCCACCGCGGACGGGGCCGAGGGCCGGGCTTGGGCCGTGGCCGCCTTGCTTTGCAGCAACCAGTCCAAATTTCCGGGCGCCGGCGTGGCGTTCTGCGACCACAGCTGCGGCCCGGCGGTGGGCATGGCTTCGGTCCGTTCGGCCAGCGCCGG
>JACRCU010000216.1 GCA_016218865.1 Deltaproteobacteria bacterium | reverse complement strand
GCGGTGGTAGGATTGTGCTGGGATGATCCCGACACGCTCCCAGTGCGTAGGGTCCATTCCACTCGCGCGGCGCGCCCCCAAACCCCGAGGATTCCGATGCGCTTGGCTACCGCGGTTGCTGTTGCGCTGCTGCTTTCTGCCGCTCTGGTCACGGCGGCGGCGCCGGCTTGGTGCGAGCCGGAGCCGGACCCGCAGCTTTGGCCGCGCGCCCACCCCGTCGAGTCGCCGCTGCGCGCGGTCCATCAAGCCTGGCGACACCGCCGCATCGTGGCGGATCTTCCGCAAGTTCAAGCGGTTCAGAGGCGTTGGCACCGAGCGCCGTGGCAGCAGGCTCGCATCGCCGTCGAACTGCTGGCCGCGGCGCCCGCGCTGACCCGCGATTGGAGCGCGTGGCTGGCAAGGCGCGGTGGCGAAGTAGAGGCCGCCGGCGACACGCTGTGGCTGGTTTGGCTCCCGCCCGCGACCTTGCCCGAACTGAGTCAATTGCCTGGATTGCAGGTGGCGCGGCTGCCCTGGCCGCTGCGGAGTGCCGCAGGTCCCACTCTGTCCGACGGGACCCGCGCCATCGGCGCCGTGCGCGCTCAGTGCGGCGGCAGCGACGGCAGCGGCGCGAGTGTGGTCGTCGTCGACAGCGACTGGCACGGCCTGAACTCCGCCATCGCCGACGGCGAAATCGTGAACTTTGCCGGCAAGATTCCCTTCCAGGACCCGGACCCGGACAGCTACCACGGCACGGCCTGCGCCGAGGTGATCGCCGACATCGCGCCCGGCGCCAGCATCATGGCCCAAGCGGGCGAGACCGCGTCGCAACTGCAGGTTGCCCTGCCCAAATTGGCCGCGGCGGGCGTACAGGTGGTCAGCCTGTCCGGCGGTTGGTCAACGGGTTGGTCGTTCGGCGACGGTACCGGCCCGCTGTGCGCGCTGGTCAACAAGGTCGACAAGCAGGGGGTCGTCTGGATCAACGCCGCAGGCAACGAGGCCGACGGAAAGATCTGGCACGGCACCTGGACCGATGCCGACAGCGACGGCTGGCACGAGTTCAGCGCTGGCAAAGAGGTCAACAAGTTCTATGCCGTCGAGGGCTACGTCGTCGAACTCGAGCTCGACTGGGACGCCTACCCAGTGACCGGCGTCGACTTGGACTTGTTCGTCTGCTCGTCTTCTGCGGCCTGCACCGAAGTGGCGGCATCCAAGTCGACCCAGGATGGCGGGCAATCCCCTTGGGAAACGGTCCTTTTCACCCCGCCGAGCACCGGTTCGTACTACGTGGCTGTGCGCGGCGGCGCCAAGACCCCGGCCGGACTGCGCCTGCGGGTCGTCATCGACGGGTCGTCGCTCGCCTATTCCAAGGTCTACGGCACACTCACCCACCCGGCCGACTGCGCCGCCGCCGTCGCGGTTGGGGCGGTGGATGTGGCAAAGTGGTCCAAAGGCAAGCCGGTTTCCTATTCCTCGCGCGGCCCGACCTTCGACGGGCGGGTCAAACCGGACCTGGTTGCGCCCACCGGCGTCCAGACCTCGCAAACACTTGAATTCAGCGGAACCTCCGCCGCCTGTCCGCACGTGGCCGGCGCGGTGGCCCTGCTCATGCAGCGCGACGGACTGTCGTCGCACGAGGCCGTGGCCAAGCTGCTGGCGTCGGCCGAGCCCGCCGGCGATCCGTTGCCGAACAACGACACCGGCATGGGCAAGCTGCGCCTGCTGGGCAGCGAGGCGTGGTGCTTGGTCGAGGACGACGGCCAGGCCTGTACCGATGCTTGTGGCGCCAGTGGCTTGCTGAAGTGCGCCGAGGACTGCGCGCCGCGGGACTGCGCGGCCCCGTCGCCCTGCGCCACCGGGGAAGTGGACTCCGGCTCGCGCGCAGTGGGCGACACCCACGGGGCCGGCGTGGATGCGGTGGACGGCGGTTCCGACGCCAAGCCGGCGGTGGCCAAGCCCGAACCTGCTGGCAGCGACCGGGGTTGCGAAGCCCGGCCCGGCCCATCGGGCGGCTTTTGCCTGTGGCCGTTCGGCCTGCTCGCCGCGCTGTGGCTGCGCCGATCGGCCAGGCTGCGTGCCGATCGTGCAATGTTGTGACAATCCGGGTCGAACCAGGACTATCGTCTTTGGGCCGGAATTTCGAGCCGCTGCCGCGGGACGGTTGTCCATGCGGCGCCCGTGTCGCCCGCATACCGGCGCTTGGCTGCCCGCCTTGGAGGCAACATGTTCGAGACTGCGGAACTTGGCCACAAGATTGACAAAGAGACTTTTGCGGCGGAGCTGCCCGTCTTGCGCACGGCACTGCTCGATGCCCAGTTCGAGCTGCTCAAGACCAAGAAGTTCCAAGTGATTCTCCTTATCGGCGGTGTGGACGGCGCCGGCAAGGGCGAGACCGTGCACGCCCTGAGCGAGTGGCTGGATCCGCGCCACATCGAGGTCCACGGCGTGGGTGCCCCGACCGACGAAGACCGCGCGCGCCCCGACATGTGGCGCTTTTGGCGCGTCCTGCCGCCGCGGGGCAAGATCGGCATCTTCTTTGGCAGTTGGTACACCGCGCCGATCGTCGGGCGGGTGCTCGGGACCGAGTCGTCGGCCGACTTCGATCAGCACTTGGAGTCGATCAACCGCTTCGAGCGCATGCTGGCCGACGAGGGCGCCTTGGTGCTCAAGTTCTGGTTCCACCTGAGCAAGAAGGCCCAGAAGAAGCGCCTGGAGAAGCTGGAGGACGATCCGCGCACCCGCTGGCGCGTCACCAAGCAAGACTGGAAGAACTTCAAGAAGTACGATGAATTCAAGGAAGTGTCGGCGCGCGCGCTCCGCGAGACCAACATGGCCCACGCGCCGTGGATCGTGGTCGAGGGGCAAGACGAGCGTTACCGCAGCCTGACCGTGGGCAAAACCATCCTGGCGGCGCTGCAGGCCCGCCTGGGTGCGGATGCGGCCGTGGTGCAACCCAGCGCGCCGGCTCCGGTTCCGGCCATCGACCACATCAACATCCTGGACCACGTGGACCTGAGCGGCAAGATCGACAAGGTCGAGTACGAAGCTCGCCTGGAAGAGGCCCAGGGCAAGCTGTCGGTGCTGCTGCGCCGGCCGGAATTCAAGGAGCGGTCCCTGATCTTGGCCTTCGAGGGCTGGGATGCGGCCGGCAAGGGGGGCGCGATCCGAAGGGTCACCGCGGCGCTCGATCCGCGCAGCTACGAGATCACCGCCGTGGCCGCGCCCACCGAAGAAGAGCGCTTGCAGCCGTACTTGTGGCGGTTCTGGCGCAAGCTGCCCGGCCACGGCCGCGTGGGCATCTTCGATCGCACCTGGTACGGCCGGGTGATGGTCGAGCGCGTAGAGGGATTCTGCAAAGAGAACGACTGGTTGCGCGCCTACTCCGAGATCAACGACTTCGAGGAGCAGCTGGCCAAGTCCGGGGCGATCCTGTGCAAGTTCTTCCTGCACCTGTCGGCCGACGAGCAGCTGCGCCGCTTCGAAGAGCGCCAGAAATCCGAGTTCAAGCGCTTCAAGATCACCGACGAAGACTGGCGCAACCGCGAGAAATGGCCGCAGTACGTGCAGGCGGTGTGCGACATGGTCGACCGCACCAGCACCGAGATCGCGCCCTGGACCTTGGTGGCCGCCGAAGACAAGTACACGGGGCGCCTGCAGGTCTTGGAGACGATCGCCGCGCGCTTGGAAGCCGAGCTCGATCGCTGACCGCCGACAACGCGGGGGCCCCGCTACCCTAATGGCGCGCCTTGGCCTACCCTTGCGCCGCGCCCGCTGCGCCGGGGCTCCAAGACCGCCATGCTCAATCCCTATTTGCCGATCCTGGAACGCTGCGAGCCGTTCCTGATCGCCCACGACGGCATCGCGCCGATCTTGCAGACCAGCCCGGCCGGCATCACCATTCCACCGGCCAACATCTTTCACCCGCAACAGCGCAAAAATGGTGCGTTCTTGCAGATGCTGGCCCTGGTCGACAAGCTGACCTTTGGCCCGTTCGGCATGGACATGCCCGGCTGGGTCTTCTACGACTGCGCGGTCATGCCGGGTGCCGTGTTCGGTCTGGGGATCCGCGCCGGCAACCTGGAGCCATGGGCGCGCCAGGCGATGAACGTGCCGGACGACTACACCGGCCTGGTCCCGGTCAGCCAATTCATTGCGATTCCAATTCTTTCGGGCTTTGCCGGTGGCCGCGCCGTGCCCGATACCTGGCTCCTGTATACGCTGGAGTCGATGAACCAGATCTCGCCGGGTATCGCGCCGTTCGGCACGCTGCATCTGACCCTGTACTTGGGGCTGCAGGTCTTTCCGATCCAAGAGTTATGGGGCACCACCCAGTGGCGCTCGCCCAAGGTCGAGACGTATTCCGACCTGGGCCCGCTCGAGCTGGTGACCGCCTATACGCCGGCGCACTCGATGCCGCGCACGTTTTCGTTCCGCATGCACCCCCGCAGCGAGATGCTGAGCTCGGTCCTGGCGGCGCCGCGCGCCCATCCCGATGCCCCGCCGCCCAATTCGCTGCTCGACGCCGACGATCCCCAGGCCCTGATCGAGCTGCAGCGCGAGATCGAGGCGGGCCATCGCGTGGTGGTAGTCGGCCGGCCGCTGAACCATGGCACCTACGTGCGGGTGCCGCTGTTTCGCGAAAAGCTAGTTCATTCGCCCGCATAGTCCGCCGAGGTTGCCATGCTGCCGTTTCCGATCCAAGGCGCCCACTTGCTCGACGAGCTGGTGCCCTACGTCGTCGCCACGCCCAACAACCTGGCCATGCTCGATCTGCAGCCTTTCGGTCTGCCGACTCCGGCCAGCCATGTCATCGATCCCCTGCGCCTGGATAGCGCCATCTTCTTGGACTTGCTGCACAAGCTCGACGGCCTGACCTTTGGACCCGAAGGCATGCCCATGCCCAAGTGGGTGTTCTACGACTGCAGCGAGGTGCCGGGCGCGATCTACGGCCTGGCCCGGCCAATCGAGCGTGTGTGGCCCAAGGTGCGCGAATTGTTTTCGATTCCAGACAGCTACACCGGCCTCGTGCCGGTGTCCATGTACGTCGCGATCCCCATGCCGCAGCCGGGCACCTGGTTCGGCCACAACCTCAGCTCGCTGGCGCCGGTGTTCCGCCGCCTGGGCGTGATCGAGGGCCTGGATCTGGCGGGTCTGGGCTCGCTGACCAAGGGTTTGGCGTTGAAGTGCTTCCAAGTCAAGGAGTTCT
>JACRCU010000219.1 GCA_016218865.1 Deltaproteobacteria bacterium | reverse complement strand
GCAGAGCTGCCCGGCCAGGGTGCAGTTGCTGCTGGCGAGCACTTCGAAGCCGTCGGCGCTGCACTCGACCAGTACGTCGCCCTGGCAGTGCACGCCGGGCTGGCAGGCCCAGGCTTTGCAGGTCGGCTTGCCGGCGGCGACGACGCAGGTGGTCGAGCCCGGGCACTCTTCCGGAGCGCCGTAGCCATCGCCCACCTGGGTGCAGAGGATCTTGGCGTTGTTCACGCAAGCTCCCTTGCCCGCCGCGCAGGCGTCGAGCACGCACTGCCCGGTGCCCGACACGCCCGTAGGCGCGCAGTGGTACACACTGGGGCAGTCGCTGTTCTGGTTGCATTCCTCGCACTTGCCCAACTTGGCGTCGCAGAGCATACCCAGTGGTGTGCATTGCTTGTCGCTGCTGCACGCCACGTAGTCCTTGCACGTGCCGCCTTCGCAGAGCTCGCTCGGGCCGCAGTCGTTGTCGCCCAAGCACTGCACGCAGCTGCCTTTGTCGGCGTCGCAGACCTGGTCGGCGCCGCAGTCGATCGAGTTGGCGCACGGCACGTAGGGTTTGCAGACGTGCCCCACGCAGTTGTTGTGCTCGGGGCAGTCGCCGTCGCCGCTGCACTCGACGCACTGGGCCAGGTTCGCGTCGCAGATCGGCAACCCCAGGCCGGTCGGGCTGCGGGCGCCAGCGCAGTCGAGCGAATTCTTGCACGCCGTTGCCGCCGCACACACTTTGTTGTCGCAGTGCTGGCCGTTGCTGCAGTCGCTGTCGAACAGGCACTGCGCGCACTGCTTGGCCAGCGGGTCGCACACGGGGGTGGGATCGGCGCAGTCGCTGCTGGTCTTGCAGGGGCCGGGCGCCGCGGCGTCGGGCGCACCCGTATCCGCAGTGACATCGCCTGCATCGCTCGCGGCCAAGGCGTCGGCATCGGCGGCGGACACGTCGGGAGCGACCAGCTTGGGACCCGCCTCGCCTGGGTTGCCGCAACTAGCCAGAAGCGCCAAGGAAAAACTCGCGACAAGTCCGGCCCAGCGCAGCGATCCTAGCTCCGCCCCCCCGGCCGTGGGCCAAGACAGCGCGGGGCAACGGGACCCGTGGTGGGGCATCGGTCCTCCAATTGGCGGCGTGCGGCCCCTGACTTTGGGCTCAGACGGGTGGCGCTACGCGCGAACAAGTCTATCCAAACCCCGGCCAGCGGGCAATGCAAGAATGGTGGCCCGGCGGCGCTAGTGGCGGTACCGTGATTGATTTCGAAGACTTTGTTGCCAGTCGCAGTGCGTCGGGTGGCTGGTCACGCCACCATCGCCCGCACCAGCGCCACCTTGTGCGCTGCGCTGGAACCATGCAAAACGCCCAGCAGCATGGCGTCGCGATAGGCCCGCTCCACCGGAAAATCCTTGGTGTAGCCGTAGCCGCCGTGGATCTGGATGGCCTTGTCGCTGGCCGAAACCGCCGCCTCGCGCGCCTTGACCAGGGCCATGCGCGCCGATTGCCCGGCCTGCTTGTGGCCATCGTCCAGCTGCCAGGCCGCTTGCTGCACCAGCAGTTGCGCCGCGTCGATGGCGGTCGCTGCATCGGCAACCTGCCACTGGATCGGCTGCAAGGCCGCGATCGGCTTGCCGAACTGCTCGCGCTGGTTGGCATACTTGCAGGCCGCCCGCAGCGCCGCTTGGGCCACGCCCACCGCCACCGCCGCGGTCTGGACCTGGAGGCGGGTCGCCAGGGCGCGCGCGTCCACGTCGCCCAGCAAAGTCGCAGGGCAATCGCTCAGTTCCAGGCTCTGCGCCGCCGCCGAGCGCAGGCCCAGCTGCTCGCCCGCCGCTCGGCGCAGGCTGCCCGGCTGGCTCAAGTCGACCGCAAAATAGCGCGGTCCCTGCGCCGTTTCGGCCTGCAGCACCGCCAGGTGGGCCAGTCCGGCGCCCAGCAGCCAGCCGTGGCGACCCGACAGGCGCCAACCATTGGCCGATTCGCTAGCCTGGATCGGGCTTTGCACGGCGTCGGGGTGCACGCTCAGGTCGCCGCCGCCCAGGCACGCCAGCGCCTGTCCGCCCGCCAGCTTGGCCAGCATTTTTCCATCAAAGCCCGCCGACTGCAGCACCGCCAGCGCCGCACCGTGGTGGACCAGCACCTGCGCCAGGCCGGCATCCGCCGCCGCGAGCACCTGCAGTGTGGCCACCGTGGCGACTTGACCCAGCGCCAGCCCGCCGAGCTTGTCGTGGGCCTGCAGGCCGAAGGCACCCAACTCGACCAAGTGCTTGAGGATCTTGGGCGCCGGCACACCGTCGCGGTCGCTTTTCTCGGCGCTGTCGCGCAGGGCCCCGTCGGCCAAGGCGCGCACGGCTTCCAGCAGCATCCGATCGTCGTCACTGGGTTTGAACTGCATGGCTGTCCTCGAAATTAGGCTTCGGCACCCAGCAGGGTCACGCCGCGCTCTTGCAGCAACACCCGCACCCGCGCCACGATGGCATCGAGCGACGCCCCCGGCGTGAAGATCTCGGCCACCCCGGCCTGGCGCAGCGCCACCATGTCTTGGTCGGGGATGATGCCGCCCACGAACACTGCGATGTCCTTGGCGCCCCGGTCGGCCAGCAGGCCCAACACGCGCGGAACCAAGGTGTTGTGCGCGCCCGACCGGATCGAGATGCCGATCACGTCCACGTCTTCTTGGAAGGCGGTGTTGACCACCATCTCGGGCGTCTGGTGCAGGCCGGTGTAGATGACCTCGAACCCCGCGTCGCGCAAGGCCCGCGCCACCACTTTGGCGCCGCGGTCGTGCCCGTCCAGCCCCACCTTGCCCACCAGGATGCGCCCGCGCCGCG
>JACRCU010000209.1 GCA_016218865.1 Deltaproteobacteria bacterium | reverse complement strand
GTGTCGAAGAAGATCGGCTCGTGAATCTGCAGAAAGGCGTTGAGCATCTTGGTCTCTTCGTCGGTCAAGTCCGAAAACCTGACGCCAGCGCCGGCCTTGGTGCGCTGGTTCGAGCCCTCGGACAGCGGCCGAGTCCACATCACCGTGGCCTGCTTGTCGAAGATGTGCGCGTGGCCAGGAATCGAAAAGCGCACCTCGACCTGATCGCCCATGCGCAGGTGTTCGTCGGTGGCGATGAACAGGCCACCTGCCGAGATATTGCTGACCAACCCCACGAAAAGCCGATGATCCGTGGCAATTCCCACCTGAATATCAAAGGCCTTGCGCGCCAGCTCGCGGCGGTCACTGGCGCGCGCCGGAGTGCTGGTCTGGGATTGGGTTGCCTTGCTCATGGTGGTACTCGCGCTCGGGTTTGGGGGGTCGCCAGCAGTGTTTCACAGGTCGGCCGAATCGCCAAACCTGATTTCGCGCAGAATCGTTAAGTCGGCGGGCCCAGGTGGACCCGCAGCAAGTTGCGGCCCAACAGGAACAGGTCGCCATTGCGCAGCGGCGTGTCCTGCTTGGCCCGGATGAAGGTACCGTTCGAACTCACCAGATCCTTGAGGAAGCAACGCCCGTTGCGCTCCGACACGACCGCGTGGGAACCGGACACGAAACCGTCGCGCGGGAACAGGATGTCGCCGCGCTCGCGCCCCAGAAAGACGTCGGGCGTGCTGAGAACGTAGGCGTTGGCCACCTGACGGCCCAGTCCAATCTGGCACAGCCGGCCCCAGACCTCGCGCGCAAGCGGAAAGCCGACCATCTCGGCTTTGCCGGCGTAATTGATCTCGGGGGTCAGCCGGTCGATGCGCTCGAAGCGGAGCACCTCTTGGCCGATGCGCATGGTGTCGCCGTGGTGCAGCTCGATCGGTGTGGAGATGCGCACGTACACACCGTTGCCGTAGTCCACCGGCCGCAGCGTCATCTTGCTCGGTTCCACGTGGACGATGCAGTGCACCCGGGTCAGGAAGCCGTCGTCGGGGAAGCGCAGTTGGCAACCTTCGCCCGAGCCGATGCGGTTCTCGCCCAGGATGAGCGGGAACTGAATCGACTCGGCGCCGTTGTCGTCGATCAGCGCCAGATGGCCCAGGCGGCTCAGCTGCGGCGGCGGTCCGGGCACTGCACCTGGGCTGACCGCGGGCGGCGGTGCCATGGGCGCAGGTGGCGGGCGATCGATGGTATCGGGCCGCAGCGGCAGACCGGGGCGCGCCGGAGCCTGGCTGACCGGCGGCGCGTGGCCGGCCGCGCCATGCCCAGGGCTCGCCAGCGGTTCGGCCTGCACGGGCTGTTCCGTCGTCCGCGCGCTCTCGTCCAGGCCCAGCGGCGGACGCGTCATCAGCGGCGTCAAGATGCGTTTGGGCTCGCCCAGTTCGCCCTGGGGCCCGTCGTACAGGCCGTGGGCGCGCGGAGCCTCCGGCTCGGGCGACGCGTAATCCTGCGGTCCTGGCCCCGGCATCGGCCGGGCCACCAGCGGCGGCATGCCCACGTGCGGCAGCACCTCGCCGCGGCGAGCCGGCGCTAGGGGCGCGTATGGCGCCGCACTTGGACTTGCGGGCACGCCGATCGCGGGCTGGTTGGCGTTGCGCCGCGCGCGACCGGCGGCGTCCAACAGTGCCTCGGGCAGCGCCGCCTGGGCATCGGTCTTGGCGGCCCCCGCAGCGCTGGCGACGGAGCCACTGCTGCCCGGACGCGGCGGCAACTCGACTGCGGCAGCGGCACTGGCCAACTCTGGTTCGGCGCGCGGCACGTTGCGCGGCTGGGTCTCGCGGTGGAGGGGCACCTCGGCGCGGGCTGCCGCACCCATCAGACTCGCGGCGCGGCGCAACGGCGGCATCGACCCAGCCAGCAGACGATCGCTGCCTTCGGTGTCTGCGGCCGCGTCGGTGCCAGCGCTGGGCGGTGCGTGTTCCTCTGGCGCGGGCGGTGGCGCCGATTCCGGGCGCACCCGGCCCAGGGCCGCCGCCACCGCTGGACTCACCGCGGGCCGGGCAACCGGAGCCGCCGGTGCCGGGACATTGCCTTGCGCTGGCGCACTACCGACCGGTCCACCAGCGAGGGGTGCGGTGCCGCCGGACACGCCGCGGCCCGGCCCGCCGACCGCCGGCTTGGCCTCTGTCGCCGCCAAAGCAGCACCGCAGCCGAGGCAGAATCGGTACTTGCCTTCGTTGCTCCTGCCGCAGCGCGGACACGTTGCCATCAGCCCAAACCCTCCAAGGGCGCCCCGCGACGGCCAGCGTCGCCTAGCGGGCCCTATCAGCATGGCTGTCGTACCGTCCGCCCGCAACACCGTCAAGCCTTCTGGGCGGTCGGGCACCACAATTTCTCACAAACCTGGGGCGCGTGCACCGCAGCGGATTCCATTCGGCGATGATTTTTCACAGGTCGCAGCGATCCACAGGATGCTCTCTGGAGCATTTTCCAACGTGGATCGCCGGGCTGGCCGTCACACCGGTGTGCGAGTGCTGCACGCCCCGCACCGGCGATCGAAAAATCGGCGGGCAACGCCGGCCGCGCACTTTGCATAGCGGCCATCTTG
>JACRCU010000208.1 GCA_016218865.1 Deltaproteobacteria bacterium | reverse complement strand
GAGCTGTACGAGGCGGCCGACATCGACGGCGCCAGCACTTGGCAGAAGTTCCGCCATGTTACGTTGCCGCTGCTGAAGCCCGCCTTGTTCCCGGCGATCATCCTGGGCACCATCTGGACCTTCAACGCCTTCAACGTCATCTACCTGGTGTCGGGCGGCGGGCCGGACCACAAGACCGACATCCTGATTACCGAGGCGTACTACACCTTTACCGTGCTGCGCCGCACCGGCCTGGCCGCGGCCTACAGCGTGCTGATCTTCGCGATTTTGCTGCTGTATACCCTTGTCACCAACCGCAAGACCCGCGCCACCGAGTCGGTGTCGTCTTAGGCAACACCCCAAGGAAGTGATGGCTGGAACCGCAAAGACCGCTGGACATGGTTCGAGCACTGTTGGTTCAAGCGGTGTCGCGCCGACCGGCTGGCGGGCATTGCTGCCGCACTTCTTGCTGGTGCCGGTCACGGTGATCACGCTGTACCCGGTGCTGTACGTGATCAAGCTAGCACTTTCGGGTACTTCCGGTGCGACCGCCTCGGCGTGGCCCTGGCCCGACAACCCGAGCCTGGACGCGTTCGCCAAAGTGGCGCTGCGCACCGACGCCCACGGTACCTGGCTGTTCGGGCGGCAACTGCTGAACTCGCTGATTGTTTCGGGCGCGACCACCGTGCTGGGCATCGTGCTGGCCTGCACCGCCGCCTACGCCTTTGCCCGCTTCGAGTTCCCGGGGCGGCGCGCCGGCTTGCTGGGCTTTCTCGCGACGCAGATGTTCCCGGGCATCTTGACGCTGATTCCGCTGTATGTGCTGATTCAGAAACTGGGTTTGCTCGACTCGATGCTGGGCCTGATCCTGGTGTACTCCACCACGGCGATCCCGTTCTGCACCTGGACGCTCAAGGGCTACTTCGACACGTTGCCCAAAGAAATCGAGGAGTCGGCCATCATCGACGGCGCGACCCGCCTGCAGATCTTCGTGCGGATCATCCTGCCGCTGTCGGCGCCGGCGATTGCGGTGACGGCGCTGTTCTCGTTCATGGCGGCGTGGAACGAATTCGTGTTGGCTTACACGTTCTTGTCGCAAGAGGCCGCCTACACGCTGCCGGTGCAGATTCGCAACTATGTGGGCGACAAGGACGTGCAGTGGTCTTTGTTTGCCGCTAGTTCGCTGATTGCCGCGGTGCCGGTGATGGCGCTGTTCTACGCGGTCGAGAAGCACCTGGTGGGCGGCTTGACGGCGGGTGGGGTAAAGGGTTGACCAGGACGGGCACGGCGGATCCGACGCACTACGACGGACAGGACTTGGAGGCGCTGGCGGATCTGCCCAACTACACGGGCTGGATCCTGCAGCGTTTTCGCCCCTTTTTGCAGGGCCGGGTCATCGAGGTCGGCGCCGGGCTGGGCAACGTGGCGCGCCGCTATGTGGACCAGGTGGCCGAGGCGCTGCTGGTGGAGCCGGCGGCCAATCTTTTTGCCAAGTTGCAGGCCGAGATGGCGGCGCGCCCGCATGTGAAGTGCGCCCAGGGCGTGCTGGAGCAGGTGCCGCGGGAGCTGCTGGCCCAGCCCTTCGACGCGGCGCTGATGGTCAATGTTTTGGAGCACATCCCCGACGACGAGGCGGCGCTGCAGCAGGTGCGGGCGGTGCTGAAGCCGGGCGGCCACCTGCTGATTTTCGTGCCGGCGCTGCCGCTGCTGTACGGGTCGCTGGACGAGCTGGTGCACCACTGCCGGCGCTACCGCCGCGGCGAGCTGCAGGCCAAGCTGACGCAAGCTGGCTTTGTGGTTGAGGAATGCCGCTACTTCGACGTGCTGGGCATCGCGCCGTGGCTGGTGGCGGGCCGGGTGCTGCGGCAGCGCCGCTTCGATGCGCGGGGCGCGGCGCTGTACGACCGCCTGGGGGTGCCGGTGACGCGGGCGCTGGAGTCCAAGCTCGCGGTTCCCTTTGGCAAGTCGCTGATCGCCGTGGCGCGCGTGCCGGCCGAGGGCGGCCAATGAGTTCGCCCTTGGATCCGACGCGGTACGACCTGAAGATTCCCGACGCGCTTTTGGGGGTGCTGCGCAACCGCTTTGGTCTTCAGGAGTTTCGCCCGCACCAGCGCGAGGTCATCGAGCACGTCATCGCCGGCCACGACGGGCTGTTGGTGATGCCGACCGGTGGCGGAAAGTCGCTGTGTTATCAGCTGCCTGGCCTGGTGCGCGGCGGCGGCATCGTCATCTCGCCGCTGATCGCCCTGATGGAGGACCAGACCCAGAAGCTGGTGGCGATGGGCCTGCAGGCCGACCGGATCCACTCGGGGCGCGGCCGCGGCGATTCGCAAGTGGCGCTGCGGCGTTGGCTGACGGGCGAGCTGGACTTCTTGATGATTGCCCCCGAGCGGCTGCGGGTGCCCGGCTTCGTGCCGCGGCTGATGGCCCGGCCGCCCAAGCTGATCGCCATCGACGAGGCGCACTGCATCTCGATGTGGGGCCACGACTTTCGCCCGGACTACCGGCTGCTGGGCGAGCGGCTGCCCGAGCTGAGGGCCCAGGGGGACTGTCCGGTGCTGGCGCTGACGGCTACGGCCACGGTGCGGGTGCAGGCCGACATCGTCGAGCAGCTGGGAGTGCCGCAGGCGACGCGCTTCATCCGCGGATTCCGCCGCGACAATTTGGCCATCGAGCTGCTGGAGAGCAACCCTAGCGAGCGGGTGGGCCTCGCCAGGAAGATGCTGGCGGACCCGGCGCGGCGGCCGGCCATCGTCTACGTGCTGAGCCGCAAGGCGGTGGACGAGACGGTGGTGGCGTGGAAGAAGGACTTCAAGGTCGCGGGCTACCACGCCGGCATGGACACGGAAGACCGCAAGAAGGTTCAAGAAAGCTTCACGGCGGGCCAGACCGAGGTGGTGGTGGCGACGGTGGCCTTTGGGATGGGCATCGACAAGGCCGACATCCGCACCGTCGCGCACCTGGGCATGCCGGCGACGGTGGAGGGGTACTACCAGGAAGTGGGGCGCGCCGGCCGCGATGGCCAGCCCTCGGCGGCGGTTTGCCTGTATTCCTGGGCGGATCGCAAGCTGCACGAGTCGATGTTCGCCCGCGGCTATCCGCAGCTGGTCGACCTGCAGCGCCTGTTCGGGTTGATTCCGACTACGGGCATCGAGCGCGAAACCCTGCTCAAGCGCAGCGGTTTGGTGCTGGAGGTGGCCGAAGCGGCGCTGGACAAGCTGTGGGGTCTGCGCGCGGCGCTCATCGACTACGAGGACGTGGTGCGGCCGGGCGCGGTGGCGGACTGGCCGGCGCTGTATGCCCGGCAGCGGATGCACCGCGAGTCGCAGATCGACGTGATTTTCGAGTTCGGCCGCGGCATGGGCTGCCGGATGACGGCGCTGACCGCCTATTTTGGCGATCAGGACCGCCACCGGCCGTGCGGGCTGTGCGACTGGTGCCGCGCCGATCAGTCGCTGCTGCGGCGGCAGCGGGCCCCCGACGCCCTGGAGCGCCGGCAACTGACCAAGCTGGTGGACCTTTTGAGCCCGACCCGCGCGCTGTCGCTGGGGAAGCTGTTCCGCGAGGATTTTGGCGACGCCATCGACCGGCGGATGTTCGACGCGCTGGTCACCGGCCTGGAGCGCGCCGAGGTCATCACCACCTCGTGGGAAGCCTTCGACAAAGGCGGCGAGACCATTCGGTACCGCACCGCGACCCTGTGCGAGCTGCCGGGCCAGCGCGACCCGGACTGGGTCGACCGCGTGCAGCTGGAAGACGCGCAAAAGCCGGCGGCGGCGGGCAAGGTGGTCAAGAAGCGCGCGGGGAAGGTGGTCGAGGTGGCGACACCGGTGGCAACTCTGCCCATCGACACGGCTTTGCTGGGCGAGCTGAAGGCGTGGCGGTTGGCGCGGGCGCGGATGGAAGGGGTGCCGGCCTTCCGCATCCTGCCCGATGCGACGTTGGAGGCGGTGGTGGCGGCGCGGCCGCAGACCCCGGCGCAGCTGCTGGCGGTCAAGGGCATGGGGCCGCGGCTGGTCGAGAAGTACGGCGCGGATTTGCTCGCCGAGTTGCGGCGTTAGCCAGTGAGTTGACGGCTGATTATCTGCTTATCAGGTTGACATATGTCTAGTATTCCGCAGTTCGTGGCGCAGGCGCCGCTCACCACTACGATGGGTGTGGGCGGGCCGGCCGAGTGGTTGGCGCGGGTCACGTCGGTGGCCGAGGCCGTGCAAGCTCTGGACTTTGCCGAGCAACATGGCTTGCAGTGGTTCGTGGTCGGTGGCGGCTCCAACGTGGTCATCGCCGACCGCGGGCTCGCGGGGGTGGTGCTGCATCCGGCGTTGCCAGACGTGCCGATTGCTGTGCTGGGCGACGACGGCGAGCGCGTCCTGCTGCGGGTGGCGGCGGGCCTGGACTGGGACGAGCTGGTGGCGTGGTCGGTGGAGCAGGGCCTGCAAGGCATCGAGTGCCTTAGCGGAATCCCCGGGCAGGTGGGCGCGGCGCCGGTGCAGAACATCGGCGCGTACGGGCAGGAAGTGGCCGAGGTGCTGTTGGCGGTGCACGGCGTGGACGTGGCGGCCAAGGCGGCGCGGACCTGGACGGCGGCGGAGTGCCAGCTGAGCTACCGCGACTCGGTCTTCAAGCAGAATCCACAGCTTGCGGTGGTGCTGGCGGTGGACCTGCAGCTGTGGCGCGGGCGGCCGGCGTGCCTGGCCTACGCCCAGGTGCAGCAGGCGGCGGCGGGCGTGGATGTCGAGGGCCCCCAGGGACTTGCGCGGGTCCGCGAGCTGGTCCTGCAGTTGCGGGCCGACAAGGGGATGGTGGTCCGGCCCGATGACCCGGACTCGCGCTCGTGCGGTTCGTTCTTCACCAATCCGATCGTGGACTTGGCGTTCGCCGAGCAGGTGCGCGCGCGGCTGGCGCCCGGTGGCGCGATGCCGATGTGGCCGTATGGCACCGGGCAGGTCAAGCTGTCGGCGGCGTGGCTGATCGAGAAGTCTGGGCTCCACAAGGGTTTTGGCGAAGGCCGGGTCGGGCTGTCGACCAAGCACACCCTGGCCATCGTGAACCGCGGCGGGGCGACGGCGAAGGAAGTGCTGGATTTCGCCGAGTTGGTCGTGCGCCGGGTGCAGGCGGCGAGCGGGGTGGGGTTGGTGGCGGAGGT
>JACRCU010000022.1 GCA_016218865.1 Deltaproteobacteria bacterium | reverse complement strand
GGTCGCGCAGCTTCTTGGCGCCGTAGTGGCGCGGGTCGAAATCGGGTTGAACCTTGAGCAGGTACGTACCCACCGCCCCCAAGTCGGCCCAGCCGGTCTCGTCGGCCGCTTGCTCCACGGCTTGATTGAAGTGCTCGCGCGGCAGTTCAGGCGCCGGATCCTTGGCCTTTGGCACACTCGCAGCACTCGCGGAGGCCCCAGCACTTGCTGCCTGTGGCGCGGCGGCAACCGCAGCGGCCTTGGCGGTCGGTGGCTCGGCACGCAGCACCTCGGTGTACACGAACTTGTCGCAGGCGGCCACAAAGGCCTCCGGCGTCTTGCGCTCGCCAAAGCCGTACACGATCAGCCCTTCCTCGCGCAGCCGCTGGGCAAGGCGGGTGAAGTCACTGTCGCTCGAAACCAGGCAGAATCCATGGAACTGCCCGGAGTACATCAGGTCCATCGCGTCGATGATGAGCGCACTGTCGGTCGCGTTCTTGCCCGTGGTGTAGGCGAATTGCTGGACTGGCGCAATCGAGTGGGCGAGCAGCGTCTTCTTCCAACTCGACATCTGCTGGCTCGTCCAGTCGCCGTAGGCCCGCTTCACGCTGGCGAGGCCAAAGCGAGCGATCTCGGCCAAGAGCGGCCCGACCAGGCTAGCCTGGGCGTTGTCGGAGTCGATGAGGACTGCCAACCGCGGCTGGTCATGGGCCGTGGCGATGCGAACGGACGGGCTGGCTTTCATTGGGGGTCCTACGGCGACCGGTCGCGGCGCGCTTCCATGGTGGGCCGCGGCTCCGGCGTGTCAAGCTGTTGCGCGGGCTGCGCCAAGCAAGAGCGTGCTCGCCACGAACAGCCGCAGGACCCGACAAGGCGCCAGAAGCTAGCCCGCGGAGGCCGGGCTTGGCAGACCTGAGCCTGCAGCTTCAGCTGCCGGGCCTTCATTCAGGCGCCGGGGACCAAACCGGGGACCAAACCACTGTCCGCGCCGACCACTGCGGCACAAACCGGCGCGTCGCCCGACGCGAGCTGCCTGCAGCCCCCACAGCGCCAAGTCCCCGACACGCTTCGGCACTACTGCCTAGGTTGCGGCTTTCGCCGCAATGACGGTTTTTGAATGCCCCCACGCCTCCGCCGCCAATCTCAGCCCCACCAACCTGACACCCGGGACCATCGTCCAAACCCAGACCACGCCGGCCGCTGCGCAACCGCCTATCGGCACACGCGAACTCACGGGACAGGTGCAGAGACCTGTCCGCACCCAACCCGGACCTACGCAGTGCCGCACCCACAACCCGGCAGGGTCCCCGCGCAGGATCTTGGCCGAACGGGAGCTTTCGGCGGGGGCAAAACGACAATCCGTTTGAGCAGGTACTGCACGACCGAGGACGGAGCCCTTGACGAAGAGCCACTGGCCCCCGCAGCGCAAAGTCCCCGACACTCTTCCGCCCTGCCACCCAGGTCGCGGCCCTCGCCACAAAGGCGGTCTTTGCATCGACCAGGATGACCGTGCGCGCCATCTGCCTCCGCGGCGACTGCCGGCCGTCTTGGCGCGTATCGTGTTTGGTATTGCAGCGTTTCGCGTCGGCTGTGACCAAAACCATTGTACGGTGCAAGCAGAACGGATATCCAAATTCCGTGGCGGGGGGCCCAACAAGCACATCACACAATCGGGAGAGGTGACGATGACGGCGCGGTTTTCGCGGCGCAGCAGCGCAGTGGTGGGCCTTTGTTTGGCCGCAGTGGCCTTGATGTCGGGCGGCTGTGGCAGCGACACACCCGTGCAAGGTGCGGCCGATGGCGCCGCGGCGGACCATGCCGCAGGTGCTGGAGCGGACTGTGCGGAGCCTTTCGCTGCGCAAGATGCCACGGGTCCTCGAGTATCCCCAGATGCCGGCAGCCCGGATGACGTCGATGCCCAGGCCGGCGCCGATGCCAGTGACAGCACGCCGGACGCGGGGCCACCGGAGGTCGCGGAGCAAGACAGCGGGCCGACCGCAGACGTGGACGGGGACGCCGACGCGCTGCCGCAGGACTCGGCCGCAGCCGCCGATGCGGACGCCGTCGCTGGCACAGAGGACATCGCCGCGGCCGATGCACCGCTTTTGGACATTTTGGACACTTTGGACAGCGGCGCCGCAGACACCGCCATTGCGGACGCTGGGGCAGACGCAGCTGCCGACGCGGCTGTTGGCGACGCGGTCCAAGACACTGTGGACAGCGCGGACTCCGGTGACGCGCAAGCGTTCGTCGAGGACGTGGGCGGCGGCTTGCCCTCGGCCCTCGGCACCCTTGGCACGCCCAAGTCCCTGTTCGACCTGCAGGGCATCCACACCGTCAAGCTCACCGTCGCGGCGAGCGAGTGGGCCGCCTTCATGGACGGGGTCAACCAGCCCGACAGCGAGCAAATCTACGACTGGCACCCGGCCACGGTCGAAATGGACGGCGTGGCCTATGGCCAGGTCGGCATCCACGGCTTTGGCAACGGCAGCCAGCTCAGCAACCCAGCCAAGCCCAATGTCCGCCTCAAGTTCGACAAGTACGTCGAAGGCACGATCGGGCCCGAGGGCCAAAAGGCCTTCCGCCTCAAGTCGTCGGGCCAGGATGGCACGTTCCTGCGCGAGATTCTGGCGGGCGCGATGCTGCGCGACGCCGGGGGCAATGCGCCGCGGTTCAGCTGGGCGCGGCTGTGGGTCAACGGCCAGGATTTTGGCCCGTACCTGCTGCAAGAGGCTATCGACAAACGCTATTTCTCGGAGGCCATCGGCAACAACGACGGCGACAAGTTTCAAGTCGTCTACGGCTGCTCGGCCTTCGAGTGCCCCAAGAAGGGCTGCGGCAACGCCATCTACATCTGGAAGGGCGACCCCGGCGATCCCCAAATCATGGCCGACCTGGCCACGGCTCTGACGACCACCAATCTGGACACCTTTGCCCAACTGCTGGCGGACAACTTCTACGTGGGCGAGCTGATGGCGAATTACGCGGTAGACGCGATCATCTCGAACATCGATGGGCTGGCTGCCGCCGGCCAGAACTTCACCGTCTACACCGACGAGAAGACCAAGCGGATCCACGTCATCTCGACGGGTACCGACCTGACCTTTGGCGCCAAGAACGCCGAGTACCCGCTGCAGCAGCCGTGGGGCAGCCCGAACACGTGGTGCGCCGGCCGCGTGGACCACGTCTACGAGCGCATCTGGCTGGTGCCAAGCCTGAAGGCCAAGCTCCTCAAACACATGCGCACGCTGCAGTGTGGGATATTCCGGCCGCAGCTGCTGCTGCCCCTGGTCGCGGCCTACCAGACGACGCTGACGCCGATGCTGACCCAGGACCCCAAGACGGTGAAGTCGGCGTCGCAAATCAAGAAGTCGTACACGACGCTCACGGACTATGTCACCAAGCGGCAGCAGGCGCTGACTGACCTGTTGGGTCCGTGCCCGTAGGTTCGCGCCGGGGTGTCCCCGGGCCGCCATTGCCGTCTTGACACCCCGCAACCCACCGTCGCAAGGTAGCCCCGGCGCCCTTGGCCCCAACTGGCCGCGCCGCGGAGGCCCCATGTGCGACGTGCGAACCCGCTGCGGCTGGTGCACCAGCGACGACCTGTACATCGCCTACCACGACCGCGAGTGGGGCGTGCCGGTGCACGACGACAAGAAGCTCTTTGAGTTTCTGGTCTTGGAAAGTGCCCAGGCCGGCCTGTCGTGGCGCACCATCCTGGGCAAGCGCAGCGGCTACCGGCGCCTGTTCGCCGACTTCGACCCGCAGGCGGTGGCCCGCTTTGGCGACGCCGACCTGGAGCGGCTGGTGCTGGACCCGGCCATCGTGCGCAACCGCGCCAAAATCAAGGCGACGGTCCAGAACGCCCGCGCCTTCCTGCAAGTCCAGGAGCGCCATGGCAGCTTTGCCAAGTGGCAGTGGGACTGGGTCGACGGCCGGCCGCTGGTCAACCACTGGCACAGCCTGAAGGATCTGCCGGCGAGTACCGACCTGTCGGACCGGATGGCCAAAGAGTTGAAGAAGCTCGGCTTTTCCTTCCTGGGCTCCACCGTGGTCTACGCGCACCTGCAGGCCACCGGCGTGGTGAACGACCACCTGGTCAGCTGCTTCCGCCACCGCGAGCTGGTGTGAACGCGGGCCGGGCCTGGCTTGTTTGGGCGGGCGCGGCCTTGCTGGCCTGTGCTTGCGGCAGCACTGCGAAACCTGCGGTCCAGGCAGACGTTTTGGCCACGGACGCGGTCGTCGACGTAAAGACCGATGCGCTGGCGGATGCCCTGCCCGACACGCAGCCCGACACGCAGCCCGACGCACAGCCCGCCGACAACGCCGATGTCTCGAAACCCGAGGAACTCCCTGGCGATCCGCTGTGCAAGGCGGTGCTGCCCGGGCACAACAACGACGGCAGCGACCGTATCAACGTGGTGCTGCTGGCCGGCGGCGTCGACGACCTGGGCAGCCCGCTGGACCTGCGCAAGACCTTCGCCGCGCTCATCGGCGGAACCAGCGACAATGCCTACAACTTTGACCCCAAGCTGGCACCGCTGTACGCGGTAGAGGGCCTGGCCGGCCTGCAGCCGTTCGCGTCGAACCTGGACCGCTTCAATTTCTGGTACGTGGACCAGCCCTTGTACGGCACCGGCGCAGTCTGCCCGGCCATCGACCTGCCGCCGGGCGCCACCTGCACCGGTTTGACCCTGAAGCTCGCCGACGGCGCGAGCCTGATCCTGTCGCCCGAGGACGTGTACAGCCACTCGCCGCTGCAGAAGGTCTGTACCCTGCCCAGCCGCCACGTGTTCGTGCTGTACGCGGCCACCGACCTGATGCACGAGGCTGCCTTCGGCAAGCCGGGCAATTACGCACTGTTCGGCTGGTATGCCCAGGCGGTTCTGGTGTTCGGCGCCCAGACCAGCATCGACAAGATCTTCGTACCGTTCGTCCACGAATTCGTCCACGCGCTGGGCCAGGTCTGGGACGAAAAGGGCAACCAGCTGGATCCCAGCGACTATCCCGCGCCGGTCGCCGGCCCCAACTGCTTCTCGCACGGCCCGGCCCAGCCGATGGACGCGCTCAGCTGCGCCAAGGACCCCGAAAACCCCTGGCGCGACCTTGTCGGCAACGGCTGCGGCGCCGACGGCGTGGTCGACTGCCCCGTCACCGCCAGCTACCACGACCCCAACCTGGACAAGGACCTGATCACCCGCGCCGACGCGTGGGTCTACGAAGTCCGCGACGACCTGGGCGGCTGCGGCACAGGCTGCATGTACGTACAAGGCAACATCTTTCGCCCGCGCACCGCCTGCAACGTCATGAGCAGCTGCGACGACACCGGCGGCATCGTCACCGGCATCTTCACCCGCCTGGGCCCGGTCAACGAGCGCGAGGTGTGCCGGCGCATCGAGCTGCTGACCGGCAGCGCCAGCGGTTGGTGCGACAGCCTGTGCCTGGCGGGCTGCCCGGTGGGCCAGCGCTGCGTCCAGGGCGTGTGCAAGTCGTGATGCAGCCTGGCAAAGGTTGTGGCGGGCTGCCGATCGACCGCAGCCGCTGATCTGGGGTCTGCAGACCCAACTCGTGTGCGTTCGACCTTCCCTCGCGCGCGGGGCCGGGCTATTCTACCCACATCAGGAGGTTGCGCCGTGGCCACCAATCCCGCATCGACCAGTTCCGCACCAGCATCCCCCGGACGGGGCGCTGCGCCCGCCCGCGAATCGGCCGCCCCGACCCGCGACCCGGCCGCCGGCACCGACACCAGCGCGGCCCCGCCGGCCACCGCCCCGACCCCGCTGACCGAGGCGACGGCGCGCGCCGAGATCGTCAAAGCCGACGCGAGCTTGGCCGACATCGCCCAGCCACTGGCGCAGAAGCTGGCGGCGGCGAACAAGACCGCCGACCAGTTCGCCGCCGACTACGGCAGCCCCGGCCTGCTGACCCACGCCGCCGTGGATGCCTTCATGCAAGTCGGCCCCGCGGCTGCGCAAGTCAAGGTGGTGGGCTCGCCCGACCCGATCGCGGTGCAGAAATTCTCCGAGCTCGACAGCGAGCAGCACCTGTCGGACCCCAGCCTGGTGCCCACCTACTACAACGAGCTGGCCACCGAGCTGAAGAAGGCCACTTTTACCGACCGCAGCCATACTTACGAGGCGATGAAGCGGGCGCGCGGCCACAAGTACTGCTTCAAGGGCAACCCGATCCCGGCCGACCGCATCGCGCGCTTCAGCACCCGCAACCAATCGGTCGAGACGCTGTACAAGTCGGCCAAGGGCGTGTACCTGGGGCAGATTCAGTCCCGCGTCGAGCAGGAATTGCGCGCCAAGGGCGTGACCTCGCAGCCCGCCATCGACCGCGCCAAGGCCGACGAGGCGATGCAGCGCAAGGCCTACCGGCACCTGCTGGCGGGCGGCACGCCGGTCAAGACCACCATCGATACCAGCGTGCCCATCACCAGTTACGGCACCTGGTACCACCCGATGGAGATCCAGCCGGCGCAGCTGGCCGGCAGCGCCGAGACGGTCTACGCGCGCATGATGCGCCTGGGCGCCCTGCAGCCCGAGTGGTACCCCGACGGCACGGTGGTCCTGTCGATCGACACCGCGCTGGCGACCCGCACCCGCGAAGTCCGCAAGCCCACGGTGTTCGACGGCCTGCTGAGCGCGGTCTGGACCGCCCGCAACATGAGCGAGGACGACTACGGCCTGACCGGCGGCGGCGCGGCCGAGTTCCTGGAGAGCAACGTGACCTGGGCCGAGGTGACCAACGCCCACGCGGTGGTGCCCAACGACGACTTCTTGGCCGACATCGCGCGGGTGGCCTCGCAGGTGTCGAACGCGCTGGAGCCCGGCGTGGCGACCAACCGCCGCGAGATGTCGCCGGTGGCCGAGCTGGCGCGCGGCAATACCCAGAACACGTCGATCCTGAATACTTCTCCGGCTGTGCGCGGC
This sequence comes from Deltaproteobacteria bacterium, assembly GCA_016218865.1. Taxonomy (GTDB): domain Bacteria; phylum Myxococcota_A; class UBA9042; order UBA9042; family UBA9042; genus SXRM01. Next base: position 148 of record JACRCU010000022.1, on the reverse strand, counting down.
ATGTACCAGGACCTGATGGCCGACACCACGCTGGAGATGAACCGGCCGGGCGCGGCCCCCGTGGTTCCCAGCGCGCGCCAGCCGAACGCCAACCCGGGCGCCGTGCCGACCGCTCCCGCCGTAGCCCCGGGTGGAGCCTACGACCGCG
>JACRCU010000211.1 GCA_016218865.1 Deltaproteobacteria bacterium | reverse complement strand
GGGGACCGGAGCCGGAGCCCGAACCGGAGCCGGAGCCCGAACCGGAGCCGGAGCCCGAACCGGAGCCGGAGCCCGAACCGGAGCCGGAGCCGGAACCCGAACCGGAGCCGGAACCCGAACCGGAGCCCGAATCCGCATCCCGAATCTCTTTGCTTCCTTGTGCCCCTGGCTTGAGCGTCCAGCCCAGCGCTGCGCCAACGGCCAACGCCGCTGCCAGCCCTGCCAGGGTCAGCCATCGCCGCTGCCGCGCCGCGCCCACCGGATCCGGCCCCAACTGCTGCTTCAGGCGGGTGATTTCGTTGCGCGCCAGGTGCAGGTTGGTGCGGTACTCCTCGTTTTCCTTGGCCAGCCGGTAGTCGTTGGGCACCCGCGGCGTCGGCGCTTCCAGGTCGGCCACCGCCGTCATCAGCGCGTCGGACATCGGCCGGGCGTGGGCCGAGTCGTGGTACAGCCAGCGGACCACGGTGGGCACGGCGCGCACGCAGGCGTCCAGGGTGGTGCGGTCGGTGTCGAGCTCGGCGACCTGGCCGGGCAGGGTACCGGCGGTGCGCAGCGTCTCGATGTAGGCGGCAATGGCGCCCGTCAACTTACCGTTTTCCACCAGGTATTCGGCCAGGTGGTCCAGGTCGAGCGGCGTGTCCTCGTCGCCCAGGAGCCAGAGCACCGCCTCGCCGATGCGGCGGGCGTGCCACACGAACACGTCGTGCCGGCCGGCGCGGAATTCGGCGCAGGTCAGGGTACTGGCTTCGACCACCGCAAAGTACTTGCGGATTCGGTTCTCGTCCAGGCGTGGGGTGGGCGGCGTAAACACGCGGCAAGGGTGCGCCCGCGGCGCGGTTTTGTCAAAACTTTCAGATCGATCGCCGCCGCTGCCCGGCCCGCCGCAGCTTGGGGCGCGGCTCGGCGCATGTATCGCGCAACAGCGTGAGATAGTTGCTGATTGCTGTGTCGAGCTGAAACGGCTCCAGCGCTTCCACCGGGGCCGGCGGCGGCGGTTGGCGCAGGGCCTGCAGGATGGCCTGGGCCAGCGCCTGCGGGTCGCCGCAGGGCACCATGGCGCCCAGGGGGCCGAACTGCGCGTTCTGCAAGATCTCTGCCGTGCCCGAGGCCGTCCGCGTCGCCACCACCGGCGTGCCCAGCGCCAGCGACTCGACCAGCACCGTGGGCAGGGCCTCGCGGACCGACGACTGCACGAACAGCGCGGCTTGCTTGAGCATTCCGTAGGGATTGGCGAAAAATCCGGGCAGCTCGACTGCGCCGTCCAGACCCAGCTCGGTGGCCAGCGCCAGGAGCCGCGGCCGCTCGGGGCCCTCGCCCAGCAGCAGCAGGCGGGCCGGCAGCTCGCGCCGCACCAGTGCGAAAGCCCGCAGCAGGGTTGGGTAATCCTTGTCGGGCACCAGCCGTCCGCAGCCCAGCACCACCGGCGGCTGGCCGGGCTGTAGCCACGGATGGTCGGTCGGCTCCGCCGCTTTCTGAAACAATTCCGGGGTGATGATCGGGTTGTAGACCACGTCCAGACTGCTGCGCTCCAGGCGGGCGTACTCGGCCAGGCGGTCGGCGACGCCGCCGGCCACCGCCACGATGCGGTCGGCGCGGCCGAACAGGTGCGGCACCAGCGCCATGACCACCCGCTCGTTTCTGGGCATTTCTGCTGCGGTTTTGCCGATGGCGCTGGAGTGGTGGCCCAGGACCAGCTTGGTCGCGGCGCCCCAGCGCGTCCGGGCCAGCGCGCGGGCCGCCACCGCCACCACGTTGGCGTGATCCTGGGCGGTCAGCAGGACATCCGGTCTGGTTTCGCCCAGGTAGCGGGCCAGCGGCAACACCGCCCGCAGCACCCGCGGCACCCCCAGGTCGCGCACCGTCACGCCGGCCGGCACTTCGGCCAGATACACGCCCTGACGGCTGGCCAGGACCAGCTCGACCGTCTCGCCGCGCTCCGCCAGCCCGCGCGCCAGGTGCACGAACACGCGCTCGACGCCGCCGCCGCCAAGGTTGGGGAGAAACAGGGCGATTTTCATCGGGTCCGTGGCCACGGCCGGGCGCGGTCGGGTGCGCCGCGGGGAAGGATACGGCGTTTTGCGCAAGAGAAAAGGTGTCACCATTTCTGCCTTGACACTTCCGCGGCCTTGTCCCAGGCTCGACCTTCTCCGGGCGACTCGCCAGCGCCAGCCACCGGCACGCTTGCCGTGCCATGCGAGGTCCGTCAATGCCTAGTCCTTTCAAGCTGTTCTCCAATGGTGCTGCCGCCGCGGTCGCGCTGGCCTGGATCACCTTGGCCGCTGGTGCCTGTGGAGGCGTCAATTCGCCGTCGGCCGGGTCGCCGTCCACGGGCGACACTGCCCAGACGGACACTGCGCAGACAGACGCGACCAAAGACGGTACGGCCGGCAAGTCGGCGATCCAAATCGACTTCCTGTGGATGATCGATCATTCGTCGTCGATGTGTCAGGAGCAGCAGCGGCTCGCGGCGGGGTTCCAGGGCTTCGTGACCGAGCTGGAGAGCGCGGCCGTGGCGGCCGGGGCGGGCGGCATCGACGCGCAGATGGCGGTGGTCACGGTGCAGCAGCTGCCGGACAGCACAGAGATCAAGAAAGTCGGCCAGTTCGTGCACAAGCCAGCCACCGACTACCCGCCGGCCTGCGTCGAGCGGGTCAAGTACCCGTGCCTGAAGGACGCGGACTGCACCAAGCCGGTGCCATTCCAATTCTACAACTACGACCCCGACGCCGGGATGTGCGTCGAGGGTGGCCAGTTCACGCCCGAGCCGTTGCCCGCGGGCAGCTACGCCTGCAAGGCCAACACCGACAACCCGCAATTCAACAGCAACGACAACTGCTCGGTGAATAGCACCTGCCAGCTGCGCTGCACCACGGACGCCGACTGCTACGCCATGTACGAGCCCGGCGGGCCCAACGGCGAGCTCAAAGTCATGTGCAACAAGGCCACCACGACGCCGGGGTGCATGTTCACGCCGCCGACCAAGGATTGCCCGGCCGAAGCCGAGCTGCCCGCCATCGTGAAGCAGAGCCAGACGCTGACGGACGCCGACGGCAAGGTCATCGGCAGCCAACTCGACCTGTTCCACTGCCTGGCCTCGGTCGGCGCCATCCAGACCAAGGAGGCCAAGTTCGAAGGGGGGTTGCGGTCCCTGTGGCAGGCGCTGGACCCCAAGGGCGAAAACTGCCCATCCGGCTCGGCCAGCAACTGCCAGAACACTCAGCTGATTCGGCCAGGGGCGCTCCTGGTACTCATCGCGATTTCGGACGACGACGACTGTTCGTATGCCATGGATGTCACTCCAGATCCCAAAGGCGCGCCCCCCTTCGACAGCCAGTTCCAGGCCTACTGCCAGATGTACGGCGACAGCGCCGCGGGCAACCCGGACTTGATCAATGGAACATGTAAATATGCTCAGTTCAAGGATAAACTGAGCGGCAAGCCCCTGCGCACTTGCCCGACCGACTGCCTGCCGCTCACGGCCGGGTCGCCCGAGCGCGCTACCTGCGAGTCGGACGCTGCCGTCTCGGTTGCGGACCTGCTGGCGAACACGCCGTTCCTCAAGTCGCCGCTGATCGCCCCGGTCAGCGACTTCGTCCAGCGAGTCCAGTCGTTGAAGGACAAGCCCGAGCGGGTGCTGTTCGCCACCATCGCCGGCGACTCCACGGTCACGGTGGCCAAGAAAGGGCTGACACTGGCCGATCAGAAGGCCTTGGACCGCGCCAGCTACTACCGCGCCTTCTTGCGCAACCAGGCCTCGCTGCAGGCGCCGTACATCTGCAGCGGCCCCACGGGCGAGGCGGGCTACGGCTCGCGCTATTTCGCGGTGGCCAAGGCCATGGGCGCCTCTGGCTTCGCCTACAACCTGTGCGATCCCAGCGGCCTGGGCGCGACCCTGCAGGCGCTGGCGGGCGACATCGCCAAGCGCGCAGTGCAACTGGGGATGTAGCTCAGACGCAACTCAGCGCAGCCAGGCGTGGTCCACGTTGTGCTGGCAGGCCTCGCTGGGGTCGCCGCAGTCTTCGGACAGCCAGGCGCGCTGTGGCAAGTTGCTGAAATTGGTCTCGACGCCGCTCGCCGTTTTCTCGGCGCTGTTGCCCGGGTCCCAGCAGCCCGAGTAGGTGTCGGTGAGCTGCTTGGGCCACCAGCGCAGGTCGTAGGCGCTGCCCACGCCCACGGTGTGGCACTGCCAGGCCTGGCGGCCCTCGGTCGATTTGGCTTTGATGGCATCGATGTGCGCGTCGCTCAGCACGTAGGTGTAGGGCTGCTCGCCCACGCCTTCGGTGTAGATCTTGTAGGTGTAATCCGTGGTTTCGTCGATGCGCGTCCAGCCGCCGCCCTGCGTGCCCATGTCGCAGTAGACCTGGAAGGCGCCCAGGCCGCCCTGGCCGTCGGGGTCGATCCAGTACGTGCCCGAGGCGGTGGCCGGCAGCTTGGCCAGCAGGTCCTTGCAGGTGACCGCCGGGTTGCCCACCGTGCCCGGGTAGGCCAGGGACAGCGGAAAGTACTGAGAACCGTTACAGACTTGCAGGGTGGAGTCCTTGGTGTTGAACCACATGGTGCCGGCGTTGCTGGCGTTGCACGGCACCGGGGCGCTCGTCAGCTGGGCCAGCTGGAAACCGGCGGTGGCCGCGGCCTTTTTGCCAGAGAGCGTCGCCACCTGCACCGACCAGCTGAGCAACTTGCCGTCGGGCTTGCCGGTGCTGCCGACCAGATCGGCGATGTTGATCGACCACAGACCCTTGGGATTCTTGCCGTTCCACGCCGTAAGGTCGCCCTGCACCACGTTGTTCGGCGCGGGCCAAGTGCCGTCCAGACTGGTGCCGGTGCCGCCCTGGTCGTAGAGCTTGTAGGCGGCGCCGCTGGGGTCGTAGACGGTGACGCGGATCTTCGAGATGTCGGAATTGGACAATTTTACGCTGATTTTCAGACCCTGCGCCGTGCCGAAGTCGGGCACGTCGATGGCGTCGCTGACCCCGGCGGGCAGGCCGTCGGGGATGTCGAGCGGCGTCTTGGTGCTGGCGGCCACCTCGTTGAATTGGTTGGTGAGCAGGCCGTTGGACACTTCGTCCAGGGCGTCTTTGGGCAGGTTGGCGGGGTCGAAGCCGGCGACGCAGTCGTAGCTGCCGTCGGCTTTGATGCCCTTCAAGACCAGACCGCTGCCGCAGCTGGTGCCGGTCTTGGCCAGCACCGGCAGGCCCGCCAGGTCGCCGTAGGCGCCGCTGCCTGCCACTTTGGCCAGCGATGCCGCCTTGACGTAGTCGGCCAGGTCGCTGGTCTTGGCCAAGCCGGTCAGGTCGGTCGCTTTGGCATAGGCTTGAAGATCTGCGGCCTTGGCGTAGGCGGCCAGGTCCGCGGCCTTGGCGAAGACCCCGAGGTCGGCCGTCTTGGCATAGGCGCCCAGGTCCGCGGCCTTGGCGTAGGCCTGCAAGTCTGCCGACTTGGCATAGGGCTGCAGATCCACGGACTTCGCGTAGGCGTCCAGGTCCGCCGCCTTGGCATAGACGCCCAGGTCCGCGGTTTTGGCAAAGGGAGCGAGCACTTGCGGGTCCAGGTGGCCGACGCCGACGCAGCCGCTGCAGTCCAAGGCCGCGGCCGTGGTGGCCCGCAGCGCAAAGGCGACCGCCCGCAGCGGTACCCGCGGCAGCTCGTCGTCGGGCTCGACCTTGACGCCCAACCAGGCCGCGGCGCCAAATTTCCCCATCAGTTCGGCGGTCAGCGCGGCCTTTTCGCCCAGGGCGATGTGGAACTGGCCGTTTTTGACCACCGCGAGCAGCGGCCCCTCGGTCCACAGGGCTGTGCCGCCGGTCGCGTCTTTGTACAGCGCCAAGTTGAGCACGTAGGCGCCGTCCGGAGCGATGACGCCCGCCGCGCTGCTGAGCATCCCGTGCAGTTCCAGGGTGGTCGGCGCTGCGGCAGCGGGAAGCGCCGCACCGCTGGCGACGAGGGTAGTGGCGCAGGCGGCGGCCAAGGTACAGAGTCGGCGAAGCATGGTGTCCCCGGTGGCGGCGTGGTGCCGCAGCACGTCCAACGCCTTGGGTGCCAAGGGGCGACCGCGCGCCGGAACCGCCCAAGAATACGCCCGCGACCGCGCGCTCGGCAATGGCCGGTCGGGCGGGGCTGCGGCGAGGGCAAGCGCGCCGGCCACACCTTGTCGCTGGCCCTTCGCCCGCGCCGGAAGATCCGCTATGCTGGCGGGGACAGGTCCGAAACCACCCCACCGGATGCGCGCATGTACGGCCTGTCGGATCCGTTTTGCCAGGGGCGAGAATCCGTTGGGGACCCAGGTGCCGGCTGGGAGAATGGCGCAGGTTGCCGATCCGCCCTGGACGGATTGGCCTTGAACCCCGGGTGGGCGCGGCCGGCCTACGGCGACTGGTCTTGCGCGCTGCGCCGGACACACACGGGCACACGCCACGGAGCGTCATGGAACGCAACACGAATCCTGTTCAACTTGGGCCGCTGGTCTGGCTCGCCGCCGCGGCCCTTGCACTCAGCTGCTCCTCGCCGACGGCCCCGGAATCCGCCGCGGCCGACACTGCGGTGGACCAAAGCAGCTCGGACTTGCCGCTCTCCTTTGGCGATGGCGCTGCCGAGACGAACACGGGCCACAGCGATGTGGCGGGCGACACCGCCGCGGACGGGGGCTGCAGCGGCGGCGGCTGCCCGTGCAGCAAAAACACCGACTGCGATACCGGTTTTTGCATCGAGACCGCGTCCGGCCACGCCTGTGCAGCGCTCTGTGTCGGCAACTGCCCCGCAGGCTACCAGTGCAGCCAGAGCAGCGGTCCCGGCGGCGAAGTAGTAAACCTGTGTACGCCCATGCACTTGCGCCTTTGCGAGCCGTGCGGGGCCGACGCCGACTGCACCAGTGGACCGGGCGTCCTGACGTCGCGCTGCGTGGCGTACCACGGCGAAGACGGTGACTTGCTGGGCTATTTCTGCGGCAGCAAGTGCGGATCGTCGTCGGACTGCCCGGCGGGCTACAGCTGCACCATGACCCAGAGCATCGGCGGGGTCAAAGGCACCCAGTGCGTCAAGGACGACCAGATCTGCCCGTGCGACGCTCGCGCGGTGGACCTGGGCCTGGGCACCGTGTGCTCTGCGGTCAGCCAGGCGGGCACCTGTGCCGGCACTCGCAGCTGCGGCGCTGTGGGGCTGAGCGCCTGTTCCGCGCCCGCGGCCACCACCGAGACGTGCGACCAGAAGGACAACGACTGCGACGGCCAGACCGACGAGCCCACCGCCGGCATGTGCGACGACGGCGAGTTCTGCACGCAGGACAACTGCGTTGCCGGCAGCTGCGAGAATTCGGCCAAGACCGGCGGCTGCGACGACGGCAGCGCCTGCAGCAGCGGCGACGCGTGCGCCAAAGGCAAGTGCGCCGGGGCGGCCGTGGTGTGCAACGACGGTACGCCGTGCACGCAAGACAGCTGTGACCCGAAAAACGGCTGCACCTTTGCCCCCTTGGACGTGGGAAGCTGCGACGACGGCGACGCTTGCACCGGCGGCGACCACTGCGGCGGCGGCGTGTGCCTGGCGGGCGCGGTCAGCCCGTGCGACGACGGCAACGGCTGCACTACCGACAGCTGCGACAAGCTGAAAGGCTGCGTCTTCCAGGCCAATTCACTGCCTTGCAGCGACGGCGACCTGTGCACCAGCGGCGACGCCTGCCAGGCCGGCCAGTGTGTGGCCGCAGCGATTCCCTGCGCCGACGGCAATCCTTGCACGAACGACGGCTGTGATCCCAAGAAAGGTTGTGTATTCACAGTGAATTATCAGGACTGCACCGACAACAACCCTTGCACCACCGGTGATTCGTGTCAGGCCGGCACCTGCGCGCCGGGTGTGGCCGTGGACTGCGACGACAAGAACTCTTGCACCACGGACAGTTGTGGGGTAGGCGGCGGCTGCATCTACCTGAACAACGCGGCGACTTGCGACGACGGCAACCTGTGCACCACCGGCGACCTGTGCTTTTTGGGCGAGTGCCTGGCCAAGAAGGTGGTCTGCAACGACGGCAATCCGTGCACCGACCAGGTGTGCGACAGCAACCTGGGCTGCGTGGCCACGGCCAACACCGCGCCGTGCACCGATGGCAGCTTGTGCACCGAAGGCGACGTTTGCCAGGGCGGCGCCTGCACGCCGGGCGCGACCAAGGACTGCAGCGACGGCAACTTGTGCACTCTGGACAGCTGCGATCCGCTGCAGGGCTGCCAGTGGCAGAAGCTGGCGCTGGCCTGCGACGACGGCAACGCCTGTACCGAGGGCGATGTCTGCGCCAGCGGCGTGTGCGGCGGCAAGGCGCGGGTATGCGCCGACGGCAGTCCGTGCACCACCGACTCGTGCAACCCCAGCGACGGCTGCCACTTCGCCGCCAACTCGGCGCCCTGCAGCGACGGCAACGTGTGCACGAACGGCGACGGCTGCGACGGCGGACTGTGCCTGCCCGGCGCCGCGACCAGCTGCGACGACGGCAATCCTTGCACTGTGGATACTTGCAGCGCCAAGTCCGGGTGCAGCTCGCTGCCCAGCACGGCGGCCTGCGACGACGGCGACGCGTGCACCGCGGGCGACCAGTGCGCGGGCGGCAGCTGCGCCGGCAGCAAGCTGGTCTGCAACGACGGCAATCCGTGCACCGACGACGTCTGCGACCCGGGCAAGGGCTGCCTGGCCGCGCCCAACAGCAAGGTGTGCAGCGACCAGAACGTGTGCACTGTGGGCGACAAGTGCCTGGCCACGGTCTGCTTGCCCGGCGCAGCCACCACGTGCGACGACGGCAATCCGTGCACCACCGACGGCTGCGACCCCCAAAAGGGCTGCAGCACTTTGGTCAACACGCTGCCGTGCGACGACGGCAAGCCGTGCACCTGGGCCGACAGCTGCGTGGGCGGCAAGTGCGGCGGCGTGCCCGCCAGCTGCCAAGACGGCAATCCGTGCACCGACGACAGCTGCGATCCCGACAAGGGCTGCGTGGCCACGGCCAACACCGCGAGCTGCGACGACAACAACCCCTGCACCACCAGCGATGCGTGCAAGTCCGGTGTGTGCGGGGCCGGCACGCCCAAGGTATGCGCCGACGGCGACCCTTGCACCATCGACAGTTGCGACCCCATGGTCGGCTGCAAGACCGCGCCGTCGAGCGGCCCCTGCGACGACGGCAACCCCTGCACCGTGGGCGACGCCTGCAGCGGCGGCAAGTGCGGCCCCGGCGCCGCGGCGAACTGCGACGACGGCAATGTCTGCACCGCCGACTCGTGCAAGCCCAGCAGCGGCTGCGGCCATGCCCCCGCCAGCGGGCCGTGCACCGACGGCAGTGTCTGCACTGTGGGCGACAGCTGCAGCAACGGCAAGTGCGTGGCCGGGGCCACCAGCACCTGCGACGATGGCAATGCCTGCACCAACGATTCGTGTGACCCCATCAAGGGTTGCGTAGCCAGCAACAACTCCGCGGCGTGCGACGACAACAACCCGTGCACCGTGCAAGACGCCTGCGCTGGCGGCAGCTGCAAGGGCGGCGTGGGCTGTGCGGCTGCCGCGACCTGCAAGACTGGAGCGGCGCCCGGCTGCGTGTGCAACGCCGGCTACCAGGGCAACGGCTTCGTCTGCTTCGACGTGGACGAGTGCGCCACCGGCACGCCCTGCGGCGCCCAGGCCGACTGCACCAACACGGCGGGCAGCTACAAGTGCGCCTGCAAGGGCAGTTACCTGGACTGCAACGGCAGCTTTGCCGATGGCTGCGAGGCCGATCCCGCCAGCGACGCCAAGAACTGCGGCGGCTGCAATCAGGCCTGCACGGCCGGGCAGCTGTGCATGGCCAGCAAGTGCGCGGCGCCGCAAGTGGCGTTCACCACACCTGGAACCGCGAGCTGGGTCGTGCCGGTCGGCGTCTCCGCGATCGCGGTGGTCGGGATCGGCGCGGGCGGCGGCGGCGGCGGCGGCACCGACGGCTCGAACGGCGGCCGCGGCGGCGCTGGCGGGGCGCTGGTCTGGGGCAACAACATCCCGGTCACGGCGGGCGAGACGCTGACCGTCGTCGTCGGCACGGGCGGCACCCCCGGCACCCACAACGGCGCGGGTACGGCCGGCGGCTACACGGAAATCCGCCGCGGGTCCACGGTGTTGCTGCGTGCAGCCGGCGGCGTGGGCGGCGGGGCCATGACCGGCTCGGGCATGCCGGCCACCAGCGCGGCCATCGGCAGCTACCCCCACAACCAGGGCGGCGGCAACGGCGGCGGCAGCGATGTCTCGAACGGCTGCGGCGGCTCCGGCGGCGGCGGCGCGGGCGGCTACACCGCGGCCGGCGGTCTGGGCGGCGCTGCGTGCAGCTCCGGCTCGGCGGGCAGCGGTGGCGGCGGTGGCGGCGGCGACGGCGGCAACAGCAACACGGCTGGCGGCGGCGGCGGCACCGGTCTGCTCGGCGTCGGCAGCTCGGGCGGCACCCAGGTGGCCGGCACCGCGTCGGACGGTGCCTCGGGCGGCGGCGGTTCCGGCGGCGGCAACGGCCAGCCCGGATCGGGCAATTCAGGTGGAGCGGGCGGCAGTTATGGCGGTGGCGGCGGCGGCTCGTACGACACGGCCCAGGGCAAGGGCGGCGCGGGCTCGGGCGGCGCCCTGCGCATCATCTGGGGCGCTGGCCGATCGTTCCCAAGCAATGCCGCAAACTTGTAGCCTGCCTTACCGGTCAGCAGCAGTAGCGGAAAATCCGTTGTGGACTTAATCGGTTGCAACAGGCAGCCCTCACCCCGCCGCTATCGCGGCTGCCCCTCTCCAGCTTTGGAGGTTGTTGAAAAAGCCCCAATTCCGTCACCCCGCGCAGGCGGGGGCCCAGGCTAATTCACTGAAACGCCTGGGTTCCCGCTTTCGCGGAAATGACGAGGGAAGGGGCCTGCGCGAGCTTTCGCAACATGCTCTTTGGGGGAGAGGGGCAACTATTGATTTGTCAATACAAACCCTCTCCCCGGCGCGGGAGGGTGGACGGCGAAGCCGGCCGGGGGGTCAAGCGCCGTTCACTGTCGGCATCCGGTAAGGCAGGCAAGCCCGCGACCTACATGTCGAAACGCTCAGTGTCCCTGGCGCGATGTCCTTGGCCATACCGGTCCCGGATTTGGGAACCTCGCCCGCCCGCTCTGGCCACACTTGAACTCGGCCGCCGCCTGTTCCAAGCTCGCGCCGACTGCGCCGAGGTTTGCATGGACTACCGTATACCCAGTGCTGGCGAGCGCGACGCCTTTGGCGCCATCGCGGCCCACAGCTTCCACTTTGGCGTGGACGAGACGGTCCCGTGGTTCGAGCGCGCCGGCCACGAGCAGCTCCGGACGGCCATGGTAGATGGCCAGGTCGCAGCGGGACTGATTCGGATCCCGATGGGGCAGTTCTATGGCGGCCGCTCGGTTCCGATGGTCGGCATCGCCGGTGTGGCCGTCGCTCCCGAGCACCGTGGCCACGGCGTGGCGACGGCCATGATGATCCGCTGTGTGCAAGAGCTGGCCAAGGAAGGCGTAGCGCTGTCGACGCTTTTCCCAGCCAGCGTGCGTCTGTACCGGCAGTCTGGCTTCGAGCAAGCGGGCCTGGTGTTTGGCCAGACGGTGCCGCTCGCCACCCTGCAGCTGCACCGCGCCGAGCGCTTGGAGGTCGGGCACTTGCGGCTGCGGCCGTTGAACGCCGGCGACCGGGCCGTTACCGAGGCGCGCAGCATAGAGCGCCAACGGCAGCGCCAAGGTATGCTGCACCGCGGCGGATACCTGTGGTCGCGCGCCTACTACCACAAGATGTTTGGTCAATCGCACGGCGTGGGCGTATTCGACGGCGACGAACTGTGTGGACACGCCTGGTACGGCCAGACGACCGACGCCGACCAGCCCAGCTTGGCCCTGCGCGATGTCTCGGCCGACGACGCCGCGGTCGGGCTGAAGCTGTGGCAGCACTTTGCCAGCTACTCGACGATTTTCACCAACCTGCTCCACTACTTACCGCCCGACGATCCGTGGCTCGGTCTGCTGCCCGAGGCCAACGCCACGGTGCAGCTCAAGACGCCGTGGATGCTGCGCATCGTCGACATGCCTGCCGCGATGGCGCTCCGCGGCTGGCCTACCCTGGCCGCCGCGCACCTGGGCCTGCAGATTTCCCAGGATCCAGCCGGGCTTTTGGACGGCAGCTGGCAATTGGCCGTGCACGGCGGCCGCGCGACCTGTGTCCGCGCCGGGAGTCTGCAAGGACTGCCCACGTTGGGTATGGATGTGCGCGCTCTGGCGGCACTCTACACCGGCTACCGCACAGCCGGGCAGCTGCGGCACATGGGGTGGCTGCGGGGCGACGACGCGGCGGTGGCCGTGGCCGAAGCGCTGTTTGCCGCCCAGGTGCCGGCGATGGCCGAGATGTTCTAGCCGTCCGATCTGCCGCCAACGCTGGCAGTCCGGTACCATGCAACTCATCGTGCAGCAAGGAGAAGAATGGCGACGAACCGCCTCTACCTCTTCGTTCTCTGGGCGACGCTGCTGGCGGCAGTGGCTGGGTCGCAAGCCGGCTGCAGCTCGCCGGAAACGGTCGCAGCCGGAGCAAAGGCAGCAGAAACGGGTAGCGCAGACACTGCCGGCGCCGATGCTGCGGACGCTGCTGACGCCACTGCGCCGGCCGATACGGATCCGGTCGACTCTGCGACCACCGATGCGGCCGAGACCGACGCCGACGGCACCCAAGGCGCGGCGCCGCAGCGCGTGTTGTTCGTGGGCAATTCCTATACCTACGTCAACGACTTGCCGGCCATGACCGCTGCCTTCGCCGCCCATGCCACGCCGCCGCAGACGTGGGAGGTCGGCAGCTCGACGCTGGGCGGGGCCTTCCTTGTCGACCACCTGACCAAGACCGACGCCGTGGCGCAAATCGCCAAGGCTACCTGGACTTGGGTGGTGCTGCAGGGCCAGTCGCTAGAGCCCGCGGGCGTGCCGGCCAGCTTCGAGAAGGGCGCGAGCCAGCTCAGCACGCTGGTGCACAAGACCCCGGCCCAGTTGGCGTTCTACACCACGTGGCCGCGCAAGGCGGGCAGCGAGGTCTACGACCAGGCTTTTTCGGGCGGCACCCCCGCCGCGCTCTTTGCCAAGCTGAAGGCCGAGCTGGAGCTGGTCGCGACGCAGAACCAGGGCGTGCGCGTGCCCGTGGGCGACGCCTGGATGGTGGCCCTGCAGGACCAGCCGGGCATCGAGCTGTACCAGGCCGACGGCTCGCATCCCACCGTGGCGGGGACGTATCTGGCTGCGTGCGTGTTCGCGGTGCGGCTCGGCGGGGTCGACGCCAAGACCGTGAACTGGCAGCCCGAGGGAGTGCCGGCGGAGCAGGGCCAAGCACTCCGGAAGATTTGTGCGGAAGTGGCGGGGCAGTAGCGGGGACCGAGGGCGCGGTTGTGGGAAACGGTCGCGGCTCAGTGACCGGTTCCGGATCCGGTCCCGGTTCCGGCCCCCACTTGGCCGAGTCCACTGGATTCGCCCATCCCTCCGGGCACGTGAGGGCCCCTGGTCCCGGCGAGGGGGTGGAGTCTGCCTGCCTTCGAATAACGTGACCCGTATCGGCCGAATTTGACAAGGAGGCCCAGCGCGCTCACGCTCGACCCGTCGGCGCACCCTTGCCCGCGCTGCCGCCAGCCAGACGCGCTGGTTCTTGCTGTTTGGCCGCAGCTCGCGGGCAAGTAGGCGCTGCCACCGCCGGCCCATGCACTCGGCTCCGCTCTCGGTAAACTCGCCATTTTGGCGACGGTCCGACAGGCGGCGGCGCCAAACGGGGCCAAAGGATCACGGCCAATGTCCGCAGTCCGAAACCCTCGCCTTGCGGTCGGGGGTGGGTTTGCCTGTCAGTGTGCGGTGTTGGCCCTTTGCACAGTCGTGGGAGTTGCTGCAGCGGCACCCGCACATGCCGACGACGCCCGGGCGCTGTTGTACGACTACTCC
>JACRCU010000212.1 GCA_016218865.1 Deltaproteobacteria bacterium | reverse complement strand
GTGCCGTTGCCGGCCATGGCGTTCGAGGTGCACGCAAAGAACTGGGGCGCGCAGTACTTGGTGATGCACTGCTCCATGCAGGTCTTGTCGGTCGCACTGGCGCACTGGTCCACGCAGGCGGCCTTTTCGCACTGCCGCAGCGGGTCGAACATGGCCTGGGCATACAGGCTGCCGTCGACGAGGATGCTGTCGATGCAGGCGGCGCTGGGGTGGGTGTCGCCGCAACTCTCGTTCTGGTACAGGTACATAGACAGGCACGAGCCGATCGCCCCGGCGTACACATCGGCGTCCGCCGGCCAGACCAGGTCGCCGTAGCCCTGCCAGTCCGGCGCCGCGGCGCCATCGGGCAACAGCGTGACTTCGCCGGCGTTCTGGTCCTGCGCGCTGCTGTCGGCGATGGAGTCGCCAACCGTGTCGGCCAGCGCATCCCCGGGCACACTATCGCCTGCAACATCCGGTAGGTCGGTGCTGCTGTCGCCCATCTCGTCGGGGGTATCGCCGCCGCCACGGTCGTTCGGCGGCACGTCGTCCGTTGCGGAATCGCCAGCCTGATCCTGTGGATCCGTGCTGGCGTCGGCGGTGTCGTCGACGGTGGCGTCGGGGGCGGTATCCGCGGGCCCAGCATCGGGCTCGGGCAGCAGGCAGCCCAAGATCCAGTCGCCGCCGGGAAAGACGATGACGGTGCAGGCCAGACCCGCCGGGCAAGCGGAAGTGCACTGGCTGGTGCATTGCAAGCTGCTACCGCCCAGATTCACGCAAAGGGCGCTGTCGCAGTCGGCGCCCGCGGTGCACGGGCAGCCAAACCCGCCCGGGCAAGCGCTGGCATCGGGTGGGAAAGCGTCGGCCGGCACGCCGGTGTCGTCCCAGGGGCTGTTGTCGCTGGGCGCCGCATCCACCGGTTCAACGGCATCCAGATCCGTGCCGTCGTCGCCGCCATCGTCCACGCCGCCGTCGGCCGCATCCTCGGCGCTGTCTTGGGCATCGAGCGGCACATCGGGCGGTGGCGGCGGGATGTCCGGCCAGCCGACGAAGTCGCCTTTGCCGTCAAAGCTGTAGACTTGCGGGACGTCGGCCGGGCCCGCATCGGCGGTGCCGGCGCTGGCGTCGGCCGGCAGGGCATCCCAGTCGTAGGTCGGTTCGGTGTCGGCCGTGGCGGCATCGGCGCTGGCGACGGCATCGACCGGCGGGGCCTGCCACGTGTCCCAGTGCAGCAGCGCGCCGTCGCTCTGGCCGCTGGCGTCGGCGGCGTAGCCGGCGGGCCCCGTGGTCTGCACGTAGGCGTTGGCGCCGCCCTTGGCGTCCCAGTCCGTGCAAGCGGCGGCAGTCGCTGCCAGCAACAGCGCAAGAATCAGACGGAATTGGCTGTGCAAACCGGGTTGCTTGGGAGCGTCGGCCACGCTGGACTCCCGGTGGGCGATCGCTGCCCCCGCGCAGGCCACATCCTACGTCAATCTGTGGACCTGTGCCATGCGCGGGGGCAAATTTGCCAGGGCTAGAATTCGGCCGGCTTGGCCAGGGTGGTGCGGCGCTGGCGCTCGCGACCTTCGCGCATCTCGGCGGCGATCTCGAACTGGCGCACCATCTTGTTCACCGTCAGGTCCACGGCTTTGGGCAGCTTCAGGTCGAAGGCCTTGGCCACCATCTCGGTCTCGCCCATGAGCGCCAGAGTGGTCGAGAACCCCGACGGCTGCTCTTCGGCGACCAGGCGCGCCGTGATCGGCTTGCCCCACCGCGTCTCGATCTTCGAGAGCTTGGCTTCCAGGTGGCGGCGCACATACGCCTCGGTCGCTTCGACTCGATTCGCGGGCGAAAGCTTCAGGACAACGGTGATATCCATTACGGACCTCCAGTGAGGTTGGGGAACAAACGTCCGGGCCCCCGGCCGGCGATGGCGACGCAACTGCCGCCACCCACCCTAAGTCGAAACACGTTGGCGTCATTCCGTCAAGGTGCATCGCTCCAAAACATTAGGGCGCCGCGGTTTGCGCGGCCAGGGCTGCGGCGAAAAGTTCGGCCATGCGTTTGTAGCCGGCGCGGTTGAGGTGCACGCCGTCGGCCTGCGCCAGCCCCAGTTCCTGCCACCGCAGCATCGCGCCGGGGCCGCCCATGGCCCGCTGCGGATCCCAATGGCCGCAGCCAGTTTCGCTGGCGATCTGCCGCTGGGCGGCGACGATTTGCGGGGTGCGCGGAGCCGTCTGGCGGTCCTTGCCCTTGCCCACCAGGCGGTCGGTCGGGCCCACGATCAGGCACGCCGCACCGGGCACCGCGCGCTTGACCATCGCCACCGCCCGCTGCCAGTCGGCCAGGTAGCGCTCGATCGTCTCGGCCTCTTCGGTCACGTCGTTGGTGCCATAGGCGAGCACCACCAGGTCGGGGTGGCGGCGGCGCAGCTGCTCGGCCCAGCGCGCTTCGGTCCAGTGCAGCAGGATTTCGGCGCGCATGCCGGGGATGCCCAGCTGATCGATCAGCACGCCGGGCGCCGAGCGATCGACGGTCACGCCGTACAGCAGCACCGGCCCGTCGCCCAGCGGCTGCAGGCGCACCGTGTGCGGCGCGTCGGGCAGCTTGAAGGTGGCGTAAGGCTCGGCGTTTTCCGAAGTGGGCACCAGGGTTTCCTGGCCGTCGACGCTGACCCGCAGGCCGCCGCCGCCCACCTGCGGCTGCAGCCACACTTCGAGCTGGCTGAACTTGCGGCCGATTGGGTTGTCGCGCGTGGTGCGAATCTCGGCGAAATCGTTGGGGTCGGCGCTCTGCATGGCCACGCCCAGCAGGCCGTACTCGCCCACCGCCGCGCCCATCTCGCGCTTGTGGCGCAGGATTTGCCAGCCGGGCGAGGCGTCGACCACCAGATCCTGCTGGCGGTACCCCAGGTTCCACTTGGCTGGCAGCACGAAGCCGTGCCCGGCCTCGCCGAAGTCGGCCTGCCACATGCGCCGCAGTTCACCGGTCCACAGATCGGCGGCGGTGTGCGATGCGCCGTAAAAGGCCGCGCGCGCCTGCCCCTTGCCGGCCTTGGCCCGCGCCAGGGCACTGCGCCACGCCAGCAGGGCCTTGCCAGTCGGATCGAAAATCGGCTCGACGACCCCGATCGCCACGTCGGCTGCCGGCATCGCTGCGGCAGGCCGCGACGCCGGTCGCGCGGTGGCATGGGGCTTGCGGCGGTTGTGCTTGACCGGCCGCCCCGCTGCCAGTGCCAGGGCCGGCACCAGCAGCAGGGTCAAGACCGCCATCCGCAGCCCGGCGCGCGCTCGCCTGCCTGCGCTCTGCCGGGCAAAGTCCACGCTAGCCGCCGAAGTTGCGGTTGGCGAAGTCCCAGTTCACCACGCCCCAGAAGCCCTCGACGAACTTGGCGCGCAGGTTCTTGTAGTCGATGTAGTAGGCGTGCTCCCAAACGTCGACGGTCAGGATCGCCGTCAGGCCGTGCTTCATCGGCAGGTCGGCAGGGCCCTGCGACGGGTGGATCACCAGCTTGCCGTCGGCGTTCTTGGCCAGCCAGCACCAGCCCGAGCCGAACACGCCCACGGCGGCCTTGCTGAAGGCGTCCTTGAAGGCGTCGAAGCTGCCGAAGTCGCGGTCGATGGCCGCCGCCAACGCGCCGGTGGGGGCGCCGCCGGCACCGGGGGCCATGCAGTGCCAGTAGAAGGTGTGGTTCCACGCCTGGGCGGCGTTGTTGAAGATGCCGCCAGCGCCGGTCAGGATCAGATCCTCCAGCGACTTGCTCTCTTCGGGCTTGCCGGCCGTCAGGTTGTTCAGGTTGGTGAAGTAGGCGGCGTGGTGCTTGCCGTAATGGAATTCGATCTGCTCTTCGCTCAGGTAGGGGGCGAGGGCGTTCTTGGCGTAGGGAAGGGCAGGTTGAACGAAGGGCATGAGACTCTCCAGTTTGAAGGCCGGCCAAGTGATTTGCCAGTGGCAGGCCAAGGGGTGGACGGCGCCGGTGCCGGCCGTCGCGGACCACATTAGTCCGATTCGACGCGCGGTCAAGGTATGCAGGCAGCCGGGCGCGCGCAAGTGTCTCGGCTAGGAAATCTTGTTCTTATCCGTACTTGAAGGTGTGGGGCCGCGCCCCGGTCGACCCATGCGCGCCGTCGGCGGCCCGCGGACGATCGCCGCGGCGACGGCCGGAGACCACCCCACCACCCGATTGCGTCCGGCCTTCTTGGCGGCGTACAGGGCCTGGTCGGCGCGCTCCAGCGCCACTTCGCGCTGCACGCCGGGGTCGCCGCCCTCCCACATGCCGATGCTGATGGTCAGGTGCCCCAGCGGCACGCCCACGGCGGTGGCAAAATCGTGCTGGTCCACATCGCGGCGCAGGCGCTCGGCGACCTCGCGGGCGCGAACCAAGTCCGTACCGCGCAGGATCGCGACGAATTCTTCGCCGCCGTAGCGCGCCAGCACGTCGCCGCCGCGCACGCCCTCGCGCAAGATGGCCGCCACCTCGCGCAGCACCACGTCGCCCACCCGGTGGCCAAAGCGGTCGTTGACCTGCTTGAAGTGGTCGATATCGCACATTAAAATTGACCACGGCCCGGCATCCTGGCCAACGCCGCGCTCGAAGGCCTGGTCGAAGGAGCGGCGGTTCGGCACCAGCGTCAGCGGATCGACGTGGGCCAGCCGCTCCAGCTCGGCGTTGGCTTTTTGCAGCTGCTGGTTGACGGCCTGCAGCGCGGTGTTCTTGGCCTCGACCTCGGCCGAGCGCTCGGCCACCTTCTGCTCCAAGCTCTCGGTATAGCGCTCGATCTCGCCGGCCATGTGGTCGAAACTGTCGGCCACCATGCCTAATTCGTCGTTGCGCTGCCAGTCGAGCCGCACGTGGCGCTTGCCTGCTTGCAGCGCCGCCGCGGCCGCGCTCAGGCGCTCCAGCGGGGTCACCATCATGCGCCGGAAGGCCGCGTACGAGGTCGCGCCCACCAGCAGCGCCAGCGTCACCAGGGCGAACATCACCCACAGCTGCGACGTGCGAATGCGCTGTTCGATGGGGAACAAGTCG
>JACRCU010000210.1 GCA_016218865.1 Deltaproteobacteria bacterium | reverse complement strand
GCTGGTCTGCCACGGCATGATCCTGGTCGAGCAGGACGTCCGCGGGAAGATGCTCTCCGAGGGCACCTTCGTCGATGTGCGTCCCCGCGCCGCGAGCCGCGACGACCCGAAGGCCATCGACGAGAGCACCGACGCCTGGGACACCATCGACTGGCTGGTAAAAAACGCGCCAGGCAACAACGGCAAGGTGGGCATCTGGGGCAACTCGTATCCGGGGTTCTATGCCGCCCAAGCGCTCATCGGCGGCCACCCGGCCCTGGTGGCGGCCTCGCCGCAAGCACCGGTGACCGACTGGTTCCTGGGCGACGACTTCCACCACAACGGTGCGCTGTTCCTGGCCGACACGGTGCTGTTCTTTGGCAATTTCGGCAAGCCGCGGCCCCAGCCGGTGCCCAAGATGCTGTGGGACTGGGACCCCGAGCGCGGCGACTTGTACGATTTCTTCTTGGGTCTTGGGACCTTGGCCAACATCAACAAGACGCTGTTCCACGACGAGATCCCGTTCTGGAACGACATGCTGGCCCACCCCAACCGCGATGCGTGGTGGCAGGCGCGCGACCCGCGGCCGCACCTGAAGAAGGTCACGGCGGCGGTGCTGACCGTGGGCGGCTGGTTCGACGCCGAGGATCTGTGGGGCACGCTGGAGACGTACCGGGCCATCGAAGCCGGCAGCCTGGGCGCGCGCAACGCGGTGGTCATCGGCCCGTGGCGCCACGGCGGCTGGCTGCGGACCGACGGCGCGTCCCTCGGCGACATCGCGTTCGGCGCACCGACCACCCGCGACTACCAGAACCGCTTGATCGTCCCGTTCTTCTTGCACCACCTCAAGGGCGAGGGGCCGGCGCCCACCGCCGAGGCGAGCGTGTTCGAGACCGGTACCAACGTGTGGCGCAGCTTTGGCCAGTGGCCGCCGGCCGAGGTGAAGGCCCAAGAGCTGTTCCTGGCCGAGGGCGAGCAACTGGCCGTGCAGCGTGCCGAATCGGCCGGCCGCGACCGCTACGTGAGCGACCCGCGCCGCCCCGTGCCGTACCGCGCCGCGCCGTCGAGCCACCGCGGCCCGGAGTACATGGTCGACGACCAGCGCTTTGCCGCCCACCGGCCCGATGTGTTGGTCTACACTGGCGCACCGCTGGAGGACGAGTGGACCGTGGCCGGCCCCATCGACGCCGAGCTGTGGGTCGCAACCGCGGCGGGCGACGCGGATTTCGTGGTCAAGGTCATCGACGTGTGGCCGGCCAACGCCAAGGACAGCAACCCCAATCCGCGCGACGTGCGCTTGGGCGGCTACCAGCAGCTGATCCGCGCCGAGGTGATGCGCGGGCGATTCCGCAACGATTTCAGTAAGCCCGAGCCATTCGTCCGCAACCAGCCGGCCCGCGTGGCGCTGCGCCTGCCCGACGTGCTGCACACCTTCCGCGCCGGCCACCGCCTGATGGTGCAAATCCAGAGCAGCTGGTTCCCGCTGGTCGACCGCAACCCGCAGACCTTCGTGGAGATTGCCAAGGCCACCGAGGCGGATTTCCAGCCGGCGACCATCGAGGTGCTGCGCGGCGGAGCGCAGGCCAGCAAGCTGAAGGTGGGCGTGCTGCGCGGGGCGTGGCCGCGGCCGTAGCACCAGATCCGCCCAATTCGGATCGAAAACCTGGGCAAAGCCTCGGGCGCGCGGCGGGCCGAGTCGTTGTTGCCCGCGGCCGCGGAGGCTTCGGATGAATGTGCCGCGCACTGCCGCAGACAGGCACTCCGGTCCGGGCCCAGAGAATTGGCAAGGTTGCCGATGCGAATTGGATGGGTTTGGTCTTTTACAGCTTTTCGAACAGGAGGGCTCGGTGCACGGCGGTCTTGACCAAGTTCCGCACCGAGAACTTGCTGTCGTCGTGCGGCATATCGCAGCCCTTGCACGCGGCCATGTCGTCGGGGCGCTTTTCGGCCAGCGCCCGGCGCAGGGCTTGGTACTTCTCGCCATTCCAGATTTCTTCCAGCTCTTGCGTCAGCAAATTACCAAGAACTGTGCGATGTTCCAAGTCGCGGCAGCAGGCCACGCAGTCGCCGTTCGAGGCCACGACCAGCGACACCCACGGGTACGGGCACAGGTTGTAGCGCTGCGACTTCTTGCCGATCGCCTTGAAGCCCGCCATGTTGTGGAATACCCGCTGGTGGAACGACAGCCGCGGGTCGGCCGGGAACAGCGCCTGCAACGCCGCGAACCGGCTGGCCTGCTCGGCCGGGTCGTGCACGGTGTACGACGAGATATCGGTGATCTTGAAGGTGAACCCGGCAAACTCTGGATTCGCAAGGACTTCCGTGATGTTCTTGCGCACGACTTCCCAGCTGCCGGGCGTGCCGCGGTACTGCTCGAAGTACTCGGCGTCCGAACAGAAGTCCGTGGTGATGAAGTAGCGATCCTGGGGTCCGTGGGGGAAGTCGGCCAGCCGCTCGGGGCTGACGAAGTAGCCGTTGCTGGCAAAGTGATGGGCGGTGAAGCCGTGGTCGCGGGCCGCGCCGACGATGGCAGCAAACTGCTTGTTCATGAACGGCTCGCCGTCGAGCGTCCAGTGCATCACGTTGCCGGTCACACCGCCGCGCCGCAGCTTGGCCAGCATCAGGCGGGCCTGATCGAGCGACAGCAGCGTGCGCGGCACCTCGTCGAAGTGGGCGGGGTTCGACTGTGGACAAAAGGCGCACTTGAAGTTGCAGCGGTTGGTCAGCTCGAAGCCGATCTCGGCCGGCAAATACGGAACTTTCAGAGACTTGCGGGCCTGCCAGTGGTACACGATCTGCCCGTGGTGGGCGATGCGCGCGAGTCGCTGGCGCTGGGCCTGCAGCGATCGAAGGGTGGGCATCGGGGTCATCCTGCGCGGGATCGGGGGTGCCGCGCGACTGCACTGGGAGCCGGTCGGAGTCGCAACCAGGGCCGCATCGCTTCCGAGCCGTACTCGGCGACTTTGCTGCACTCCGCCAGACTTCCAGCCTGGTTCGTGTGTGCCACTGGTCGGAGATCGCCTGCGGGCAAATCCTTTGAGTCCAACCAGTTGCCGCTGCGCGCGGCGCGGCCCACGGGGCGTGCCGGACGCGACCGACACGGTGCCAGACTAGCAGAACGCGCCACGCTTTTTCTACGACGGCGCCGGGAGGATGGGCGACGGTGCGGCGCGGTCACCGGTCAACAACATGATCTACTTAGATATTCTCAAGGCACATCGACCGCCGAATTCGGTGCGGGAGGCCGCCGTCCGCGCTCGCCGGTGCGCCGATTGGCAGTCTGGGGCGCGAGCCATCGCGAAGGCCCGGCACCAAAGTGCGACACCCGGCGCAGAGCGTCGCCACCCCTATCGCCGCGACCTGGGCGACGATGCGTCGAATTCGGTCGACAGGTCGAACGACGCGCCACTTTGGGCGCCCGAGCCGCCGTCGGCCACGCTGGGCAGGACCCCGGAGTGGGGCTCACCCACCGTCAGCGGTGCGGTGGCGGCCGCCTCCAGCGCGCGCCGCATTTCGGTCGCCGAGGCGAAGCGGTCGTCTGGCGCCTTGGCCAGCGCGCGGTGCACCACCTCGACGAACGGGGGCGAGAGCATGGTCTTGGTCGCGGTGGCCAGCGCCGGCGGCGGTTCGCTGAGGTGGCGCGCCACCGTGCCCACGGGCGAGCCGTCGAAGGGCGGCTGCCCCGCCACGCAGCGGTAGAGCACCAGGCCCACCGAGTACAGATCGGTGCGGCCGTCGATCGCCCGGCCAACACATTGCTCGGGACTCATATAGGCCGGTGTGCCGATGGCGCGCCCCGGTCCGGTCAGGGTCGAGTGGGCGATGCGGGCGATGCCGAAGTCGACCACCCGCGCAGTCGGCGCCTCGCCATCCACATGCTGCAGCATCACGTTGGCCGGCTTGATGTCGCGGTGGATGATGCCCAGCGCGTGCGCCTCGGCAACCGCGCGCAACACCTGGCTGCCAACGTCGATCACCTGCGCCTGGGTGGGCACGCGCCCCTGGCGGGCCAGCGCGCGCAGCCAGGCCTCTAGGGTCTCGCCCTCGATGTACTCCAGGACCATGAACAGGTAACCCGATGGATCGGTGCCGAAATCGTACAGGCGCACGGTGTTGGGGTGGCGCAGGCGCGAAATGGTCTGGGCCTCGCGCACGAACCGCTCGGTGACCGTGGGATCGTCGACTTTGGCGCGGATCAGGGCCTTGACGGCGACGAGCTGGCCCGTGGCAAGGCGCTCGGCCAGCCAAACTTCGCTCTGGCCGCCGCGACCGATGAGGCGCAGCAAGCGGTAGCGGTCGCCCAGCTCGATGTTCGGCGCAAGCCCCACAGGCGACCTCTCCCGGCGGACACCAAGTCCGCTCAATTCGGCGCGAAAGCCTGGGCAATCCTCCGGGTCCGAACCGGTGTTCCCGCCTGATTCTCGCCAGTTGCCCATCGGGGCGGATGGCCATTCCCGCGCAAATCAGGTGGGGTGCGTAGGAGCCACCGTACGCCAGCTTGGCAGCCGATGCAAGCACCGGCACGCGGCCACCGCCCCAGTCAACCCTTTGGATTTCCAGTGCGGCAGCGGCGCGCCAGGACCAACGCCGCATGTTGCGCCAGTCTGCAGACCGCCGCACAACCGTATCCGTCCAGGTCGGATCGGAAACCTTTGCAATCCTTTTGGCCCGCTTCGGTGTCCGCGCCTGTTTCTCGCCCGGTGCCAATCAGGTCCGGCAAGCCGGGCCCGCGCGAATCCGATGGGGTGCCTCGCAAGGGCCCGAGCCTGCCGGGCAAGGTCGCGGCGGGTCGCGGCCGCACTGGCCAAGCAGCGCTTGCGACCTGCCCAGTTCCTTGACTACACATCGGGCCCGTCGCCTACCGCACCTTGCCGGCCGGCTCCTGGAGCGCCAGGCAGGCCTGCAGCGCCGCCACGGTGGACCGCAGCTGCCGACCGCCGTCGTCGCCGTCTTGCCAAATCAGCCGCAGCTCGGCGCTGGGCGCGATGACCTGGTCCGCAAGTCCGCGCGCTGCCTCCAGTGCCCGGCCGAACAGCGGCTCGCCCGGCGGGTTGGGGAGGCGCGCGGCCAGCGCGGGCGGCCAGGTGGAGGCTGGCCACGAACCCAGCCACAGCGCCACCAGGCCGGCAAAGGCGTAGCAGCGGCGCTCCTCCCACTCGTTGGGCCGCCCGTAGCCCTGCCGGCCGGTCGCCGTGTCGTGCATGCGCAGGATAGCGTTGTCCAGGCCATAGGTTTCGATCCAGTCCAGCAGCGCCGCCAGCAGATCCGGGTCGCCAAAGGGGCCCGGGTCCGTGGTCGCGCGTCGCTGGGCCCACCGCGCAGCGTGCAGCCGGCGGTGGTCGGCCTCGCGCTCTTGCGGGGCGCGCAGACGATGCGCAGGGGGGCTGCCTTCGGCAAATGCCCGCAAGGACGCGGCGTCCCAAAAGACATGCACGTCAAGGGTTTGCGCCACCTGGTACGGCGCCATCTCGCCGCCGCGCCCGCTGGCCGGGCACACGTAGTAGTCCAGCAACTCGCACTCCAGCGCATAGCGTTTGGCGCCCCGCAAGTCCTGGCGCAGCGGCTGCGAGCCGGCGGGCCGGCCGACCCTCGCGAGCCGCGCCACATCGCTGGGCACCCGCCGCGCCGGGGCCTCGGCAATCGCCGCCAGCGCTGCCGCCAGGGTCGGATAGACGCCTTGGAACACCGCGACTTCCGATGCCCCCACCACCTGGACAACCGCCAGCCCCGCCGACCCTTCCAGCACGACCACGTCGCCGGCCTTGGGGCGCGCGGCGGGTGTCGCCCTGGGCCCAGCAGGCGGCGCGGAGGCAGCTGCGCTCGGCGTAGCGGCGACCTTGGCGTTGCAGAGGCGTTGCCCAAGCGCGGCCAATGCATCCTGGAGTTGTGCTGGGTTGGCCGACTCGGCCCACAGCTGGGCCAGTTCGGACGTCGCGGCGTCGGCCAGGCGCGGCACTGCCGCCAACGCCAGTTGCAAGTGTGTGTCCTTGCATCGGAATCGCGCGAGCACCTCGGCAACGGCGTCGCCACACGCCGCGCCCGCGCCCTGGCCCAGCGCCAGCGCCACCAGTTCGGCCGCCGCCCAGCCCATCTGGCCGTCGTCCGCGTCGACGTACGCGCCCGCCTTGGCCCGCGCCAGTCGCTGCAGCTGCTCGCGAATGACCGGCCCCGGCGCTGCTTGGGCGTCCGCCAGAAAGTCCGCCGCGGCGTCGTTGTCGAAGGGACCGCCACCCCACGTACCCATATGTCCTCCCAGCGGAATCCTGCCGAATCCGCCGAATTGGGCGCGAAGACCCGCGCAACCTCCGGGCCAGAATCGGGCTCCGCCTGGTGCTCGCCGGTGGTCGTCCCGTTCGGGCAGGCCGTCCACACGCGCATCCGGTGGGGTGGCCAGCCGGCGCCCACCGTGGCGACGCAGCAGGTCGAGGCGACGCTGCCTTGGCCGGGCGCGCAGCAAATGGCAAGGGGACGCAACCCGCGGCGACCCGGCCTGAATCGGCAGCGGCACGTGCAGGGGAAGGCGCGTTGCCAGCTCGGCGCCGTCGATGCCAGCCCATTCGATGCACCCTGGGCGATGCGCACATGGGCGACTGGACTGCCTCGCCCTGCCACCGGCGAGAATCCGGCGAGGTACCCATGAGCCGCGCCGGGCAAACTCGCCGACCTTGACCGGTTGGTGGGCGCGGACGGCCGTGGTATGCTCGGCAGCGACCGTAGCCCGACGGAGCCTGCGCAGACCCCGCCGTTGCGGAGGAGGTCGATTCCATGCGAAGTACAAGCATTCTTCTGGCGGCGTCTCTGGCACTGCTCTGTGGACAGAACGCGTACGCAGAGGCCAAGGACAAGTGCAACGGCGCCGAGGGTATCGCGGCCGACCTGCTGGCCGCCTGCAACCAAAGCGCCTACGACCGCTGCCGGCCCGGCTACACCAAGCGGTGTGTGGACGGCGTCGTCAAGAGCTTCCAAGAACAAACCAAAGAGGCCGGCAAGGCGGCGGCTGGGGCCAAAGAGACCGCTGCAGAAGGGGTTTGCGACACCGACGCCTTCGTGGCCGAATGCACCAAGGCCAATGCCTACGCCAAGGAAGTGTGCAACGAGACCGGCACACCCATCGGCGATCCCAAGCCAGAGAAGCGCGCCAAGTGGCAGGCGCTGTGGTCGCGCGCGCCGGAGGCCAAGGCCTACTGGGCCGCGTTCGCGCCCAAGTATCCCAAGTGCACGCGGTCGGTGTTCAAGTGCTATTACAGCGACTTCGATCGCGAAGCCTGCGAGAAGGTAGAGGATACCTTCCGCGGCAAGTGGGCCGAGTACCGCAAGAATCTGGCCGACACCGTCGAACGGGCGCGGCAAGACGTGGCGGCCCTGGCCAAGAATCCCTTCGACTGGGCGGCCGCGTCGATCTTCGACACCCTGCCGCGGCACCTGGAGGAAGCTGCGGTGTTTGCAGCGATTCCTTACCTCAAGGCCGATGCGAGCGAGATCGCCGGCTGGTCGACGTGGCTCGGTGGCGAGAAGGCCAAGTGGCAGGCCAACCGCGAGGCGGCGCTCGACAAGGTCAAGTGCCCGGAGCCCACCAACAAGGACAAGGCCCTGACGGCGACCCTGCGCAAGGTGCTGGACGAACACGGCAAAACCTCGCGCGATCCCAAGTCGACCCTAGTCGAGACGGTGGCGACCTTTGGCCTAACGGGCAAGGCGGTGCAGTCGCACGAGGCGGTGCCGCCCATTACCCACGAAGATCAGGGCGGGTTCGGCTGTGTGAAGCAGGACAAGGACGGCAAGCAGACCTGCCGGGTCCTGAAGTTCACCTTCCGCCGCAGCAAGCCCGCGGGCGGCAGCTTTGGCGCGTGGGGCTTCTACTCGGTCGGCGGCGGCGACGAAATGGCCTGCAAGAACCTGAAGTAGGCCACTGCGACTGCGACGAGGTGTTGCGATGAACCGATACCTGGTCGCGCTGATGCTGGTGGCCGGCTGCACGTCGCCCGCCCTGTGGCAGAACGAGCTGCCGCCGACCGCGGGCCGACCCGGGGCTCTGAAGCCGACTTCGCTGTGGGAAGCTCGCACCGCCCGTTGTCTGGGGCGCATGGCCGCAACGGGTCCAGCCGAGCTCAACCGCGTCACCCTGCCCGGCGGCAGCTGCCTGTGCGACTTGACCTACTGCGGCGGCACCCCCTGGAGCCCGGATCACGGCGACTGGGAGGGTCAGTCGCTGCACGGTACCGGCCTGGGCCTGGGCCGCTATGTCTGCACCAGCGTGGGCGGATCCCGCGCGGCCGACGAGCTGGGCTGCCCGCTGCAGCAACCCGCGGCCGGCGACGCGTGCCTGGAGCGCTGGGGCCGCCTAGGGGTCGAGTGCCTGTACCTGCATGGCGAGGCCGTGGAGCGGATGGCCTGCCGCGGCACGACCTGGGTGGCGCTGGAAGGGCGCTGCAATCCCAACCTGCCGTAGGTACCACCGGGCCACGGACCTAGAAACCTCGCATCCGCTCAGCCGATTCTGCGCAGGCGACTACGGATCCGCGCTGGCGGTGTACTCGGCCAAGACGGTCCAGTTCGGATCGTCGGGCTTTTCGTGGGCGTAGAGGCGGACCGGGCCAGCGACCAGGATCACCTCGCCGGCAAAAACCTGGCTGGTTCCGTCGCGGGCGAGCGGGGTCCACTTGCCGCCGCTTTCGACCGACACCCCGTCGACCTTGGGCTCGCGCACGCGGAAAGGCACGGGTTTGTCCGTGGGCAGGCGCTCGTCCAGCGGCTCGGCGAGCTGGCCGCGCAGCCTGCTCAGGGTGCTGGAGACCTGCGCCAGGGGCGTGGGCGGCGCGGTACCCGCAGCTACGCGAATCTCGGCAACTTCGGCTGCCGGACCTCCCGCCGACGGGCCGGCGGAGATGGTCAGCGTGGCCGGCGCCAGGACCGGCCGCACCTGCACCACCACCCCACCCGGCGCCATGGCGACCAGCGTTTGCCCTTTGATCCGGGTCTTGCCGCCCTGGTCGGTCAGTTCGGCCCACACGCGGACGTCTTCGCAGTGGCGGATCTCCACCGAGCTGGCGCCCGTCACCTGCTCGACTGGGGTCGCCAAGGTCAGCCCGGCCGAGTAGAACTCGCCCCGCAGGAAGGGGCGCGCCAGGAACTGAACTTGGGTGATGGGCTGCGCCACCAGCTGGTCGGCCGGATCGTCGGGCAGGTGGGTGTACAGGAAGGCCTCGGGCGGCAAGAACAAGTAGTCCGTGGTGTAGCCCCACTCGAAGACATCGTCGTTGGTGCTCCCGGCATCCCAGGTGACGTCGAGCAAATGCCAAGCCCCTTGGATGCGCACGGCATTCCAGGCGTGGGCCTGGTCGGGGCCCAACGCGGTCAGCCAGGCGTCGCCGGGAGCGGACCGTCCCATGCCGCCGATGATGCGCGCTTCGATGCCCGCGGACTTGCAGAGCGCCTCGAACACCGCCGCATAGCCTTGGCACACTGCGCGCCGGCTGCGGAGGACCTCGTCCAGACCGGTCATGCGGGGCGAGCGCCCCCGCAGACCGTCCACGTCGTAGGCGATGGTCGCCGCCACCCAGTCGTGCAAGCGCTTGACCTTCAAGAACTCGTCGGCTTCGCCCTGGGTCAGGAAGCGCGCCACCGCCTGCACGTAGGGAAGTGCAGGGCCGCCAGAAAGCTGCTGAATCTCGGGAGGAATCTGCTGGACCTTTGGATCCAGCTGGCCGGTGCGATAGGCCTCGGGTCCGCTGGCAGGGCGCGGCGGCCGCGGCGGCAGAGGCGGCAAGTCCACCAGCGGCTGGCTGGTTTGCGGCAGCAGCTTGGCGGCGCCGGCCATGGTGGCCCGCAGCGCGTTGCCCAAGCCGAAATTGGCGGAACTCAGCAAGGCGGCAGCGGTGCCCGCGACCACGACCAGGCCCGCGGCGGCCACCGTCCAGCGCAGCCGGCGGGCGCGCGCCGCTTGCATGGCCACCCGGGCGCGCTCTTCGGCCAGGCGCTCTTCGGCGTAGTTGCGGCGTTGGATCACGGGGCCTCCCCTCGCGCTGGGACGCGCGGGCCGACTATAGGCAAGCCGGAAGCGATTTCCAACCAGACCGCGCGCGCCAACCTCGCTCGCCTTGCGCCGGGCGGGATTCGCCGGTACGTTGCAGACATGACTACCTTGCCCATCCGACTTCTGGCCGTGCGCATCCCCGTGACTTTCCTTGCCGCCCTGGTGTGGCTCGTCCTGCTCCAGGGCTGCGGCGACGACACCGCGCTGGTCGGCACCAGCGGGAGCGGAGGCGACGCAAGCGCAACGGACACATCCACCATCTTCGACGGTAGCGCCGGGATCGATGCCAAAGCCGATGCCACTCCCGACACCGCGGTCGATGTGGGGACGGACGCGGCGGCCGACAGCGCCGATGCCGAGGGCGACGCGCAAGCGCCCGACACCCAAGACACAACCGCCGAGGACAGCAGCGCCGACGTCGCGCCGCCCGAGTGCACGCTGGACAGCGACTGCCCCGCCGCGCCGTGCCAGGTGGCGACCTGCCAAAAGGGCGCGTGCGTCTTGAGCAAAGCCGCCGACGGCACCCCCTGCAGCGACAGCAACGCCTGCACCGCCAGCGACACCTGCAAAGATGGCGTGTGCCTGCCGGGCGCGCCCACCAGCTGCGACGACCAGAACCCGTGCAGCACCGACGCCTGCGACCTGTCCGCCGGCTGCACCCACACCGCCAACAGCCTGGCCTGCAGCGACGGCGACGCCTGCACCCAAGGCGACACCTGCAGCGGCGGCAGCTGCGTGGGCGGCGCTCCGGCGGTCTGCAGCGACGGCAACCCTTGCACCGCCGACAGTTGCGACCTGGCCAGCGGCTGCACCGGCACCGCCAACAGCGCGCCGTGCAGCGACAACAACGCCTGCACCCAGGGCGACACCTGCGCCGGCGGCGAGTGCGTCCCCGGCGCCCCGGTCGACTGCGGCGACGGCAACCCGTGCACGCTGGACAGCTGCCAGCCGGCCACGGGCTGCGCTTCGGTCCCCGCCACCGCCCCGTGCGACGACGGCGACGCGTGCACCGTGGGCGATGCCTGCGACAGCACCGGGACTTGCAAGGGCGGCGCGGCCGCGACCTGCAACGACGGCAACCCGTGCACCGACGACACCTGCAACCCCGCGAGCGGCTGCAGCTTTGCCGCCAGCAGCGCGCCGTGCGACGACAACAACGCCTGCACCAGCGGCGACGTGTGCAAGGCCGGCGTGTGCAGCGCGGGCATCCCGCCGGTCTGCGACGACCAGAACCCTTGCACCACAGAGACTTGCGACCCATCGGCCGGCTGCAAGAACGTGCCCAACACCCTGCCCTGCGACGACGGCAGCGCCTGCACCCAGGGCGACGCCTGCGCCAGCGGCAGCTGCACCCCGGGCAAGGCGGTGGCCTGCAGCGACGGCAACCCGTGCACGGACGACGGCTGCGACCCGCAAAGTGGCTGCCAGTTCACGCAAAACACCGCCCCATGCGACGACGGCAACGGCTGCAGCGTGGGCGACACCTGCAAGGGCGGCGGCTGCGGCTCGGGCGCGCCCAAGGCGTGCAGCGACGACAACCCGTGCACCGTCGACAGCTGCGACACCAGCATAGGCTGCGTTTTTGCTCCGACTACCCAGGGCTGCGACGACGGCAACGCCTGCACCAGCGGCGACGTGTGCGCGGCGGGCGCCTGCAGCCCGGGCAAGGCCGTGCCCTGCAGTGACGGCAACCCGTGCACGGACGACAGCTGCGACCCGCAAAAAGGCTGCGTTTTCGTGAACAACAGCGCGCCGTGCGACGACGGCAACCTCTGCACCCTCAGCGACACGTGCAGCAGCGGCAACTGCCTGTCGGGCGCCGCAAAAAGCTGCGACGACGGCAATGCCTGCACCGCCGACAGCTGCGATCCCGCCAAGGGCTGCCAGTCCAACCCGAACACCCACCCCTGCCACGACGGCAGCGTGTGCACCCTGGGCGACGCGTGCGCCGGCAGCACCTGCAAGCCCGGCACCGCGGTGGCCTGCGCCGACGGCAACCTGTGCACGGACGACGCCTGCGACAGCCAGAAAGGCTGCGTCTTCCCTGCCAATTCCGCCACCTGCACCGACAACAACGCCTGCACCAGCGGCGACACCTGCAGCGGCGGCAGCTGCGCCGGCAAGACCGTGACCTGCGACGACGGCAAGCTCTGCACCACCGACTTCTGCGACGCGCAAAAGGGCTGCCAGAGCCTGGCCAACGCCCTGCCCTGCGACGACAACACCGTCTGCACCAGCGCCGACACCTGCAGCGGCGGCAGCTGCGCGGGCAAGTCCGTGTCGTGCGACGACGCCAACGCCTGCACCACCGACAGCTGCGACGCCAAGTCCGGCTGCGGCCACGTGAACCTGCCCGACGGCGCCACCTGCACCGGCGGGGCCTGCCAAGCCGGCGTGTGCGTGCAATCCGGCCTCATCGCCTGGTACACCTTTGACGAGGGCAGCGGGACCAAGTTCCTGGACAGCTCGGGCAACGGCCACGACGGCAGCCACAACGCCCCGTATGTCGCCGGCAAGAAAGGCAAAGCCCTGGCCTTCTCGGGCGGCGCCATGGCCAAGGTCGCGGGCGCCGGGCCCACGTTCGCCTGGGGCAACGCCAACGCCGACTACACCATCGAGTACTGGATCTACGTCATCGCCCCGCAAAGCAACTGGGTGTCGCCACTGCACAAAAGCAACGCGACCGGCGGCGACTGCTGCATCACCGGCCAGCGCGCGCCGGCGCAATTCTTCTACCCCGGCCAGATGAACATGGTCAGCTGCATGGGTACCCAGGCCGACCCCAACCACTACTCGCCGGCCGGCACCGGGGCGATCCCCGTGGCGACCTGGACCCACTTTGCCACGGTCCACGCCGGCAGCCAGCAACTGCTTTATATCAATGGCATCCTGGTCAACACCGACAACCTGGGCAGCCCGACCGAGGGTGGACCGGGGGTGCTGTACATCGGCAACGACGGGTTCTACGCGCCGCTCAACGGCTATATGGACGACGTGCGCATCTATAGCAAGGCGCTGACGGCCAAGCAGATTTTGGCGGATATGCAGTAAAGGAGTGGCGCGGGCTGGGATCATTGTCACTGGTGATTATGATCCAGGGCTGGGGCTACAACCAGGGCCAACGTGTTGACATCCCTAAATAACCGCGACCGCGAGGGAGCGGGACCGAGTTGGGGGGCTGGGAATTCCTTGCAGGGGTCCTGGGCTCGGAATCGTGGGATCCTGGCGTGGGTGCCGCTGGCGCCGGTTCGGATCGGGGACCGCCGGTAGATGAGTCCACAGCCGGGTTTGCGGCGGCCAGGGGGGAGAGCCTGCGAGTAAACTCGCGCCTACAGGTGCGGCGCCCACCGCCGTGGGCTTGGATCCGGAATTGACGGGGTGCGTGCGCACGAATCCGCCGGTTGAACATGGGCTAATGCATTGAAACATCTAATTAACCGCGACGGTGACGGAGCGGATACGCCGCGAACATACCCGATCTCGCCGCAGTCGGCAGTACCGGTGGCCGGGTTTCGCCCTCATGGTCTTGCACGTAGCCGCGGATCGGGACGGTCTCCTTGGCCATTCGCGTTCCAGTAGCCGGATTCTGGCTTTCGCCGAGGCGTGTGGGAGCCGAGGGTTGGGCGCGGCACTCAAGTGACCGCGCTGAATTCTTGGGCTGTCCTGCGAACTGCCGACGCGGACTGCTGGCGCGTGCACGACCGGGGCCGCCACACACAATCTCCGTGTTTCCCCAAGCTTCCAAGGCAGTTCCCCTCCCGGCGTCATTCCGGCGAACGCCGGTACCCAGAACGCGACACCGAGTTCGTACGCGCTTCTTGGCGCTGAGGGGGCACAACCAGGTTTGGTACAAAGGGTTTTCGCGACCACCCAGCGCCAACCAGCGTCTACCTGCCCTGCCCGGCCGCCCATGGCGCGGTCCATGTCCGAGCATCCAGCAACCCCAGCTGCCGCGTCGTGCAGCACGAACGGGCGCAACTGGTGGAGTTACGGCCAAGTACGCGTTCACACTGGTGGTCCGCCGCCCAAATACCCAGCACCGCGCAGGCCGCCTGGCGAGCTGTT
>JACRCU010000021.1 GCA_016218865.1 Deltaproteobacteria bacterium | reverse complement strand
CGCGCCAGGCGCACACGGCCACCGGCGTCCCACACCGCGGCCTCGGCCTGTCGCGCCGGCCCGCCCAGCCGCGCCAGGACGGTTTGCGACTGCTGCAACTCCCGAACAGCGGTGGCCAATTGGCCGGCCGCCAGCGCATCTTGCCCTTGGCGCAAGCGCCACTCGGCCAGCGCCAGTTGCTCCTGCTCGGTCGGCTCGGCCAGCTCGGCCACTTGCGCCGCCCAGCGCCCGGCCAGGACTTCGGCCTGGTCCGCTTGGGGGCGGTGCTCCAGGGACCGCTCCAGGCGAGCCAAGGCCAGCTGGACGGCGAGGCGCTGGGCCAAGGTGGCCCGCGCCGTCAAGTGATCACTCCGCGCCAAAGTGCGCAAGGTTTCTAGGGCTTCTTGGTGGCGCCCCAGGCGCAAGCTGGTGCGGGCCACCAGCCACAGGCCGGCGCCCCGCTCGGCATCGGGTGCCCCAGCCAGCGCGGACCGGTAGGCCGCCAGCGCTGCAACCGGAGGCCCGGTGACGTCGAGGACGCTGCCCGCAATGCGCCCCGCCAGCCGACGGGCTGCCGCCGCCACCGCAGTCGCCGCCCGCGGTCGCGCCGTCAACTGCCGCTGCACGGCCTCGGCCCGCGCGCGGATGCGCGCCACCTCGGCCAGCGAGTCGGCGAATTCCGCGTCGATCTGCGCTTGCAAGGTGTCTGCCAGCAGGCGCCCGTCGCTGTCGCGGGCCAAGGCGGCCACTTCGGCAGTGGCGGCCCGGGCCGCGGCCACGTCGCGGGCGGCAAGGTGGGCTTGCACCAACGCCACCAGTGCCGCCGCCTTGGCATCGCGGCAACCGCCCGGGCTGAGCGCGACTGCCGCAGCTCGGTAGGCCGCGGCTGCGTCGGTTGGCCGGGCTTGCCAGCGCAGTTGGTCGCCCAGTTTGACCCAGGTGCCCCCGTGGCGCGCCTCGTATCCGCCACAGGCACTGGCCGGCGGCTTCCCGGTGTGGACCGCAGCCAGCGCCCGCTGCATGTCGGGCTGGGCAAGCGCCTCCAAATGCTCGCGCAGGGTCGCGGCGGCCTCCACGTGTCGCCCCGCCAAGGCCGCGGCCAGGTAGACGGCCTCGAAGGCGGCATCCACATGCGCTGGCGACCAGTACTGCCGCGCCAAGGCCAAGTGGCGCCGGCCAAGGGCCAAGGCGCGCGCCAGATCGCCGGCCTCGCGCGCCGCTGCCGCTGCGGAATCACTAGCGAGCATAGTGGCTTGCAGCACCTCGGGCCAGGCTGTGCGGTCGCGCACAGGGTCGAGCCGCTGCAGTGCCAACGCCCCCATGCTGGCGGCCCGCTCCAACAGATCGATGCGGTGGCGCCCGCGCTCGCTCAGGGTGCCGGCCAAAAGCGGCAGGATTTGCCCTAGCTTGCCCGGGGCCGCCGCCGACGCCAGCTGGGCGCCCGCTTCACACGCCGCAAAGAACAGGTCGAAGTCGACGCGCGGTTGGCGGGCGCGCGCCGTGGCGGCCGCCAGCCAGGCATCCACGGCATCGCCGCTGCGCTCGGGCTCGCGGGCAAAGCCCTGAGCCGCCGCGGTAGCCGCTGCCGCGGCCTCGTCCAGCTGGCCGGTCGCCTGGCACGCCGCGCCCAGCATCGCCAAATCCTCTGCCTGGAGTAGAGGTTGCCCAGCACGGAGCCCGGCCGCCTCGCGCAGCACGGCAACCGCCTTGGCCGGCTGACCGAGCGCCAGGTGTACCCGACCCAGCCCATGGGCTCCCAGCGCTTGCGCCAGCGAAGCGTCGCGCTCTCCGGCCGGCAGGCCGCGCAGCACCGCGACGGCCGCCTCGCCGACGCGGGCAGCCCGCTCCCAACGCAGGGCGGCGGCCTCGACCGCGGCGCGCTCCAGCAGCAATTGCGCCAGCTCGGCAAGCAGCGCGGCGGACCGCAAGGCCTTCTCGGCCCGGTCGAACCAAGTTAGCTGCTCGCCGCCGCGGGTCACAGCGGCGAGACCAGCGCAGGCCAGACCGTCGCGGGCGTCGTCGCCCGCCAGTTGGGCGAGTTGCGCAGCAGCCCGCAGTGCCGCGGCCGCCGCCACCGGCGCTCCCGCGCGCTGCTGGATCTGGCCGGCCCGCAGCAGGTCGGCGGCACCTGCCGGCGCCAGACCCGCATCGCGCCAGTGCTCGGCCGCCGATACGGCGCTCTGCACGGACCAACCGGGCTCGCCGTGCGCCAGCTGGGCAGCCGAAAGCAGGCCCAAACTGCGCGCAATCCAAACGGTAGCCCGCTGCCGGTCGCCGGGACGGACGGCCGCGGCGTGCTCGGCTTGGGCATGGTCCAGCAGGCGCCTACCGGTGGCCAGCGCGGCCCCCCACTCGCCGGCCTCTGCGTGCAGCGTGGCCTGGGCCTGCGTGCCGAGCCAGGCGAGCGAAGCCACCCCAGCTTCGCGGCCCCGCAATTCCATGACCTTGGCCACACGCATGGTGTCGTCTGCCAGGCCACTGGCGCGCGCGGCGGCGAGCTGGGCGGCAAAGCGTTGCACGCCCAATTCGCGGCGATCCGCGGCCCACCGGGCCTTGTCCGCGTCGGCCAGGGGTCCGGTCGCGAACGCCCCAGCAACCAAGCGTTCCGCTTCGGCTTGCTCGGCAGCCGAGGCCGGAGCCAGAGCCGCCAGCAAGGTGGCCGCGGTGCTCTTGGTCAGCGGCACCCACCCGCGACCCTGCAATTCTTCGGACAATTCCAGCCCGCGGGCCCCACCGCCTACGGGCACGGGCGGCGACCGCAGCAGGTGGACGAAGCCGTCGCGATCGCGCAGCTCCGCCGTGGCGCGCAGCCAGGTGGCGGTTGCGGGCAAGGCCATCGCGAAGGCACCGTCGGCATCGGTGTGGACGAGCGGTGGTGCAGTCTGGCCCGTGGGCGCCGCCAGCCCCGTCACCTGGGCCCCCACCACCGCCTGCCGGGCCAGTCGCACGGTACCGCGCAGCGAGCCCGGGGGCTCCGCGGCGACCGCGGCCACCGCACCCCACGGCCAAGCAAGAAGCCAAACAAGTGCCGGCACGACTTGGCCAAGCGCGAACCGCATCGCAACCCCGCTCTACCCCGCCCATCGCTGCCTGCAAGGTAGGCGGGCCACGAACGCGGTCAACGTGGTCAGCGGGGCCGCGCGCGCCCGGCCGGCCGTCGCTGAATTATGGAAACTCTTGGAGAAGTTGACGTGCGCGGCGGACAAGGCGGCTCGCCCGCCCCGCGAAGAGGATGCCCCCCCTTGCGGCGGACCAGGCCGGCGGCGAGCGGCCGCTCCCGGTAAATTCAGAATCTTCACAGGATCGCCACGGGGCGCGGACCTGCGCCCTAGCGCGGCGGCCAGCGAGGAAGCCGGCGGACGCGAAATGACATGCAAATACAATACACTGCGCAACACCCATTGCTCAACACAGAAGCTGCGCCGCGTGACCACTGTTCCTGGGCCGCTTTGACGACGTCTGGGCAGTGAGGGATGCTGGTGCCCGCCACAGGCCGGCACAGGTTGGAGTTCCGGCCGCAAGGTC
Source organism: Deltaproteobacteria bacterium (assembly GCA_016218865.1). Classification (GTDB taxonomy): domain Bacteria; phylum Myxococcota_A; class UBA9042; order UBA9042; family UBA9042; genus SXRM01. Next base: position 2,561 of record JACRCU010000021.1, on the reverse strand, counting down.
CGAGGTGAGCCATGGCAGACCGCGGCAGCCTAAGCGAGGGCGAGAGGTTGGACGAGAACGTTAGCCTGCATCTGGCTTTGGCTGCCGGCAACCTGTGGGTCTGGGACTGCGAATTGGCCAGCGGCCGCTGGCACTGCTCCCGCGGGCTCGCGGACTTGCTGGGCGGGTGGCCCGCAGCGGCCACGCTGGCCGACTTCACCAATCGCATGCATCCCGAAGACGGGGCCACTTTCCGCCGCGCTTGGGACGCCGCCCTTGCCGAGCATCGCAAGTTCGAGTGCGAGTTCCGCTTGCCCCAGGCAGACGGCCAGACGCCTTGGATGGTGGGCTACGGTGGGTTCACGTACGCCGCCGACGGAACGCCGCAGCGAGCCTGCGGGGTGATCCAGGACATTACGGACCGCAAACAGGCCGAACAGACGCTGCGGCTCAGCGAAGAGCGACTGCGGACAGCACTGCAAGTCAGCCGCCAGGGTTGGTTCGAGTTCGATGTGCCGACGGGGACCATCCGCACCGGCTCCGAATACCGCGCGATGCTCGGCTACCCACCGCAAGACACCCTAACCGACGTGGAAACCTGGGCCAATGCCATGCATCCGGACGATCGGGCGCAGGTGCTGGCCTTGCTCAAGCGGGCTTTGACGCAGGACCACCCGGCCGTCGCCGAGTACCGGCGCTGCACCGCCGACGGCAGTTGGCTGTGGATTCGGTCGATCGGCCGCGTGACCGAGCGCGACGCCCAGGGCAACGCCTTGCGCCTGGTGGGTGTCCACACTGACGTGACACCCTACAAGCAGATGGAGCAGGACCTGCGCGAATCCGAGCGGCGTTTCCGCGAGTTGATGGAGCAAGCGCCCGTGGCCGTGCAGATCCTGGCCCCAGACGGCCGCACGGTGCGTGTCAATCGCGCTTGGGAGGCGTTGTGGGGCGTACCGCTGGCGGCCCTGGCGGATTACAACGTGCGCACCGACCCGCAGTTGTTGGCCATGGGGGTCGCCCCCATCATCGATGCCGTGTTTGCCGGGTCGCACAGTGAGCCAGTCGTCGTCGAGTACGACCGCGCGGCCACGCCCAGCGTCCGGGGGCCGTCAGGCAAGCTCCAGGTGCGCACGGTGCTGTTCCCGTCGTGCGACGAAAATGGGCGCGTGCGCGAAGTCATCCTGATTCAAGAAGACGTGTCGGTCCAGTTCCGCGCCGAGCGCGAGCTGGAGCGTCTGGTCGACGAGCGCACCGTCGAGTTGGCCCAGGCGCGCGACCGCGCGGAGGCTGCCAGCGTGGCCAAAAGCGCATTCTTGGCCAACATGAGCCACGAAATCCGCACTCCGCTCAACGCCATTGCGGGCATGGCCCACCTGATTCGCCGCGACGGGCTGACGGTCCGCCAGAGCGATTTCTTGGACAAGCTGGAGACGGCAGGTCGGCATCTTCTCAGCGTGATCGACGCCATCCTGGAGCTGTCGCGCATCGAGGCCGGCAAGCTCACCCTGGCCGAGGCTCCCTTTGATGTGCACGAGTGGCTCGACGAGACGGTGGCGATGGTGCTGCCGCGGGCCCAGGCCAAGCGGCTGGCGGTGCACGTGGACTGCGCCGTGGCCGACCGCATCGTGGTGGGCGATGCCACGCGCCTGCGCCAGGCGTTGCTCAACTACCTGGCCAATGCGGTCAAGTTCACCGAACAGGGCGACATCCAGGTCACGGTGACGGCAAGCGATCGTTCGAACGCCGGGCTGACTCTGCGGTTTGCCGTGCGCGACACCGGGGTTGGCATCGCGGCGACAGCCATGCCGCGGCTGTTCTCGGCCTTCGAGCAAGCGGACAATTCGCCTACCCGGCGCTACGGCGGGACCGGGCTTGGGCTGGCGCTCACGCGCAAGTTGGCGCAAGCCATGGGCGGCGATGCCGGCAGCGAGAGCCGACTTGGCGAGGGCAGCACGTTCTGGTTCACGGCCCGCCTGCAGTTGCCGTCGCCCCGCCATACGCAAACAACGACCTCGCAGGCCCACCCGGCCATTGTCGATTTGCGCGCGTATGCCACGGGACGGAGAGTCCTGCTGGTGGAAGACGACGCCATCAACCGCGAGGCCACGGTTCTGTACTTGCAGGCCGCCGGTTTGCAGGTCGACGCGGCGGTCGACGGCCAAGATGCCATCGCCAAGGCCGAGGCGGGCCCCTACGACTTGATCCTGATGGACGTCCACATGCCGGTGGTCGACGGGTTGCAGGCCACTCAGCGCATTCGCCAGCTGCCCGCGGGGGCCGCAGTGCCCATCGTGGCGTTGACGGCCGCGGCGTATCCCGAGGACCGGTCGCGCTGCCTGGCGGCGGGCATGACCGACTTCGTGGCCAAGCCGGTCGAACCCGCGGAGTTGTTCGCGGTGATCCTGAAGATCCTGCAGGGTCCGGCGCAATCGCCGGGAGCATAGAACGTCAATCAGAAACCTCCGAGGCCCCGAGCAACGGAAACGCGGTCTGACGAAAACTCAATGATGCTGGGTGGGTCGCAAGCGGGCGCTGCCGCGACCCGCCGCGACGTGTACCGTTGGATTCAGGTTTCTGATCGG
>JACRCU010000213.1 GCA_016218865.1 Deltaproteobacteria bacterium | reverse complement strand
CTTGACCACCGCGTAGGTGCCGGTGCTGCCCGGGTCCGTCATAGCGTCGGCCTTGTCGGCGGTGTTGGCCCAGCCGTTGAACGACCCCGACAAGAGCACTGTGTGGCTGCCCGCGCCAGCCTTGTACGTGAACGTGTGCTTGCCGCATTCGGTGGGAACCGGCTGTGGCACTGTCACGGGCTTGACCACCACCGTCAGCATCGTGGCCGCCGTCGCGCCGGCGGTGTCCGTCACCGTCAGCTCGATGGGCTCGGTGCCGGTCCAGGTGGTGGGTGCCACCACGTACAGCTTGTGGTCGCCTGGGTCCTTCAAGGCGACGTGCTTGGCGCTCCAGCTGAGCTTCAGCTTCGCGACGGGATCCTGGGCGTCGTGCAGGAACGGCGCGACGTTCAGTGTGGTGGAACTGCCCTGGTCCAGGGACAGTACCGACAGATCGTCAAATGTTGGAGCAGTATTGCTGGGTCCAGCGTCAACGATAGCGTCTGCGGCCGGGTCGGCGACGGTGGCGGTCGCGTCGGGCGACGCCGTCTCGGTCGGGTTGGCGTCCTTGCCGATCGCCCCATCGCCGCCAGCCACGTCGACACCGGGAAGGGCGTAGCCTCCACCTGCGCTGGCGCTGCCACAGGCCGCGACCAAAAGGCCGACGACCAGCGCAACCCACACCTTTGCCAGAGTCGCAAAGGCGGGCACTGTCGGGATCCAAAGCGACGGACGGCTGGTGTGCATGGTGCCTCCGTTCGCGCTCGAGCGCGCCGGATGCGGCATCGTGGGCAATTGGCGGCAGCGTGTCAAACCTGCCCGCCCGCGGCGAAACCCGCCGGACGGCGCTCGATTGCGGCGATCACCGGGCCGGGCGGTCGCGGTCGCGGCGCCGCCAGACGGCGAAGGCGGCCCCGGCCAGGGCGAGCCATGCAAGTCCGCCCTGGCTCGACGGATTGGCACTGCAGCCGCTGGGGTTGGCGGCCGGCGTCGCCTTGGTGGCACCGGTGCCGCCGGTATCGGCCCCGCCGAGCGGTGCACCGTTGCCGCCCGAAGTGTCTGCTACGACAGCCGAATCCGTGGCGACGGCCACGTCGGTGCCGCTGTTGGCGCTGTCGTCGGGTGTCGCCGCATCGGTCTGGGTGTCGGCCGGTTCGCTGCTGTCGGGAGCTTGCAGATCGCCGCCGACATCGGCACTGGCGGTGTCCGGGGCACCGGTGTCGGCCGGTCCGCTGTCGCTGGCGGCGATGTCGCTCGGGCCGGCGTCGGCGGCGACCGTGTCGCTGGTGCCGGCGTCAGCCGAGCCCGCGTCCGCGGCGCCCGCGTCGGACGACCCGGCGTCGGCGTCGCCCGATGTTCCACAAGCGCTTGGTGGCAAAGGGGCTTTCTGAATCTGCCAGGTCTCGATGACACCCTTGTTACCGTCGTTGGTGCTCAGGTTCTGCGCCGCGGTGGCGTACACGGTGGCCTTCAGCAGGTTTTTATCAATCGTAACACTGACATAGTGGTGCTTGCCGGTGCAGATCTGACTGCCCGGTGCCTTGCCCGTGAAACCGAGGACGCCCTCGCCGCAGATGACCTTCATCGGCTCGATCTTGAAGCCGAAAACGTCGATGGTGTCGTACGTGAAGGCGCCAGCGCCGCCCGTGGTGACGTACACAGTGCCGTCGGCCGGGCTGCCGACCTGCTTGCCGTTCTTGGTGGGGGCGAAGCGCTCGTAGAAGTGGTTGTGGCCGGCAAAGACGATGTCGACGTGGTGCTTGTCGAACACGGGCACGAAGGCGGCGGCTTGGCCCTTTTCGTTGGCGGGGTGGTTCAGGTCGATGAACTTGAGGTCGACGTAGCTGGTCAGAATCGGGTGATGGAAGTACACGATTTTCCAGGTCTTGTCCGCATTCTGCGCCAGCACTTGGTCCAGCCATTGCGCCTGCTGGGCAAAGCCGGCGGCGTCGTCGAAGGTGGCGGTCGACAGCGCGACGAAGATGGCGTTGCCATAGGTAAATGCGTAGAAATCCTCGGTTTTGCTGGCATCGTTGCTGGGCAGGGCAAAAATCTGGTTGTAGGCCGCCGCCGCGCCCTTCACGTCGTCCGAGTCGTGGTTGCCAAACGACGGCATGAGCGCGATTTCGCCCATGTGCTTGGCGCCCATTTCCATGTGGTTCCACCACTGGTTGAGGTCGCTGCCGTCGCGCACCAGATCACCGGTTTCCAGGATGAAGCGGGCGCCGCTGGCGGTCATTTCGCCCAGGATGCTCTCCCATTTGGGGTTCGGTCCGGCGGAGTCGTCGCTGCGGTGGTCGCCGCTGGCGATGAACGAGAAAGAACCGCAGGTTTTGGGGCCAGTCGTGAAGTGATGGATGGCGCTCCACGAGCCGGCGCCACCGACGCGGTAGTAGTAGGTGGTATCCGGACTCAGGCCGGTGAGCGTCACTTCGTGGCCGGTGCCGAGCTTGCCCTTAGCGGCAAATGAGGTGCCGCTGGCGGTCTGGTCCAGCTTGCTCTGGCTGGTGCCGTATTCCACCGTGGTGGGGTCGCTGGCGCTGTCGCTGTTCCAGGCCACCGCCATGCTGGAAGCGGCGTCGCTGCCGGGCAACGAGACGCGTACCCAGCGGGGGGCGGCGACGGCGGCGGAGGCGAACAGCGAGACCGCGAGCATCGCGCCGCAAAGGCTGACGCGGCGGGCGGGACGGAGGCAGGCAGACGGCAACATGGCGATTCCGTGGCGCGGCAACCGCCCGCGCGCGCCGACTTTGCGCTGCGCCGCCGGGAGCGTCAAGCCCAAAAGACACGCGGGCTGCGGCGGGGCGGCCGCATTTGTCCCATTGCCGGCCCGACTTCTGCCCCGCGGGGTGTCAGGCGGCAGCGGATTGCCTATACTTTGCGCCGGCGGTTACTCAGGGCGGGTGGCTGCCGCTAGCAAGCACAGGTTTCTGGCGATGCGCCTGAGCGGCGCACGGAGCACATCAGTATGAACAAGAACATGATTTTGGCCGCGATTGCCGCGCTTTCCCTCAGCTTTGCCGCGGTGGCGGTGTCCGCGTCGGCTGGCGAGGCGCCCGCGGCCAAAGACGCCGCCGCCAAGAAGGCGGACAAGGACGCCAAGAAGGGCGACAAGAAGGGCGGCGCCAAAAGCTGTGGCGCCGAGCACGCTTGCGACGGGGCCAAGGGCTGCGGCGCCGACAAGAAGGGCGACGCCAAGAAGGACGGCGCCAAGAAAGACGGCGCCAAAAGCTGCGGTGGCGACAAGAAGGGCGACGCTCCCAAGGGCGGCGACAAGAGCTGCGGCGCCAAGTAGAGCCTTGGGCTGCTGGGTTGGCAGGGAGGGCCGCCGGTAGCGGTGGCGGGAAGACATCTGGCCCGCGGCACGCCAAGGGCGCCAGCCTCTTTCCATGGGATGCAACCATGGCCACTCTCGCGCAAACTCGACCCGCAGACCAGCCAGTCCAGGTGAGTCGCCGCGCCTTGTTGCGAGACCTCCTCGCCCAGGGCGCGGCACTCGCCTCGCTGGCGGCCGCGGTTGCCGCCGGGGTCCGCCTCCAGCACCACCGCAGCGCCGCGGAGGACCCCCTGACGGCGGGCCAGTGGCTGGACCTGGCCGCCGTTCAAGCCCTGATTCTGCCAAGTGAAGCTGAGGTTCCGGGCGCCGCCGAGATCGGCGCTACCCAGTACGTGCGCCAGGCGCTGGCCGATCCGCGCCTGGAGCCCGACGACCTGGAGTCGCTGCAAGGACTGTTGCTGGCGCTGGAGCGGGGCGCGCGACAGACCGGCGGGCCATCCTTTGCGGCGCTCGCAGCCAAGAACCAAGCTGATATTATTGAAAAACTGTTGAGCGACCCCGAAGCGGCCGAGCAGTTCGGCGTGGTGGTGGTCTGTACCCTGGAAGCCCTGCTGACCGACCCGGTGTATGGTGGCAACCGCAACGGGGCTGGCTGGCGCTGGCTGGGCCTTGAGCCGGCGCTGCCGCAGCCGCCGCAACCGTGGTTCCAAGGGGCCGCATGAGCGCCGAATTCGACGTCTGCGTGATCGGCAGCGGCGCGGGCGGCGGCAGCGTGGCGAGCGCCTTGGCCCAGGCCGGGGCCAGTGTCGTCGTGCTGGAAAAGGGCCCGTGGTTGCGCGACGGCGACTTTTTCAAAGACGAGGTGGCGACCGCTCGCCGCAGCGCCTATGCCCCCGACCGCCGTCGCGAACCGCACGTGGTCGAAACCTTTGATGCCGACGAGGGTTGGCAGGCCGAGACCACCGAGGGCACCGGCTGGGACTTCTGGAACGGCAGCCTGGTCGGCGGCGCCAGCAACCTGATGAGCGGCTTCTTCCACCGGCTCAAGCCCGAAGACTTCCGACTTCTCAGCGAGTTTGGACCCATCGACGGCGCGACGGTGGCCGACTGGCCGATCGCCTACGACGACCTGGAGCCCTGGTACACCCTGGTCGAGCGCGCCGTTGGGGTCTCGGGCCGCGTGCGGGCGCATCCGCTGGCGGAT
>JACRCU010000026.1 GCA_016218865.1 Deltaproteobacteria bacterium | reverse complement strand
GCGCAAGTGTCCGCGCCGGTGCAGGCGCTGTCGTCGTTGCAGGGCGCGCCGTTCACTGGGGTCGAGGTGCACGTTCCATCGGCGCAACTATCGGCAGTGCAAGGGTTCTTGTCGTCGCAAATCAGCTGCGCTCCCGGCTTGCAGCTGCCGTCCTTGCAGGCGTCGTCCTTGGTGCAAGGGTTGCCGTCGTCGCAGACCGTCGCGTCGGCGAACTTGGTCTGGCAACCCTTGACGGGGTCACACGATTCGGTGGTGCACGGATTGCTGTCGCCGCACTCGACGGCCGCGCCGGCTTTGCAGCTGCCGCCGTCGCACAGGTCGCCGTCGGTGCAGGCATTCTTGTCCGAGCACGGCGCTCCGTCGGCCGGGCCGTGGCTGCAGCCCTTGGCTGGGTCGCAACTGTCTGTGGTGCAAGGGTTGTTGTCGCTGCACGACGACTCGTCGGTCTGGCCATCGCAGTCGTCGTCCTGGCCGTTGCACACCTCGCTCGCGGGCGCCGGTGCCGAGCAAGTCGACAGGCCCGTTTCGCCGCAGCTGCGCTTGCCTTGGCAGTTGCCCTTGCCGCAGACCGTCTCCAGCTTCTGCGCCTTGGCCCGGCTGCTGCACTCGCACACGCCGAGTTGCTCGGGCTTGGCGCCGTTCTTCAGGCACTGCATGCTGGTGTGGCCTTCCACGGTCGTGGCTTGGCCACAGTGGTAGCCGGCGCCGCAATCGGCATCGCCTTGGCACGCCACCCCGCAAAAGCGACCCTCGCTGCCGTAGTCGACGCAGCGCGCCCCGCTGTGGCCAGGTGCGGCGCAGTCCTCGGATTTGCTGCACGGATCGCACAGATTGCCGCCGCTGGCCACGCACCACCACTCGCCGCCCTTGGCGCCCGGCAGCGGTCGGCACACCTCGCCGGCCGCACAATAGCCCTCGGCACAGGGCACGGCGCAGTGCGGCGCCCCGCCACCCAGGCTGCCGCTGCCGCCGGTCACGCATAGACCCGACGCGGCGCAAGCGCCGTCGCTGTCGCAAGGGCAGCCGTACCCGCCGGGGCATTGCCAGGCCGCCTGATCGACGCTGGCCGCCAGCGGCAGGTCCACCACTTGCTGGTCCGCCTTGGCGTCGCTGACGGTGGTGCCGCCGGTAGTGACCACGTTTTCGCCGCAACTGGCGAGCAGGGCCGCCGCCGCTGCCGCGCCTACCAAGTGCTGAATCACAGACATGTACTTCAAGGAAGGACCCCGACGGTGCCGGCCACCAGCACTGGCCTCGCGAACTGACCTCGCCCGCGCGCCCTGCGCCCGTGCCGCCTGCCGCACCTGCCATGCTACCCAGACCGTGGCGGGGACACAAGAATCGCAGCCGCAGCCGCCGGCAAGGTGCCCAAGCCGCGATTCCGACTGCGTCGCCGGGCAGGCGGGCCCCACTTGGGCCACTGTTGGCTCAGTGCGCTCTGGCCTGGACCGGTGCCTCCGCGCCGCGCCACAACACGTTGACGAGGCAGCCAATCGTGCCGTGATGCCTCCACACGCCGGCGACCCGGATCGGCACGACCGCATAGCCAGCCTGCTGCCAGGCCGCTCGCCCGGCCGCATCCAGACGAGCCAGGGGGCTGCCGGGGTCCCCGTCGCTGCCGGCATAGTGCGGCAGGTACACGCGTCGCCCGCGCGGGCCGGCCTCGACCACGGCATTGGTGTAGGTCAAGTAGGTGCGGTCGTCGAACTGCACCGCCGGTATGCGCACCACGCTCCAGCCGCGCGCGCGCACGTCGGCGGCAGCACGGTCAAAGCGGGCCTGGGTGGCCGTGCTGTCGTCGGCCAGCAGCAGCCGGTCGTCGTCCGGCGAACGGTCGCCGGGCTGCCAGCCGGGGCCGGTGATGGCCCGCGCCAAAGTCGGATCGCCCACCAGCGCCCGCCGGCCTCCCAGCGGCAACACGTACATCGCCATGTGGTAACGCGGCACGTCGCCTTCGTTTTCGCCCAGACCCAGCGCCGGCCGCCCAGTCCAGCTGGCCACCGCCTTGGCCAGATCGGCCATGCTGGCGAATCCGCGCCCGCGGTTCTTGGCCAGCAGGTTGGCGTCGAACAGCGTCACCTCGTCGCTCAGGATTAGGTCGCCGGCATCGAAATCGATAGGCAGTTCCAGGACTTTAGTGCCAGGCCGCGCCGAGGCCAGCCACTGCGCGGCGTGCCAGTCGCCCTGTCGTTCTGGCCAACTTTCGCCCGGATCCGGGGGAACCAGCAGCAGCAGTTGCCCGTCGCGGGCCAACGCCAACGCCCGGTCGCGGGTCCAAGGCGTCAGCGGTCCGGGTACCTCGACTACCGTCGCCCGCGCCGCGGCATCGCCAGCCCGCCGCAAGAAGGCCGCGAGGCGGGTCGATTCGTCGCCGCGCGCCACCGTCCATAGCGAGGCGGTGCCGGGCGGCAAACCCGCCAAGAAGTCGAGCTGCGCGGTGCCCACCACCGCTTCGGCCGCGGCGCTGTACTGCAACCAGACCGCGGCCAGACTGCCGTCCACTTCGGACACGGCTTGGGTCGGGCGCGGCCCAGCGGCCTGGCGTGTTTCTGGCCGGTTGCTGATCAGCAGCGCCGCCGCCGCCCCCAGCACCAGTCCCACGGCAATCGCGGCCCAGCGCGGCATCGCAAAGTCCTTGAAGGTCCAGGCGAGATGTTGCTCTGCCGGCGAAGGGCTGGCAAGCCGTGCCGGGTGTCGCGCTCGGACTGGCCCTGGCTACTCCGCGCGCTTGGCCACCATGGGCGCTTGGTTCGCGGCCTGCGGCGCGGGTGGTTCGCCCAGCGCGCCCTCGAAATCGCTGTCCGGGCCCAGGAACACCGGCTGCCCAGCGCGGTCTGGCCGCACCTTGGCCGCGACCATGGTGCCGTCGGCGCGCCGCAAACGCTCGACCGCCACCCGCACCGTCACCGGCCGCAGCACCTTGCCGCCCTTCTGGCTCAGCGTACCCTTGGGAATCGGCACGCGCTGCTTGACCTGCGCGCCCGCCAACAAGTCCAAATGGGCCTTCTTGTGGAACTTCACCACGGCCATCGCGGGCATGCGCGACATGCCGCCACCTTGCGACTCGGCAACCCGGACTTCCACGTCCAGCCCCACTTCTTCGCCCACCGGGTTGTTGACTTCGATCTCTGCGGACCAGCCCGAGGGCGACAGTGGATCCTTGACCAGTCGCCCCTGGGTGCGCACGGTCTCCGGCGTGACCGCCGCCAGGCGCGCCTTCTCGTCCTTGCCCGCCGCGTCGTCGCCAGCATCCAGCGGCGGCGCATTCAACAGACCGAACGCCATCGCCGCCGCCACCGCCGCGGTCACCGTGCCAAGCTTGCCATTCGTCTGCCGCATTGCTGCCTCCCATCACCAGTGGCCACTGCGCCAACCCTGGGACGCGCCGGGTTGGGTCTGGATCTATGGGGAGCAAAAAAAGTCCGCCCCCTTTGCCGAGGGCGGATTTGCGCCTAACCTTGACGCGACCCGGCGGTCGGACCCGAGTGCCCCATGCAGCAAAGTGTCGTTCGGAACTACGGCGGAATTTGGCAGGTTTCCGTGCAAAGCGCCGCCGACTTGGCCCGCGTCGCCAGCATCGACCCGGCGCGGTGGGCGGCGGTGTCCGCGCCGACCGACGACCTGCAGTGCGATCCGACCTTTCTGCGGCAGGCCGACGGCGACGGCACCGGTCGCGTCCGCGTGGAGCAGGTTCTGGCGCTGGCCCAGTGGACCCTGGAGCGCCTGCGGAACCCAGAGCGCTTGGCCGAGCGCACCGACCGCCTGCAGTTGGCCGACTTGCAGCGCGACGAACTGGGTCTGCAGCTGCTGGCGGTGGCCGAGCGGGTGCTGCTGCACCTCGACCGGACTGGCCAGCCGTCGATCACCTTGGCCGACGTGCAAGCCTACCGCCAAGCCTATGTGGCTACGCTGGAAAACGGCGACGGGATCGTGCCGCCCGAACTGGTGGCCAGCCCAGAGCTCGCCGAGCTGGCTCGCGCGGTCGGCGCCTGCGTCGGCACCCGCGCCGACGTCAGTGGTCACGCCGGCATCGGAATCGCCGAACTCGATCGCTTGGCCACCGATGGCAAGGCGTGGCTGGAGTGGCAGGCGCAGCTGGCGGGCGTCCTGGCGACGTTCCCGGCCAAGCTTGCCGATCCGCTCGCGGCGCTCCAGGCCCACCAAGCGCTCAAGGCGCAGCTGGCGGCGTGGTTCCTGGCGTGCGATGCCCACCGCGCCGCCGGTCTCGATGCGCCGCGCCCGATGGTGCTGCCCGAGCGGCTGGCGGCCGCACTTGCACAAGGTTCGGATTTGCAGGGCGAACTGACCGCTGCACCCCTGGCTGCGGTGCACCCTTCCGCCGAATTGGACCTGCAGGGGCCGCTGAACGCGGTCTGGGCCGCCGCGGTGGCCGACTGGCGGCGTTTGGCGCTGGACCCCCTGTTGGGCGACCGCCACGTTCGGGTGTCGCGTGCAGATTTCGAGAAGATTGATGCGCTGTTGCAGCCCCTCGCCAACTGGCAGGCAGCCCAGCCGCCCGGCCAATTTGCCGCCCTGGGAGTGGCCGCCGTCGAAGAGCTGCTGGTCAACCCCGGCCTGGACGAGCTGCGGCAGTTTGCCGAGCGGGATGCGGCCGCGTCGTTGGCGATCGCGATGCTGGGGCAGCTAGAGAAGCTGGTGCTGTGCCATCGGTGGGTCATTGAACTGGTCAACAACTTTGTGAATTTCTCGTCGATCTACGACCGCGGCCGCACGGCCCTGCTGGACATCGGCTCGCTGGTGATCGACGGCCGCCGCCTGGACTTCTGCATCAAGGTGCGCGACGCCAAGGCCCACAAAGAGGTGGCCAACCTCGGCCTGCTGTACCTGGTCTACGCCGCGGTCTACGAGCGCGAAGGCACGGCGCCGGTGCTGACCCTGGCCGCGCCGGTGACCTCGGGCGAGCGCGGGCGGCTGCGCATCGGCAAGCGCGGCATGTTCATCGACAACCAGGGCAAGCAGTTCGATGCGGTGGTCATCGACCTGATCGAGCACCCGATCTCGATCAAGGAAGCGGCGCTGGCGCCATTTCGGCGGGCCGGCCAGATGATCTCGCAGCGCGTGGAGGCATGGCTCGGCTCGCAGCGCGATGCCCAAGAGAAGGCCGCCCACGCCGCGGCCGAGAAGCAGGCGCTGCAGACGGCCGAAGCCGCCAAAGACCCCGCCAAGGTCAAGGACAAGGACGCCGCCAAGCCGGTCGACGCCAAGGGCAAGGACGGCAAAGAGGCGCCCAAGTCCGAAGGGTTGAACGTCAATTCGCTCATCATTGGCGGTGGCATGGCCCTGGCCGGTGTGGGCGCCCTGCTCGCCAGCGTGCTCGCGGCCCTGTCGACGCTGCGCGGCTGGCTGGGCATCGCCGGCATCTTCGCCGCGGTGGCGGGCCTGTCGGCGCTGCTGGGCTGGCTGAAATTGCGGCGCCGCGACATGAGCTTGCTGCTCGAAGCCAATGGCTGGGCCGTCAACCTGCGCATGCCCGTCAGCCGCCGCATCGGCCTGCTGTTCACCCGCGTGCCCGACCTGCCCAAGCCGCACGTGTACGACCGCACCGATCAGCTGGCCTGGCTGACCCGCGATGCCGACGCGCGTCGCCGCCGCCGCCTGACCTGGCTGATTGTGCTCTTGGTGGTCAGTGTCGCGGGCGCGGTGGTGATGCGCTTCTTCGGCTCGCCGTAGACACTGTAAGTTGGTGACCGTGCGCTAGAAACAGCCGCCCAGCGAGTCCGGTGCGGTCTTGGGCGGGTTGCCGGTGGTCAGACCCATGCACTGGCCGCTGCTGCACTTGACCGTGCCGGTCGTGGCACACTTCTGCCGGCAGGCCGAGGTCTTGCCGTCGTTCACACAGATGTGGGTCGGCAGGCAGTCGCCATAGCCCTGGCAAGTCGCGCCGCTGCCGCCCTGGCCGCCGATCACGCAGCCCTTGGTGTTGCCGCCGTAGATGCAGACTTGGCTGGTCGGGCAGCCGCTGTTGGTGACCAGGTTGCAGCTCTGGCCGCCGAAGCACACGCCCAGATTGTTGGGGAGCGGGGTGCCGTTGGCGCTCAGCTCGTCGCAGATACCGCCGCCGGGGCAGCTGTAGCCAGGGGTCAAGTCCTTGGTATCGCAGACCTTGCTGCACTGGCCCGAGACGCAGATGTAGCCCTTGACGCAGTCGGCCACCGCGTTGCAGGCCAGACCCGCGGCGACCGTGCCCGGTGTGCCGCAGACGGGCTTCATGTCGGTGCCCAGGTAGCATTGCTCAGTGGTCTTGCAGCCTTGCGAGGTGATGGTGTTGCAGCTGCCGGTCGGGCAGTTGCCGCAGTCGGCGTTGCAGTTGCTGCAGTTTTCGCTGGGCGACTCGCAGGTGCCGTTGCCGCACTTGGGCGCGCAGCAGTCGGCGGGGCAGTCGCCACAGGTCTCGCTGGTGTCGCATTTGCCGTCGCCGCACAGGGCGGGGCATTGGCCACAGTCGCTGGGGCAACTGGCGCAGTCCTCGGTGGCGACATCGCACTTCTTGTCGCCGCACGTGGGCGCAGTGTCGGCCTTGGCATCGGCGGTGTCGGCTTTGGCGTCGGCTTTGGCGTCGACCGCGCCGTCCGGCGTCGTCGGCGCGTCGTCAGCGGTGTCTTCCAGCGTGTCCGGCTCGCCGCTGTCGAGCTGGGCGGAGTCCTCGCCGATGATGGTCACGTCGGCCAATTCCGCGGTATCGCTCAACGCGCTGTCCACGGCGGTGTCCGGTTTGACGGCGCCGACGTCGTTGGGTGGCGACGGCCCGCCCGAATCGGTGCCGAAGACGGGCGCCGGTCCCCCCGTGTCGTAGTAGCCGCCCCCGGAGTTGGGGTTTGCGCCACACGCTGCCAGCAGCAAGAGTGGAGCCAGAACCAGCACCTTCATGTCGCACCCCCGTCGCCCGCGCCAGCGCCCACCGCGCACGGTGTGCAGTCGTCGGCGACTCTGCGCATCATGGTGCGGTTTCTGTGGCCCAGCGGCAAGTATTCTGGCACTTGCTCTGCCCGAGCTGCCGGGGCTTGCGCTGAACTATTCTTCCAGCGGAATGATTCGGCCGCTCGGCCCGCCGGTCTTGCCGTCGGCGGTGTGGCAAGTGTTGCACGACCCTTCGGAGACCTTGGTGTCCATCTTGCCGTACTTCTTGCCGTTGTAGAGCAACTGCACGGTGTAGGGGAACTTGATGGCGCCGTCCTTGTTCTCAAGGAAGAAGTTGCCGGCCTCGTTGCTCGTCAGCGTGGTGACCTTGTTGTCGGCGCCGGTAATCTGGATGGTGATCGCCGACTTGCACTCGCAGTCGTTCTTGTCGGCCAGGACGCCGAACACGGTGCCGGCCACCACGAAGTTGGGGCCTTC
>JACRCU010000206.1 GCA_016218865.1 Deltaproteobacteria bacterium | reverse complement strand
GTTTGCCGCCGAGTCCAGTGAGCCTGCCGGTGGCCAAAGCCCAGAACCAGCTGCGGCAACTGCGCCGGCTGCGGCGGCAAGCGAGCCCGAAGCACATGAAGTCGCAGATCAAATTGCGCCAACTGGGCCGCCAGCCGCGCCGCGCAAAGTCCGGCGCGGGCGGTCGCCAAAGGTGGACGCTGCGGCCAACCCGTAGCGCTACTTCGCGCTTCTTCACAGGCAGGTAATCGTGGCTTTGCTCACTGCTGTCACAGTGCCACCCGGCGACCCGGCAGTCCTGCCGAACTCCAGCATCCTCTCCCCGACTGGCAAGCAGGACTACCGGGCCGCTTTTGCGCCTTCCCCCCGCCGCACTCCGTTGTAGAATCCCGGACCGCGCCAGCACCGAGGCCCCATGCAAGTCCTGCTCATCGACGACGACGCCAAGCTCTCTGAGTTGCTCGACCAAAGCTTCCGCGAACAAGACGTCACCCTGACCTGGGCCGCCGACGGTCCGCGCGGTCTGGCCCTGGCCGAATCGCGCTCCTTCGACGCTGTCTTGCTCGACGTGATGATGCCGGGCATGGACGGCCTGGAAGTGTGCCGGCGCCTGCGGGCGCGTTCGACGGTGCCGATCCTGATGCTGACCGCGCGCGGCGACGAGGCGGACCGCATCGTGGGCCTGGAACTGGGCGCCGATGACTATGTGCCCAAACCCTTTTCGGCCCGCGAGCTGTTTGCCCGCATCAAGGCGGTGCTGCGGCGCGCGCGCCCCGACATGCAGGCCGAGACCATGGTCGTGGGCGATCTGGTGGCCGACGTGGCCGGGCGGGTGGCATTGCGCAATGGCGTGCAACTGGGCCTGACTGGACTGGAATTCGACCTGCTGGTGGCCCTGATGCGGCGCGCCGGTCGGGTGGTGCCGCGCGACGCCCTGCTGACCGAAGCGGGACGCAGCGATGTGATGGTCAGCGAACGCACCGTCGACGTGCACATCTCGCACTTGCGCAACAAACTCAGCGATGACTCCCGCAACCCGCGGTTGATCAAAACCGTCCGCGGCGTCGGCTACGTGCTCGCACGCGACATGCGCGGGTAGCCATGGACAGCCACTCGCCCGCAGCAGTTCCTACAACTCCGTACCAGCGGCTGCGCAGCTACGTGGGCGCGCGTCTGCAGCGGCGGCTGACCGCGTGGTTGTTTGCCAGCATGGTGCTGACGGCGCTGATCGCCGGCGGGGCCGCCTGGATGGTGGGCCGCCTGGCCTCGGATGGCCAGGGGCACCGCTTCGAGAACGTGCACCGGTTGATCGTCGAGCAGTTGGCGCTGGTCTGGGACGAGCCGGCGGCCCGGCGCGAGCTGATCGAAACCCTGTCCGGCGAATCGCACATGCGCGTGGAACTGCACGATACAGCAGGCACCTTGGTAGACGCGACGGGATCCATGTGCCCCAAGCGCTTGGATCGCTGGCCCGCCGTGCGGCGCCAAGGCCGCGACCTGGGCACCATTCACTTGTGTGTACCGCGCAGCGACAAGACCCGCCTGTATGTGGGCGTCGCCTTTGCGCTTTTGCTGCTAGTCGTGGTGGCGCGCCTGTTCGCGCGGCAGATTGCCTTGCCGCTGGAAGAGGTGGCGCGCGTGGCCGAATCGGTTGCCGCGGGCAACTTGGACGTGCAGTCGCCGTTTGACGGCAAGCGCTCGGTCTGGCACCGCGACGTGCAGTTGGTGGCCGAGACGCTGGCCGACATGGCCAGTCAGGTCGCCCGCCAGCTGCGCGAGCAGCGCGAGTTGCTGGCGGCTGTGTCGCACGAACTGCGGACACCGCTTGGGCATTTGCGACTGCTGTTGGAGCAGCTGCGCAGCGACGGACCGCCGTCGGCCGATCAGGCGCGGCGGCTGGCCCAGTGCGAGCGCGAGGTCTTGGATATCGACGCCATGGTGGGCGAGTTGCTCGCCAATGCGCGGCTGGAGTTCCGCGAGCTGCGCCAGGATCAAGTGCGCATGGTCGACCTGGCGATCGAAGTGCTGGAGCGCCTGGGCCTGGATCCCACCCTGCTCGACGTCGAGTGCGCGTTCGCCGCAGTCGTGGGCGATGCCACCCTCTTGCAGCGGGCCCTGGCGAACCTGCTCGACAACGCCCGCCGCCACGGCCACGGGGTCAAGATGCTGCGAATCCGCAGCGACGCTGGGCGGTTGCGCGTCGAGGTCGAAGACGACGGCCCGGGCTTTGCCGAGGGTGAGGCAGAGCGCGCCTTCGAGCCGTTCCGCGGCTCTGGGCATCAAACCGAGAACCTGGGCCTGGGCCTGCACCTGGTGGCCAAGATCGCGCAGGCGCACGGCGGTCGGGCCTATGCGGGCAACGGCGGGCAGCGCGGCGCGGTAGTGGGCATCGAGCTGCCGCAGGTGGCCGGCGCCGAACGACCGGCCTGAACCCGCCGGAACGAAAGAGACAGTCGTTGGTTTGCGAAGTTATACAAGTCCGTCCAATTCGGCTCGAAAGCCTAGGAATTTCTTCGGATCCGAGCCGAGTCCCCCGCCTGATTCTCGCACGTTGCAGAACTGGTCAAGCAGACCGTACATGCGCGAACCAGGTGGGGTGCGTATTACGTGGCTTCCCTTGGCTGGGCTGCTCGCTGCAGCCGGTCGGCAATGGCCTCGCCCAGGCCCTCGCGTGGGATGGGCATGACCGCAATGGCCGCGGGCGCCAGCGCATCCAGGTCACGCAAGTAGGCGAAAAGATGGGCGGCCGCCTCGGTCGTGTCGCCGCTGGGGCTCAGGTTCAAGACGGCGCGCGCCCCCGGCAGCGGCAGGGGACCAAAGGCCAACAGTGCTTCGTCCGCCGCAACTTGCGAGGCCTCCAAGCGCACCGGGCAGTGCGGCGCGTAGTGGCTGGCCAGCTGTCCCGGCGAGCGCGGCTGCTCGGCAGCTTCGGCCTGGGCCAGCGGACCGGCGACAGCCTCCAGCGCCTGCCGCGGCAGTCCGCCTGGCCGCAGCAGCCACGCTTGGCCGTCCAACACTTGCACCACGGTCGACTCTAGCCCCACCCGGCACGGCCCACCGTCCAGCACCGCGGCGAGCGCGTCGCCCAGGCCCGCCAAGACGTGCTCAGCCGTGGTGGGGCTCAAGCGGCCCGACGGATTGGCGCTGGGGGCCGCCAGCGGACGGCCGACCCGCCGCAATAGCTCAAGGGTGATCGGGTGATCCGGCACGCGGATCGCCA
This sequence comes from Deltaproteobacteria bacterium, assembly GCA_016218865.1. Lineage (GTDB taxonomy): Bacteria > Myxococcota_A > UBA9042 > UBA9042 > UBA9042 > SXRM01. The sequence continues at coordinate 2,411 of JACRCU010000206.1, read as the reverse complement.
GCGTGTCCAGCCCGGCCGTGGCCAGCCAAGACACCGGGCAGTCGCCGCGGCGCGGCAGCACCAGGGTCAGCGGACCCGGCCAGAACCGCTCGGCCAGGCGGCGCGACACGGGGTCGAATTCGACCAGGCGCTCGGCGGCGGCCAGATCGGGCACGTGGGCAATCAAAGGGTTGAAATTCGGCCGCCCTTTGCAGGCAAAGATCCGCGCCACGCTGTCGTCGCGGGTGGCGTCGCCCGCCAGGCCGTACACCGTTTCGGTGGGAATGGCGACGAGTTCGCCCCGCTGCAGCGCCGCCACGGCGCGGTCGATGTCCTTGGCGTGCAGATGCAACATCAGGAAACCTGCCCGGAGCGGCCGGGGCCGCGACAGTAGCAAACGCCGCGACCTCTATTCCAGCCCCTGTGGGTCGACATCGACCACCACTTCCAGACCGGAGGGCAGTCGGCCCAGCCCCGGCAGGATCACCGCGTGCAGGTGGCGCAGCCACTGGTGCAGTTGAGGGCGCTGCACACTGCGCAACAGGGCGTGGATGCGCCAGATTCCCCGCAGGCGCGCTACCGAGGCCATCACCGGTCCGCGTACCTCGGCGCCGGCTGCGCGCAATTCCGCGGCGATGCGCTCCATGTGGGCGCGCACCACCTCAACCTCGGGGTGGCGCACTTCGACGAGCGCCAAGTGCATCCACGGCGGATAGCCGGCATCGCGGCGCGCCCGGCTCTCGCGCTCGGCAAACCCGGCACTGTCGCCGGCCAGGACCGCGGCGATCGCGGGATGGTCGGGCTTGAACGTCTGGATGAGCACCGTCCCCGGTCGCTCAGCCCGGCCCGCACGCCCGGCCACTTGGGTCAGCAGCTGGTAGGTGCGCTCGCTGGCTCGGAAATCGGGCACGGTCAGCCCCGCTTCGGCCAGCACCACTCCCACCCGAGTCACGCGCGGAAAGTCGTGGCCCTTGGCCAGCATTTGTGTGCCGACCAGGACGTCGATCTCGCGATCGCGAAAGCGCTGCAGGGTGTCGAGCAGCCTCTGGCCAGCGGCCGTGTCGCGGTCCAGCCGCGCCACGCGCACGCCCGGCAGGTGGTGGGCCAGGGTCGCCTCGATGCGCTCGGTGCCGGCGCCGATGCCGATCCAATTGCGGCCGGCGCACTGCGGGCACGAGATCGCATCTGGGATCGACAGGTCGCACCAGTGGCACCGCAGCCGGGCCGTCTGGTGGTGCCAGGTCAGCGCCACCGCGCATTCGGGGCACTCCACGGCGGTGCCACAACCGGCGCACAGCATGCTGGTGGCGAAGCCGCGGCGGTTGTGCAACAGCATGGCCTGGTCGCCGCGCGCCACCGTATCGCGCAGCGCGCCCAGCAGGTCGTGCGACAAAAGCGAGGGACGATCTGGAGCTTGCGGGTCGACCAGCCGCTCGGCGAGCCGCAGATCCAAGGTCCGCACCTGCGGCATCTGCGCCGACCGCGGCCGCTGACTCAGCACCTGCAGCGCCAGTCGACCGGCGGTGACCAGCTGCAACTCCTCGCAGCTGGGCGTGGCTGAACCCAAGATGCACACGGCCTGGGCGGCCTGCGCCCGCACCAGGGCCACGTCGCGGGCGTGGTAGCGCAGCCCGGACTGCTGTTTGAACGAGCTGTCGTGGCACTCGTCGACCACCACTGCGCCCAGATTGGCCAGCGGCGCGAACAAGGCCGAGCGCGGACCGATGACGATGTGGGCGGCACCGGAGCGGATGCGCTCGAAGGTGTCGGTGCGCTCGCCTTCGCTCATCGCCGAGTGCAGCGCCGCCACCGGCTCGCCAAAGCGGGCGCGGAACCGCTGCACCAGCTGCGGCGTCAGGGCGATCTCGGGCACCAGCACTACCGCCGTGCGCCCCTGCTGCAGCGCGCGGGCAATGATGTGCAGGTAGACTTCGGTCTTGCCGCAACCCGTGACGCCGTGCAGCAGGTGTCCGGCGTAGCGCCGGGCGTCCAGGTCGGCACAGACCGCAGCCACGGCCTGGCTTTGTTCATCGGTCAGCGTGGGCGGCGCGTCGCGCACGGCCGGCTGGCGCATGCCCAGCGGGTCCCGCATGACCCGCTCTTGCCACACGTCGACCAATCCGCGGCGCTGCAGCCCGACCACCGCGGCCCCGCTGGCCTGCAAGGCTGGACTGCCGGGGGTCTTCCGGCGCAACTCGCGCAGGGCAATCGCGCCTTCGGCCTCGATGCGGTGCAGCAGGCGCACCTCGGCGCGGCTCAGGTCGTCGGGCCACGGCCGCAAAAAAGTAGCGCCCACCAGGTCTTGCTGGCGGGTGTCTTCCACGTCGTCGCCCAGCCCGGTGCGCCGCAGCGGCGCGGACAGGGTCGCCCGCACCACCTGGCCAAGCGGCACATGGTAGTAGCGGGCCATGAAGCGCAGCGTCGCCACCAGG
>JACRCU010000205.1 GCA_016218865.1 Deltaproteobacteria bacterium | reverse complement strand
TGGAGTTCGCCGAGAAGTGGCGGGTCGAGGCCGGGCGGCGGCTGTCGGTGGCGCTGTGGACCGTCGGGGCCGACCTTGTCGTGCCGTCGCGGGCGCTGCCCCCCGGCGAGTTCTGGGCGGCCCACAGCCTGCGGCCCAAGATCGCCCGCCAGTTGGCCACATGGCTCGCGCCGGCTTCCGAGCCGATCGCCGAGGTGGCCTGGCCTGGGACGCCGCCGCTCAGCCAAGATCCCCAGGATTGGCGAGCGTTTCTCGCGCGGTTGGGGCCGCTGCCGGCGGTTGCGGGGCCAGTGGCCCTGGTGGGTGGCCGGCAGGCGGGTCTGCAGCGGCTCGGCCACTGGCTCAACGGCGGCCTGGGCCGCTACACCGAGCGCCGCGACGACCCGACCGAGGACGGCACCAGCCGCCTGTCGCCCTATCTGCACTTTGGCCAGTTGGGGCCCCGCGAGGTTGCACAGGCGGCGTGCTGCGCCCCGGCGCCGGCCGAGGCCCGCGACGCCTTCGTGGAGCAGCTGGTGGTGCGCCGCGAGCTCGCCTGGCACTTCGCCGCCCGCAACCCGCACCACGCCAGCCTGCAGGGGTGCGAGGCGTGGGCACTCAAGTCCCTGAAAGAGCAGGCTGGCGACCGCCGGCCTTTCCGCTACACCTACGCCGAACTCGAACAGGCCGCCACCCACGACCCGGCCTGGAACGCCGCCCAGCGGCAGATGGTCCAGACCGGCTGGATGCACAACCGCATGCGCATGTACTGGGCCAAGCAGCTGCTTTTATGGACGGACGACCCGCAGCAGGCCTTCGCATTCGCGCTCCGCCTGAACGACACCTGGCAGCTCGACGGGCGCGATCCCAACGGCTACGCCGGCATCGCCTGGGCCATCGGCGGCAAGCACGACCGGCCGTGGCCGCCGCGCAAGCCGGTGTGGGGCCTGGTGCGGCCGATGGTGGCGAGCGGCCTCGCCAAGAAATTCAACGCAGAGCTGTACGTGCGCCAACCGGGGGCAGGTCAGCCCGATCTGGGGTAGCGGCGCTGCCCGGGTCCACGCCCGGCAGACCCTGCAAGTGCGCGTGCAGCCTTGGGTCGTGGTCCCTGCGCCACAGCGGGGCCACGATCGCCGTCGCCACCGCACCCGCCGCACCCAGCAGCTTGCGCCACCCAGCCACTGCGGCCCGGCCGCGCCACGGATCGCCGCCCTGCCGCCGCAGCTGCTCGCCGATCATCTGGTACAGCCGACCCGCCACCGCCACCGCCAGCCGCGCCCGCAGCGGCAGGAACCGGTAGCCGTGCCGCGCGCTCGCGTACAGTCCGTCGGCGTCGGCCAGCACCCGCGCCACCACCACTACGGCACCGGGCGGGGCGGCCTGTGCCCCCAACAGCGCGGTCGGTGTCAGGTTCTCCTCGCGCAACTGGCTGACCGGCAAGTAGGTCCGCCCGCGGGCGGCGTCTTCGGTCACGTCGCGGCAGATGTTGGTCCGCTGCATCGCCAGGCCCAGGTCGACCGCATAGGGCAGGGCCCGCGGGTCGCGCACCCCCAGTAGCCCGCACATCAGCACGCCCACTGCGCCGGCCACCTGGTAGCAGTACCGGTCGAAGTCCGCGGCGCTGCGCAGCTGCACGCTGCCCAGGTCGCTCTGCACGCCGTCCACCAGCGCCAGCAGCGCGCCCACGTCCAGCTGCCGCTGCCGCACCAACTCCAGCATCGCCCCCACCAGCGGCTCGGCCGACTCCCCCCGCAGCAGGTCGGCGCGCACGCGGTTCAATGCCTGTTCAGCCAGGTGCGGGTCCGGCGACTCGTCGGCCAGATCGTCCAGGTAGCGGCAGAAGGCGTAGGCCACCGCCACGTCGTCGCGCAGCCGCCGGCCGAGCAGCGCCGCCGCCCACGAAAACGTCCGCGCGTGCTTCTGCAAGCTGTCGTGGCTCGCCGCCACCACCGCCGCCGGGGTCGCCGGGCTCACGTCGGCACCGCGCGCGGCCGGCCCGGGGCACTCTCGGGCAGCAGCTCGGCTTGCGGGATCAGCTGCTCCAGCACCTTCGCCGACGACAGCACCCCCGGCACGCCCGCCCCCGGGTGGGTGCCCGCGCCAACGAAATAGAGGCCCTGCACGTCCTCGGACCGGTTGTGGTAGCGGAACCAGGCCGACTGGGTCAGGGTCGGCTGCGGGCCGAACGCCGCGCCGTGCATCGACTGCAGGCGCCCCGCGAAGTGCCGTGTATCCACGGCAAAACTCGTGACCAGGTGCTTGCGCAGGTCCGGCACGCACCGCTCCTCCAGCGTCTGCAGCACCGCCTCCAGGTAGCGCGGCTGCTGCTCGGCCCAGTCGATCCCGGCCAGCTCGTTCGGGATCGGCGACAGCACGTAGAAGCTCTCGTGCCCCGCCGGCGCCATGCTCGGATCGCTCCGGGTCGGCGCGTGCAGGTACAGCGACATGTCCTCGGCCAGCACGCGCCGGTCGAAAATGTCCTGCAGCAATCCCTGGTAGCGCGGTCCCAGCACGATGGTGTGGTGGGCCAGCTCGGGGTAGGTCCGGTTCGTGCCGAAGTAGGCGACGAACAGACTCATCGACTGCTTGACCTTGGCGATCCGCGCGTCGGTGTGCTTGGCGCGGCGCCCGGGCTCGATCAGCTTGCTGTAGACCATCGACGGGTCGGCGTTGCAGACCACCGCGTCGGCGGCGATCCGCTCACCGTGCGAGGTGTGGACCGCCACGGCCCGGCCGGCGCGGACCTCGATCTCGGTCACCGGGCTGTTGTAGCGGATTTCGCAACCCAATTCGTCCAGCAGCTTGGCCAACGCCCGCACCAGGCTGCCGGTGCCGCCCTTGGCCCAGTGCACGCCCCACTTGCGCTCCAACCAGTGGATCAGCAGGTAGATCGACGAGGTGTCCAGCGGATTGCCGCCCACCAGCAGCGGCTCGAACGAGAACACCTGGCGCAGGCGCGGGTCCTGGATGTACTCGCTCACTTGGCCGAAAACACTCTTGTAATTCTGCAGGCGCAGCATGTCGGGCACCACCCGCAGCATGTCGCGCACCCGGTCGAAGGGGGTGTGGGCCAGCTGGGTGTAGCCGATGTCGAAGATCCGCTCGGCGTGGGCGGCCAGCTTGCGGTAGCCGTCGACGTCGCCCGGCGACATGGCGTGGATCTGCTGCAGCAGGCGCTCCTCGTCGCCCACATAGTCGAAGCTGGAGCCGTCGCCGAAATCGACCCGGTAGAACGGGTCCACCGGCACCAGCTCGTAGTAGTCGCGCGCTTGCTTGCCGTGGAGCGCGAACAGCTCTTCCAGCAGATACGGCGCCGTGATCACCGTGGGGCCGGCGTCGAAGGTGAAGCCGTCGCGCTGCCAGACCGCCGCCCGGCCGCCGGGCTGCTCATTGGCTTCCAGAATCGTGACGTGGAAGCCCTTGGCGCGCAGCCGGACCGCCGCGGCCAAGCCGCCGAAGCCGGCGCCGACCACCACGGCGTGGCGCTGCTTGGTGGATGAAGTGTTCTGCATCGGGTTCCTCCGGCGCTCGGCGCCTGTTGTGGTTGGTTCCTGGTTCGTTTCCTATTCAAGGCCTGCGCGTTCAGCGATCCCGCAGGCGCGCCAGCTTCTGCGCCAGTCCGTCCGCCGTCGCGAGGGCCAGCTGCTGCAGCTCGGGCGGCAGGGCGGCGCAGCGTTCGGGCAGTTCCGCCAGGCCGTCGCGCCAGCGGGCCGTCACCCGCGCGCGCACCCCGCTCTGGACAAAAAAGTCGGTCCACGCCTGGACTTGCCCGGGGGTGCGCTGGGTGCGCGGCAGCCGCAGCCAGGCCAGCAACTCCGCGCCCCGCTCGGGATCCTGCTCCACCGTGGCCGCCACCAGGGCGCTGACCTTGCCTTCGCGCAGGTCGGCGCCGGGCGCCTCGCGGCCCTTCTCGCCCCACAGATCCTCCAGATCGTCGGCCAGTTGGAACAACAGACCCAGCTCGAGCAGCCCGTCGCTGGCGCGCCGCGCCGCTGCGCCCGACCACCCCGCCAGGATCAGCACGCCCTCGACCGCCAAGGCGAAGAACGGGCCGGTCTTGGCGCGCGCCGCCGCCTGGTAGTCCGGCCAGCTCGGCGCGACCTGCTGAATCAGCATCTGCTCTTGCGACTGGCCGCACGCCGTCAGAATGCTCCGCTCGACCAGGGCCCGGGTGAGCTCCCAGCGCTCGATCGGCGCATAGCCGGGAACGTCCAGCGCCCGCACCGGCGCCAGCAGCATCGCGTCGCCCGCGTTGATGGCCTGGGCCATGCCGTGGCGCACCCACAGGGCCGGCTGGCCGCGGCGCATGGCGTCGCCGTCTTGCACATCGTCGTGCACCAGCGTGGCGTTGTGCAGCAGCTCGCACGCCGCCGCCCACGGCTGCAGCCGTCCGGGGTCCAGGCCCAGACCCTCGCCCGCCTGCGCAATCAGGCCCGCCCGCACCCGCTTGCCGCCCGAGCCCAGGTGATCGGCGACCATCGCCGGCAGCGGCCCCGGCCCGGCGACCGCGGCCAGCATGCGCTCCAACAACGGGTCGTCGCTGGTTGCTGAGGGCGGGCCCCCCGGTACCCGGAAGCGGCGCCGGGGACTGGCCGGGGCGGTGGGCTGGCGGGGGTAGAGGGTGCGCAGGGTTGCTGTGGAGGCCATGGTCGTTGCAGTCCGCGGCGCCACCGGGCGCTCTGACCCTAGGATGCGGCGTGCCACGGCAAGGATGCGCGCGGTATTTGCGATTCTGAACGGCCCCTGAATAGGGAGTGCTGCGGGTCAACTTCTTGATTGTACGTCAATAACTCGAATTGCACACGAGACGTGTTCGATGTGTATTCAAAACCTTGACAAGCGCGGCGACGATGAATAGTATTTGAACAGGCGCAGGACGGCGCCGCCACGAGGACGACATGCTGCAGACCACCTCCTTCGCCCCTGCCCGCCACCGCAAGCTGGACCTGACCCTGGCCAACCCGGACCTCAGCCTGGTCGAGCGCCTGGCCGCCCGCGATCCGCGCGCCGTCGACGACCTGTACCGCCAGTACCGGCCGCGGATCCTGGCCATCGCCCTACGGGTGGTCGGCAATCCGTGGGACGCCGAAGAGGTGCTGCAAGACGTGGTGTGGACGGTGGTGCGCAAGGCCGACACCTTCCGCGGCGAGGCCGAGTTCAGCTCGTGGCTGTACCGCGTGACCCACAACTGCGCCAAGATGCTGCTCCGCAAGCGCAAGCGCGTGCCCATGCCGATGGCGCACGACCAGCTGGAGCCCGCGGCGCTCCAGGCCGATCCGCCGCGCGCCGACCTGCACGATCAGACCGAGCACCGCCAGCTCGCGGGGCAGCTGCAGGCCCAGGTCGGACAGCTCGACGCCGTCAACCAGCAGATCTTCTGGATGGCCGAGGTCGAGGGCGAGCCGGCCGCCGCCATCGGCGCGCACCTGGGGCTGACGGTGTCGGCCATCAAGGCGCGGCTGTTTCGAATTCGCGCGACCTTGCGCTTGTCTGGCGGCGATCTCGCCGGTTTCTCCACGGGTTCGCGCAGCCCTCTGCCGGCGCTGAAGGCGGCCTGAGCTGCGGCCCGGGGCATCCTGGCGGCGTGTGCCCGCGGTGCAGCTTGAACAGGCCCTGCGCACGATTTGCACAGCGCCGCGATTGGCGGCAGGCTATGCGGCCGGGAGAGCGCCATGTCCAGTCACCCCATCCTGCCATCCGCAACCGCACCCGCCAGCCACGAGTCGCTGCTGCCGCGCTTGAGTATCGGCGCGGTGTCGCGGGCTGCCGGCATTCCAGTTGAAACATTGCGTACTTGGGAGCGCCGCTACGGTTTTCCGATCGGCCTGCGCGACGACGGCGGCCAGCGCCAGTACGACGTGGCCACGCTGTTGCATCTGCAGCTGATCAAGCAGGCGCTGGGGCAGGGCATGCGGGCCAGTCAGATCGTGCCGCTGCCCCTGCACGAGCTGCGGCACCTGTTGGCCCAGACGGAGCGCGAGGTGCCGCCGCCGGCCGCCGTGCCGCGGCCCGCCCCGGTGACCGCGCCGCCGCCGCTGCCAGCGCAATCCAGCGATTTGGCGCGCTTCATCGACGCCATCCAACGCTTCGATGGCGACACCTTGGCGGCGCTGCTGCAGCGGGCCGCCCACCAAATCGGCTGCGTGGCGTTCTTGGACGACCTGGCGCGGCCGCTGATGATCGAGGTCGGGCAGCGCTGGGCGAGCGGCGACCTGACCGTGGCCCACGAGCACTTTGCGACCGAGCACTTGCGCGCCCGGCTGGCGGACCTGAGCGTGCCCGACCGCCACGGCGCGCCATGTGTCATTTGCGCCAACCTGCCCGGCGAGCTGCACAGCCTGGGGCTGGAGATGGCGGCGGTGGTGCTGCGGCAGACCGGCCTGCGCGCGCTCTACTTGGGCGCCGACATGCCGCTGGGCGATCTGGCGCGCACCGTCCACTTCGTCAGTGCACACATGGACTTGGCTGCGGTGCTGGTCAGCCTGTCCGCGTCGGTCGAGGCGCGCAATGCCCGCGATCAACTGGCGCAGTTGCGCAGTCTGGTGCCCCCGCACGTGCCGGTTCTGGCCGGCGGCAGCGGCGCGCCGAGCGAGGTGGCGGGCATCGTCGTCCACGGCAGCGTCCGCGAACTGCAGGCTTGGGCGCTGGACCGGACTGGCGCCTGAAGGCAAACCCGCCAAGATCGGGTCCGGACAGCCGCGGCCGTGCGCAGCAAGTGGGGTGCACACGCGGGCTCGAGCCGCTCCGCCGTCCGTCGGCAGTCGGCCGCGACTTGGCCGCGTCGCTACCCCGGCAGCTTGTTGGCGTTCAGCAGCTCGCGCACCGCGACCAACGCCGCCGGGAAGTCGAACGCCGCCAGCCTGGTGCCCAGCGCCTGCACCGGCGAGCCGTAGGTGGCCATGAGCATCGGGCGGTTGGTCAGGTCGAGGTCGCTGGCCATGGTGTCGTCGCCCGCTAGCAGCACCTCCATCTGCAGCAGAACCAGTTCGGCCTTCTTGCGATCGGCGGCGATCGGCGCGGGCGGCGGCTGACCGGGCACAAGGTTGACCGCACCCTCTAGGGCCACGATCGCGTCGCTCAGGTCGTCGACCAGACCGTGCAGCCACTCGGTCTCGCCGTCGCGCAGCGCCGCTTCCAGCGCCACCGCCGCCTGGTGGATGTGGGTGGCGCCCAAGGTGCCGGCGACGCCCTTGAGGGTGTGGACGCGCCGCGCCGCCGCCGCCCGGTCCCCTGCTGCCAACTCGGCGCGGAGCAGCCGGCAGTCGTTGACGTGGGCCACCGTGAATTGACGCAGGATCGCCGCGTAGGCCTCGCCGTCGCCGCTCACCGCCACCAGACCGCGCTGGGTATCCAGGCCTGCTGCCGCGGCCAGCGGTTGCGGCAGGGGCGTCTTGACGTGGTCCATCGTCATCGGCCGCGGCGTGAGGTTGGGGCGGCGCTCCATGGTGGGGTGCCGCGAGCGCAGCCAGCGCAGCAGGGCGGCGAAAAGTGCCGCAGGCTCGACCGGTTTTGCCACGAAGTCGCACATGCCGGCGGCCTCGCAACGGCGGCGATCTTCGTCGAACGCGTTGGCCGTCATCGCCACGATCGGCGTCGCCTGCCGCCCGGGCAGCGCATGGATGGCGCGGGTGGCGTCGAGCCCGTTCATGACGGGCATCTGTACGTCCATCAGGATCAGGTCGTACGCGGTGGCCTGCGCCATCTTCACGGCTTCGGCGCCATCTTCGGCCTCGTCCACCGCCAAGCCGGCGCCGCGCAAGAGGTTCACCGCCACTTCGCGGTTGACAGGGTGATCTTCGACCAGCAGCAGCCGCGCTTGGTGGTAGAGTTCGCGGAGGGCCGCTTCGATCTCGCCCAGATCGCCTGGCATTTGCTCGGTCAGGGCGCTCGGCTCGCCGACCTCCAGCCGACAAGTGAACCAGAACGTGCTGCCGATCCCCAGCGCACTGGTCACGCCCACTTCGCCGCCCATGGCCGTGGCGATCCTGCGGGTGATCGCCAGCCCCAGCCCGGTGCCGCCGAACTTGCGGGTGGTCGACACGTCGGCCTGTTCGAAGCTCTGGAACAGCCGCGTCTGGTGCTCGGGGGCAATGCCGATGCCGGTGTCTTCGACCTCGAAGCGCAGCAGCAGCTTGGCGCCGTCGTGCTCCACGACCTTGGCGCGCAGGGCCACCGAGCCGCGCTCGGAGAATTTGACCGCATTGCCCGCGTAGTTGAGCAGGGCCTGGCGCAGGCGGGTGGCATCGCCGCGCAGCCAGGGCGGCACGCCGTCGCGGTCGACCGACAAGTCGAGCTGCTTGGCGTGCGCCGTCTCACCAACGATCGACGCGACCCGGTCGAGCACGGCAGAGAGGGGGAAGTCGGCCACTTCCAGCGCAAAATGCCCCGACTCGATCTTCGACAAATCAAGGATGTCGTTGATGATGCTGAGCAAGTGCCGCCCGGAATCGTCGATACGGTTCAAGCGCTCGCGCTGCTCGGGACTCGGGTTGCCGCGCTGCAGCAGGTGGGTCAGCCCCAGGATCGCGTTCATCGGCGTGCGGATCTCGTGGCTCATGTTGGCCAGGAAGGCACTCTTGGCCCGGTTGGCGGTCTCGGACTGCTGGCGCGCCGCCTCCAGGTCCGCGGTGCGGCTCGCGACCAAGTCCTCCAGCCGGTGGCGGTAGGCGTCGAGTTCGGCGCCCACGCGCTTGCGGTCGGTGATGTCTTCCTTGACGGCGACGTAGTGGCTGACCTTGCCGTCGGGCTGGCGCAGCGGCGAGATAATCGAAAACTCGTTGAATTCGCTTCCATCTTTGCGGCGGTTGATGAACTCGCCCTTCCAGCCGCGGCCCTCGCTCAGGGCCTGCCACATGGCCCGGTAGGTGGTGCGCGGCGTCTTACCGGACTGCAGGATGCGCGGGTCGCAGCCCAGCACCTCGGTGCGGCGGTAACCGGTGATGCGCTCGAAGGCCGCGTTGACATACTCGATGCGCGGCTGCAGGTCGGTGATGACGATCGCTTCGGTGCTCTGCTCCACCGCCTGCGACAGCTTGCGCAGTTGCTCTTCGTGCTCGCCCCGCTGCCGCTCGCTGGCCAGGTGGTCCAGGGCGTAGTCCAGCTCCATGGCCATCTCCAGGAGCAGCTTCTTGGTTTCATCGTCAAAGGCTTGCGCGACGTCGTTGTAGACACTGAGCGCGCCCACCACCTTGCCATCGCGCCGCAGCGGCAGAGCGGCCATCGACTGCCAGCCGGCGCTGGCGTCGCGGGCGCGGCAGGCGGCCGTGTTCGGGTCGCTCTGGAAGTCCTGGCACCAGTAGGGAGTTTCCTCGCGCATGGCCCGCGCGGTCGGCCCCTGTCCGCCCGGCTGGCTGGCGTCGAGCGTCACGTTTTCGCACTCGATGCACGCGGTTCCGCGGCCCGCTTTGGCCACGGCGCGGATGGCGCTGCCGTCGCCGCCAACCAGACCGATCCATGCCATGGCGGCGCCGCCGATGGTCACCAGGTCGTCGCAGACTCGGGGGAGCAGTTCCGCCTCGCCGCTGCTGCGGATCACCGCGCGGCTGCACGCGCTGAGCGTGGCGTACAGGCGCGCCAGCTGCTCGATCTTCTCGCGCGCCGACTTGGCCTCGCTGATGTCCTGCACCGTGCCGACCATGCGCAGCGGCTGCCCGCGTTCGTCGCGCACCAGCGCCCCTTGGCCGAGCAGCCAGCGCACCGGCCCGCGTTCGGGATTGGTACGGAATTCATGGTAGTGCGGAGCGCCCCCGCCCACGCATTCGGCGACCGATGCCCGCATCGCCGCGCGGTCGTCGGGGTGCAGCATGGCAAAGAACTCGTCTGGAGTGGGCGCTCCCGCGGCCGGATCGCGGCCATACAGCTTGAAGGCCTCTTCGCTCCAGATGACGTATTCCACCGGCAGTTCCAGCGACCAACTGCCCACCTTGGCCACGGCCTGCGCTTCGGCCAGCAGGCGGCGCTGCTCCCGCATGGCTGCCTCGTCGCGGCGCTGTCGCACGATGCGCCACACCGCGTCGGCCAGCAGCTGCACCGCTTCCACGTCGCCGCCGTCGTAGTCGCTCGCTTTGTTGCCCACCCCGGCGAGCAGACAGGCGTGGCCACCTTCCACCACCGGCACCACCAGGAAGCGGTGTACGGGCGCGTGGCCGGCGGGCAGCGCGCCCGGGGTGGCGGTGGCGCCGTAGTCGTTGACGATGATGGCCCGCTGTTCCCGCGCCGCCTGGGCCCAAATGCCCGCTTCCGCCAAGGGATAGTGGGACTGCGCCTCGAGCTTGCAGAACTCGTTCAGGGTCGCTGTGGACCACGCCGCCAGCTCCACCGTCTGCGGGTCCCGGTGCACCAAGTGGGCAAAGGCGATGCGGCTGCCGGTCAGCTCCTCTGCCCTGTCTATGGCGAACTGCAGAACCTCCTGTTCACTCAGGCGTTCGGCGGCGGCCGGCAGTGCCAGCAGCGCCTCGGCCCGGCGCGCATACGCGTCCTGGCGAGCCTGGGCCCGGCGCATGGCCGTGATGTCGGTGGCGACGGCAATCATGCCCCACAGCTGGGTTCGCTCGGCGTCGGCATAGGTCGGCGCGGCCGCGGTCCACAACGTGCGCGTGGTCCGATCCGGCCCGTCGATATCCACTTCTTCCGACACGGATTCGCCTACCAGAACACGCGATTCCATCGTGCGCAGCTGCTCTGCGACCGTACTGGGTAGCACGTGGCTGCCGTCCGTCCCCACCAGGTCGCGGGCCTCGCACGCGAGCAGGTCGAGGGTCGGCTGATTGGCATAGGCAAACAGCCCGTCGGCCGACTTGATGGTGATGTAGGCTGGCACCCGATCCAGGGCCGAGCGCAGGCGATCGGCCTCGCGCAAGGCTTCTTCGGCGCGGCTGCGAGCGGCGACGGCGTCGTCCAAAAGCTCCAGAGTCTGGCGGCGTTGCAGCTCCTCGGTCGCCCGGCTGGCCTCGCGCTCGGCGGCGCGGGCGGCTTCGGTGGCGCGCAGCCGCTCCTCGGTCTGTTTCTGGGCGGTGATGTCGGCCACGCAGGACATCACGTACGTGTCGCCACCGGCGTGGAAGACGTTGGCCGAGAACAGGCCCACGCCGCGCACTGTGGGGCGCCGAAATGCGACCTCGCACGCGGGAACGCGGCCGGTGGTGGCGAGCTGCTGGCCAATCAAGGTGCGCACGCTCGGGTCGTCCCACAAGTCCAGGTCGTCCACCGGCGACCCGACCACGTCGGCGCGGCGCAGGCCGGTATAGGTCTCGAACACGGGGTTGACGTCGACGATGACGCTGCCGGGCTGCCGCGACAAGGTGATGGCGATGGGGGCCGCGTCGAAGGCCCTGGCGAACTTTTCGCGCTCTACGGCCACGGTCGCAAAGAGACGGCGATTGACCATCAGCGACAGCGCTTGGGCCAACAGCGCCACCAGCACGATGTGGCCCCCCATCAGCCAGGCGTGGTGCGAATCGGCATACGGTGCACTGGCCGGCACACCAGGGTCGCGCAGCAGATAGGCCAGATCGACGGCCGTGAGCACCGCAAAGCCGAGCAGGCTGACCATCGTTTCGGGGGTCCTGGACTGCTTGGCCGGCGGCAGGGGTCGCGCCAGCAGCCGCATGGTCTGGACCAGGATGACCAGCGTGGCAAGGTCGGTCACCAGCGACGGCCACCAGTCGGTCGGGTCCCAACTGTGGAGGACGGCGGCGGCGGCCAGCAGCGCGCCGCTCACCAGGTAGTTCTGGCGCGGCACGGGCTCGTCCGTGGTGAACCGATGGACGCCGCCGTACAGCAGGAACCACGCCACCAGATTGATCGGATCGGCCAACCACGACGGCGGCCCGCCGTCGGTCAGCACCACCAGCGCCACCGCCAGCGCGCGCGCGGCAAAGTGGCCGGTGAGGTGGGTAAGACCCTTGAAAGCGCTTCTGTTTTCTCGCCAGAGGGCGGCGACGAACAGCGCCGAAGCCACGCAAGTGGCCACGCACACCCACTTGACTGTCGCGAAATGGAGCTCCGGCATGGGCCCCCCAAAGGGCGCAATCCGCACGGGTACCAGCGCTCGGGCCAACTACTCCGCGCCGACCTGTGGGACACTAATCCGCCTACTTGTACACACGCTCGCACCTTCGCGGCACGCCAGCTGCCAACCCTGCGGGCGCGCGGGCCGACTGCGGCAGCGCCTAGGAGCGTGTCGGGAGGATCCCGACACAAACCTTGCGCCGCGCCTTTCGCAGCGGCAATGGGCTGAAATCGCACGAATTTACTTCGGGCGGTTCTCGGCCAGTTGGACAAACAAGACGAGCCAGGTGTCTGTCGGTTCGCAATAAGGTCATGTAGTAATCCCTAGTGGGAATATGGATGACCGCATGTTGTCGACAGGCTCCCAGTCGCACCGGTCGCAGGGCGCGGCGCACCTCCAGGCTTTCTCGATGGGTTTGTATTCCAAACCATTTGAAGATCCCACCCCGCGGCCATCCCAGGGCGTGCGGTACAGACTTGTGGTCGCAGGACTTTGTGGCCCAAGGGAGCCACACCCGCCTGCCAGAGTCGGCCCATTCTAGTAACCGTAGATGAAAGCGTCAAAATAGCGTCGAAAGGCCCGGTTTGGCGTGGCGCTGCCTGGCTGGGCGAGCCCAGGCGGTTGCGGACGATGGGCGTTGGCGTTGCGCTCCTCGGCCTGGACTTGCCGACCGGGCTGGCCCGGGTCCGAAAATCGGACCAGTCCAAGAACGGACTCATGCCAAAACCGTTCAATTCGGAACGGAAATCTCGGCAATTCTCCGGGCCCGGAGTGGGGTGTATGTCCGAAGGGCGCCAGCCCGGGTCGGCCGTCGCTCTCCAGGCCCCGGTGTCGGGGCCGGCGATCGCTATGTCACGGTTTGGCAATGCAGTCCTTGACCCCGGAGCGCAATGGCCCCAACCTGGGCTGGGCGGTGGGTACCCGGGCCCGATCGCCACGGGTTTGGGCTGGTACGCAGCAAAGGCTGGTTGTCCATGGGGTTCCAGCGACAAAGGATGACGGCGGGGCTTGCGGTCGCGGCAGTTGTGTCGCTGGCCGCCGCCCCCGCTTTTGCGGCAGCCTGCTGTGTGTCGGCGTCGGTCTTCGGCATCGGCCGGCTGCTGCCCTGGGAGCCAGCCGCGTTCGGGGTGATGAGCAGCTACGCGAATTCGACGGGCCGCTACGACAGCGAAGGCGTCTACCGGGCCTTCCCCGCCGGCTACCGCGAGGCCGAATGGCGCACGGATCTGTGGGGTATGGCGCGTATCTCTGAGAAATGGCAGGCTTTTGGTCGTGTTCCCTGGGTAGTCGGCTTTCGCACGGCCGAAGGTGCCGGCGACCACACTGGCCAGGGCCTGGGCGATCTGCAGTTGGGGGCGCGCTGGGACACGCTGCTGCCCGGCGAGCTGCACCGCTGGCCGGCGCTCGCCTTCACGGCCACCGTCACCACGCCGACCTCGACGCGCGCCGAACAAGCCAAGGACCTGCTGGGTGCCGACGCCACCGGCCGCGGCGCCTGGGTGATGGGCCTGGCCGTGGCGATCGAAAAGGCCTGGATGCCGTGGTTTGCCCGCGTCGAGGGCGGTCTTACCGTGCCGCTGGCCTTCGAGCGCAGCGACACCCAGGAATCGCAGCGGTACGGCATGGGTCTGCAGGCCGGCCTGTCGGGCGGCGTGGAGCTGAAGCCCGACAAGCTCGTCCTGGCCCTGCAGTTGCTGGCAGACCGCGAGGCGGCGACGCTGGTCAACGGCGTGGCCCAGCCCGACACCACCGCGGTCGGCGGCACCGCGGCGCTGGCGCTATCGTGGAAGTTTGCATTTTCGTGGACCTTGATGGGCAACGTCGCCACCGACGCCCCCGGAACCTGGCTGGGTGCGCGCAATCGCCCCGAGCGCTGGGCCGGCACTTTGGGCTTGCGCTACGGCATGTAGCTGGGCTGCAATATACGCTTGCGATCGGCGCTGGCGCGCGGACGCGGTCGGACTGCGGCGGCACTGCCTGGACGGGCGGGCCGCGCTGGCAAGTTGGGAGGCAAGTGATGCACAGGTGGGCAACCCGGAGTGGTTTGGCGGCCATGCTGGTTGGACAGGCGGGACTGCTGCTGGGTTTGGCGGCTTGCGACTCTGCCGCAGGGTCGTCGGTCAGCACCGCCGTGGATGCGGCCGCGGTCAGCGACAGCACGGACAGCATCGGCGCCGCGGCGGACACCGCCAGTCCGGACGATACAGCCAACTCGGGCGCAGCCGACGCGGCGTGCCCGCGCGACGGCGCGCTCGCGATGGACATGCTGCGCTCGTGCGCGCTGCTG
>JACRCU010000202.1 GCA_016218865.1 Deltaproteobacteria bacterium | reverse complement strand
GGCCCGCCGCGACGTTGGCGTCCCCCAGCGCCAGCCAGCGCCAACGTAGCGGAATCGCAAAGAAAGGATGGCTCCGCAGCGCCACGTACAGGACCAGCGCCAAGACTCCCAAACCCACTGCGCGCTCGACAAGTGCCCACATTCCGCCGAACCCCAAATGCAGCAGCAGAAATACCTAGTTGCTGCCCATGAAGAAGCGCCGCCACGCCGCCATCGACCCGAACTCGTACAGGAAGCGCGGGTCCTGCGACGACAGCGTGATGTCGCCCAGCTTGAAGGCGCGCGCCGCCTCGATGGCACTGTAGGTCTGACCGGCGCGGCTGGCCAGCGCATCGGCCTCCAAGCGCTTGCCCAGAGCCTCGGCCTCGGCTTCGGCGCGATCGCCCTGGGCGATGAGCTTCTCGTACTCGGCGTCGGCTTCCGAGCGGCGCTTCTTGTCGTACTCGGTGGCCTGACCCTTGATCTCGGCGATCTTGGTCTCGATCTCCTTGCGCTTTTCTTCGATCTTCTGGTTCCAGGTCTAGCGCTCCACCGCCACGTCGCGCTCGATGCCCTTTTGCACGGTGTCGGTCTCTTGCTTGGCCTTGGACTCGTTCTGCTTGGCGGTGTCCAGCTCGGCCTGCACCGCGTACACCTGCTTGGCCTGCAGCTGGGCTTCGTACGGCGGGTCGAAGTAGATCGCCCGCAGCACCACCCCCGACGGCGCCACTTTGACATGGTACTGGCGCAGCATCTTGCTCAGCGGATCGATCGCCGACTTGGCGACCTTCTCGCGCTCGGACGGGATCTGCACCATCTGGCTCGACAGCTGGGCCAAGTGCTCGCGCAAGAAACCTTCCGTAACCGAGCGCACTTTGACTTCGTACGAGTCGGCAAAGCCCTCGCGCACCACCTTGTGGGCCTCGCCCTCGATGATGTGGTAGGCGATGACCACGTCGACATGCACCACGTTGTTCTCGCGCGTGCGCAGGTCCAGGGTGTTGTTGCCCGCGAATTCAACGTACTGCAGGGTCCGCGGCATGCGGTACCACGAGTGCATGAAGCCCATGTCCACGTGCCGACCTTGCGGAAAGTCCTCGTCTTCGATGCCCGAGAACATCGATCGCCGCACGCCGATCTCGTCGGGAGCGATGTACACGGTCGACACCGCCGGCACCGCCCACAGCGCCAGGATCAGAATCGAAAGGGCCTGGATCGAAAACAGCTTTCTCCACATTGCGCCCTCCTAATTGCCCTTGTTGTTGTGGCGGCCGTGGTCGTCCATTAGCGTCGGCACTTGGCGGATGTCGAGCGGCGTGGTCGAGCGCGAGTAGGGAATCGCCGAGATCTTCTCGAGTTGCGGAAAGACGTTCTTGGCGATCTCCAGGTTGAGAACGTCGGGCCCAGCCGCGCCCACCGCATTGATCTGGGCCGCCAGACCGCGCGCCCGCTCCTTGGCGGCTTCGGCGTTGGCGGCGGCGTGGGTGGTCTTTTCGATGTGGAGCGCCCGGGCTTCGGCAATGCGGCCGATGGCGTACTTGTCGGCCTCGCGCTGCACCGCCACCAGCTCATTGCTGGCCTGCTGCAGCTCGGCGGCCAGCTTGCCCCCCAGCGCCTGGAAGTCGGCGTTCTTGTGCTCGCGCACCTCTTGGGTCTTGCGATCCTTTTCTTTTTCCAGCCTTTCGCGCTGCTTGGCGTTGACGAGCACCGCTTGCTCGGCGGTCTGGCGGGCCTTGATGGCATCCTCCACGTCCTGCGAAAAGCTGGGCTTGGGCGTCAAGATCTGGCTGATCTGGATGCCGGTCGGCTCCAACTGCGCGTTCAGGCGCACCTTGGCCAGGCTGGTGGCCTTGCTGTAGGTCGACGGATCGGCGACCTCCAGGAACGAGTAGCGGCCGAACTCGTCGCGCAGCACTTCGCGCGCCCGGGTCAGCACCGCCTTCTTCTTGTAAGCATCGGCGCGGCCGTGCTGCTCGATGACGAAGTCGGTGCGGGCCGGGTCGACCTGATAGTGAATCTCAAGCTTGCTGAACCAGAAGTTCGAGCCGTCGTTGGCGCGCACGGTCAGCTTGCGCACGTGGTTGTCGCTCCGGTCCTCGTCGCCTTCCATCACCAGCACTTGCGGCCGGATGTCAAGCACTTCCACGCGCTGGAACCACGGCAGGTAGGTCACCGTACCTTGCTCGCGGATCACGGTGCGGTCGGGCCCGAACATCGCGAGCGGGGTGGTGTTGTACAGCACCGCCGCCTCGCCGGGCTCGATCTCCACCACGCCCAGGCCGCCTGAACCCAGACTGAAGAAGACGATGCCGATGGCGATGCCCGGCAGGATCAGCCGCCACCACGAAAACCCCGAAAACCACGATCGAATCCCATCGATGGCCATCGCGCCCCCTGAGCCTTTGCCGGTTACCTTGGCTACGGGCGCGAGTATCGCACAAGTTGCGGGCAAAACGGCCACGGGGCGGCGCCAGACCGCCGACACCACTCGCGGTTTGTCACAAAACTGTCTACACTCCCTCGCCTTCTACCCTGGCGCGCCGCCGCTTCCAGAGGGCGCGCGCTTCCGGTAAACGCGAAAACTTCCCGTAGTTGGAGACATCCATGGCCGAGAATGCCGCCCCCGCGACCCCGGTGTCGTTCGCCACCTCGCCCGAGCACTACCACCACTGGCAAATACGCGTCGGCGGCGGCATCGCCACGCTGACCTTGGCCATCGACCGCGACCACCCGCTGCGGCCCGGCTACGAGCTCAAGCTGAACAGCTACGACCTGGGCGTGGACATCGAGCTGGCCGACGCCATCCGCCGCCTGCGCTTCGAGCACCCCGAGGTGCGCTGCGTGGTGGTGACCTCGGGCATCGCCAAGATGTTTTGCGCCGGCGCGAATATCCGAATGCTGTCGCAGTCTTCGCACTCGTTCAAGGTCAACTTCTGCAAGTTCACCAACGAGACGCGCTGCGAGATCGAAGACGCCACCCAGAACTCGAACCAGCGCTACATCGCGGCCCTGAACGGCACCGCGGCCGGCGGCGGCTACGAGTTGGCCGAGTCGTGCAGCGAGATCTACCTGATCGACGACGGCTTTTCGGCCGTGTCGCTGCCCGAAGTGCCGCTGCTGGGCGTGCTGCCCGGCACCGGCGGCCTGACCCGCCTGGTCGACAAGCGCAAGGTGCGCCGCGACGTCGCCGACCTGTTCTGCACCAAGGCCGAGGGCTTCCGCCTCCGCGACGCCCTGAAGATGCGGTTGGTCGACGGCGGCTGGGCCAAGTCCAAGTGGCAGGTCGAGATCGATCGCCGCGCCGAGCAGATCGTCCGCGACGCTGGCGGCGAGGGCCGCGAGGTCGGCATCGCGCTGGCGCCGGTCGAGTGCACCGCAAGCCACGAAGACGACAGCGAAGTTTTGGTGTACCACTTCGTCCGCGTGCGGGTGGAGCAGGGCGGTCGCCACGCCCGCATCGAGCTCCGCGGCCCCGAGACCGCGCCGCCGCAGACCCATCAGGAACTTCACGATCTGGGCTGTAGCTCCTGGGCACTGCAGGCTTTTCGCGAGCTGGACGCGGCGCTGCTCGACCTGCGCCTGAACCACAGCGCGGTCGGCCTGCTGAGCGTCACCACCGTGGGCGACCGCGAGCAGGTGCTGGCCTGGGACACGGCGCTGTCCCGGCTGCGAACCGAAGGGTCGTGGCTGGCCCGCGAGATCCAGCTGCACCAGTCGCGCACGCTGCGCCGGCTGGACAACATGGCCAAGTCGCTGTTCGCCATCGTGCTTCCCGGTTCGTGCTTTGCCGGCACGTTGGCCGAGCTGCTGTGGTCAGCCGACCGCGCCTACATGCTGGATCACCCGGATCAGCCCAGCGCCATCGCGCTGCACCCGGTCAATTTCGGCGCGCACCCGACCTACAACGGTATGACCCGCCTGCAGATCCGCTTCTACGGCGAGCCGCAGAGCCTGGCCAAAGCCGAGCAACTGCAGGGCCACCTCGAGCCCGCCGACGCCGAGCGCCACGGCCTGGTCACGCGCGCGCCCGACGACCTGGACTGGGACGACGAGGTGCGCATTGCCGAGGAGGAACGTCTTTCCTTCTCGCCGGATGCACTGACAGGTATGGAGCAGAACTTGCGGTTTGCTGGTCAAGAGACTTGCGACACCAAGCTTTTTGGACGCCTGACCGCCTGGCAGAACTGGATCTTCCAACGCCCCAATGCGGTGGGCGAGCGTGGCGCGCTGACCATGTACGGCGACCCGCGCACACCGGTGTTCGACTTCAACCGGACCTGACCTGGCCAGCGCCGCCCCTGGCGGTAAAGCTGCAACGCCCGTTCCAATTTCGCTTGCAACGGGCCGCCGCGCCGTTAGAATACCGTGACCCGGCGGGGTGGGCTCGCTGGACATCCCTACATTCCCTGTCCGCTTGGGCGCCAGCCGCACCACGTGACCAGCCGCATTGGAGTCGCCGTGTCCGCATTCGACTTGCAGGCCAAGATCCCGAACAACGTCAACCTGGCGGCCGACCGCCGGCTGCAGCGCGCCCTGGAGCAGTGGCAGCCGCGCTACCTGGACTGGTGGCAAGAGATGGGGCCCGAGGGCTACCAGGCCAAGGACGTGTATCTGCGCACGGCGATTGGCGTCTCGGGCGACGACTGGGCGCACTACGACTACGTCAAGATGCCCGACTACCGCTGGGGCATCTTCCTGGCCGACCAGGTGCCGGACCGCAAAGTGCCGTTCGGCGACCACTTTGGCGAGCCGGCCTGGCAGGAAGTGCCCGGCGAGTACCGCAACGTGCTGCGCCGCATCATCGTGACCCAGGGCGACACCGAGCCGGCTTCGGTCGAGCAGCAGCGCCGCCTGG
>JACRCU010000201.1 GCA_016218865.1 Deltaproteobacteria bacterium | reverse complement strand
GGCGTGGTCGAGGGCGAGCTGACCAAGTGGCTGGTGCAGCAAGGCCAGGCCGTCACAGAGGATCAGCCTCTGTTCGAGATCCTCACGGACAAGGTCGCGGCCATCATCCCATCGCCGCGCAAGGGCACGATCGCCACGCTGCATTTCGCAGAAGGTGACATGGTTTCAGTTGGTTCGGTGGTGGTGACGATTGACGAGTCGGCGGCTGCCTCCGCGCCGGCTGCTGAGCCGGCTTCGGCTCCGGCTCCGGCTCCGACTCCGGCTCGGGCCCCGGTTTCGGTCCGCGCCCCTGCACACCCGCCGCAGCCAAAAAGGTGTCAAGTGTCAATACCTGACACCTCCGAGTTCAACGGCAATGATACAGCATGGTTACGTCGCAATCCCTTCCCAGTGCCGCACGGGTGTGGCAAAACGCCCCAACTTCCCCAAGCTCTGGAGTGCCTCGATGAATCGACCCCTTGTCCTTGCCCTGGCGTTGTCGACCTTCGCACTGGCCGCCGCGCCGGCAGGCGCCCAGCTCGCGCCGGCCAAGGCCCGCTGTGCCACTTCGGCCAAGACCCTCACCTGCAGCGAGTGGTCCGTCGCGGGCGACCGCCTCCGCGTCGATCACCACGGCTACGCCAGCGACGGCGCCCTGGTCGTGCGGCGCGGCTCCAGCGTGCGCGCTCGCCTGACGGTGCAGAACCCGGCGACCTGCGGCGAGCCCGGCCTCTTGCTCAAGGACCTGTTCAGCGGCCGCGCAATGCAGGTGCCCCTGTTGACCAAGAACGACGGCCTGGCCCTGGCGCTGGCCAACCGCCAAGCTTTGGCGGGCGACAAGCAAGCCGAACTCGTGGCGGCGAGCCTGGATCGGACCCTGGGCGGCGCGCTGGATGGCGACCTCCTCGACGCCGAGGCTGCGGCCAAATTCGCTGGGCTGGCGCAGGTTTTCGGCACGCCCTACCACGCCACGGTGCTCGCCACCTTGGCCGCGCCCAAGAACGAGGCGACCACCCTGGACGTGGGTCTGTGGCTCCCCGAGAACATGCCCGTCGGCGCCTTCTCGCTGACCGCGACTTGCGGCGGCCAGCCCGACAGCCTGCCGCTGCCGCTCGCGGTGCTGTTCAACCCCTTCGATGCCACTGCTAGCGAGTTCCTGCCCGACGAAAGTGTGCGCAAAGCGGGCCTTTTCGGCGGGCCGGACGACGCCCAGGCCGGGCCCCTGGACCTGCCCTTCAAGGTGGCGGGGCAGGACGCCCTGGGCGGCGAACTGGCCTTGCGCGTGGCTTCGGGGCTGCCTCTGTCGGTCCGCGCCGTGCCGGCCCTGGTCGGTCTGGCGGTCGAGCAGGCCATCAAGCGGGCGGCCCATACCAAGCCGTCCGACCGCTACTTCTCGCGCGCCACCCGCGTCATCCTGTGGCAGAGCCGGGAATCGCAGGTGTGGAGCGACGCTACCGGCCACTTCGACCTGTGGGACGGCGCCGCGATGGCCACGGGCGAAGCCTCTGCCTCGCTGTGGGGGCGCTGGGCCGCCGAAGAGCCGCGGCTCGTCGTGTCCGGCCGCTCCGATGTGTCGCTGATGGCCGCCCCGGCCGCCAAAGGCTTGATCCCTGGCTTCTTCTTCGAGAGTCGGGACAAGAACACCGCCAGCGCCACCCCGGCCAAGGGCCTGCCGGCGTTCCTGCAACCGCTGGCCAACAAGGGCAGCCAGTTCGGCTCCGGTGCGCTGCTGCGCGGCACGCCGAACTTCGTCGACGACTGGCAAGGCGAGACGGGGTACATGGCGGTGTCGCCCAACGCGGTCTGGACCGTCGAGTCCGCCGTGGACAGCGATGGTCCGGCCGGGCAGGGCTTCCTGGCCAGCAAGTTCGCCTGCGATCAAGACAAGGCCTGCACCGCCGGCTTTTCTGGCGGCTCCTGGTCGGGCAGCGGCAGCGCCGTCCTCTCGATGCTGGCGGGCAACCCGAACCGTGTGCGCTACGGCCAGTGCTGGGTGTTTTCCGGTTTGATGAATACCACCTTGCGCAGTATCGGCATCCCCACGCGCCCGGTCACCAACTTCAACTCGGCCCACGAGACGTCCATGCCGGCCGGTGTGGGGCCGTTCAACCGCGGGCTGGTCAGCGCCGTCAAGTACCGCGGCGAGGAAGTGCGCGCGGGCGGCGACGAACCTGGGCTCGCGTTCTGGGATTTCGACCGCTGGGCCAGCGAAGTGAAGGCCCGCGGCGGCACCCCAGACAGCATCTGGAACTTCCACGTCTGGACCGAGGCCATGTGGGCCAGCAAGCAAGCTACCGCCGTCTGGAATTTCCACGTGTGGAACGAGGCCTGGGTGCAGCCCAAGCCGGGCGATCCCCACACCTGGCACGCCTACGACGCCACGCCGCAGGAGCTGAGCGATCCGGTCTACGAAGGCGGGATCTGGTCCCTGGCCAAGACCGCCCTGGGCTTCAGCGCCCCCACCATCCTGCTCGACGCGATCGGTGGCAAGTGGCTGACCCCCTGACCGTCGCTACGCGCTGACCCGGCACAGGCAATAGACGAACTGCTGCTGGCTGCCCCACGGCGTGGCGTGCACCTCGGTCAGCGCATCGATCCGCTCGAAATCCGGCCCGAACTGGTCGTGCAGGCGGTCGGCGTCGTAGCGGCACACGTCCAGGCCGCTGCACTGCTGGGGGCCTTCGGGACCAAAGGTGGCCACCAGCACGTGCCCGCCCGGCCGCACCGACCGCCGCACCGCCGCCACATAGCGCGCGCGATCCTGCGGGTCGGTCAAGAAGTGGAACACCGCGCGATCGTGCCAGAAGTCGTAGGCCTGCGCCGGCAGCTCGGCGCGGGTGATGTCCTGGGCAAGCCAGTGCACCAGTGCTGCGCGCGCGCCCAGGCGCTGTTTTGCCGTATTCAAGCTGGCTTCCGCGATGTCCAGCACGGTCACGTTGGTGAAGCCGCGCGCCACCAGGTCGTCCACCAGGGTCGCGGCCCCGCCGCCCACATCGATGATGCCGGCCAGCGGCGGCAAGCGCAGAGCATCGATCGCCGCCAGCGACTGGTCCAAGTGGGCCCGATACCAGCTGACTTGGTCCGGCGCTTTGCGCGTGTACACGCCCTGCCAGTGATCGGTATACCCCGCCATGCTCGACCCACCGCGCAGCGTCGCCCGCCGCCCAGTCAGTGTAGGCTCCCATTCACGCCGCAGCAATGTTCCGTAGTCTCGACTGGTTGTGGGCTACACCGCCGCCGCGGTCGGCTGCTTCTTCTTGCCGGGCCGCCAGCTCACCACCCGGTCGGCCACCACGTAGAAGCACGGCACCACCAGCAGGCTCAGCGCCGTCGACACCACCAGGCCGCCGATGATCGCCAGCGCCATCGGTCCCCGCACCTCGGCGCCCGGACCCAGCGCCAGCGCCGACGGCACCGCCGCCATCAAAGTCGCCGTCGAGGTCATCAGAATCGGCCGCAGCCGCACCGGTCCCGCCACCAGCATCGCCGCCTTGGCATCGGCGCCGCGCGCGCGCATCTGGTTGGCGTAATCCACCAGCAGGATCGAGTTCTTCTTGACGATGCCCATCAGCAGCAGCAGGCCGATCATCGAAAAGATGTTCAGCGTCTTGCCCGACCACCACAGCGCCAGCGCCGCGCCCGCCACCGACAGGGGCAGGATCGTCAGCACCGTCACCGGGTGCAGCAGCGAGTTGAACTGCGCCGCCAGGATCATGTAAGCCACGGCAATTCCAAGGATCAGCGCGAAGACCAAGCTCTGCATCGACTCGCGGAAGGCGATCGACGCGCCCGACATCACCGCCCGCGTGCCCTGCGGCAGCTCGCCGCCCAACTTCTCCACCAGCCGCAGCGCCTCGTCCTGAGCATGGCCCGGCGCGATGTTGCCGGTGATGGTGATGGCGCGCTCGCGGTCCTTGCGGGTGATGGCCTGCAGCGCCGGCTTTTCGGACATCGTCACCAGCGACGAAATCGGGATGAGCTGCCCGGACTTGTTGCGCACCCGCAGGGTGTTCAGCGCCTCGGGGCGGCTGCGCTGGGCCTGCAGCAAGCGCACGCGGGTGTCGACCCGCCGGCCCGACTGGGTAAATTTCCCCACTTTCACGCCGCCGACCAGGGCATTCAGGGTCGTCGCGACATCCTCGATCGACACGCCCACGTCGCTGCACCGGGCACGGTCCGGCTCAATCTGCAGCTCGGGCTGCCCCAGCTGGTAGTCGGTGTCCACATCCACGACCACGCCGCTCTCCCGCAGCTTGCGCAGCATCTCTTGGCTCGCGCTCACCAGCTGCTTCCAGTCGGCGCCGCGCACGCTGAATTCCACCGGGTAGCCGCGGCTCGCCGCAAAGCCAGTCTGCGACACGTCGAGCGGCATGGCCCGCAAGCCCGGAATCGCATTGAGCTCCTTGCGCAGCCAGGCAATGACGTCGCTTTGGGTCGCGGTGCGATCCTTCGGATCGGTCAGCGTGACGAACAGCATGGCGCCGTTGACCGCAGTGGTACCGAAGCCGCCGATCACGCCGAAATAGCGCTCCACCTCGGGCCGCGCCGAGATCTTCTGCTCGGCCTTGCGCACGATCGCATCCGTGGTCGGCAAGTCCATCCCCACCGCCGTCTGCATCCGCACCATGATCCGCGATTGGTCCTGGCTCGGAACCATCTCGGCCGGCAGCTGGCCAAGCAGCTGGACCGCAAAGACCGTCAGCGCGGCCGCCGCCAGCACCACCAGCGCGGGAACCTTCAACACCGTCCGCAGCTGCCAGGCATAGGCCCGTTGCAGCAGCTCGAAGCCGCGGTCGACCAGCCGGCCCAGCCAGGTGCGATCGTGCTTGCCCACCTTGAGCAGCTGGGCACAGCGCGCCGGCGCCAACGTAATCGCCTCCAAGTACGAGAGGAGCACCGCGATCGACAGTGCCACGCCGAACTGCAAGAAGAACTTGCCGATGATGCCCTGCATGAAGGCCACCGGCAGGAAGATCGCCACCACCGCCAGGGTCGCCGCCAGCGCGGCAAAGGCGATCTCGCGGGTGCCCTCGCGCGAGGCCGTGACGTTGTCGGCCCCGGCCTCGGCGTGGCGGAAGATGTTCTCCAGCACCATGATGGCGTCGTCGACCACGATGCCCACCGCCAGCGACATCGCCAGCAGCGTGAAGGTGTTGAGCGTCCACCCCAAGAAGTACATCACCGCCACGGTGCCCAGCAGCGACATCGGGATTGCCAGCACCACGTTGACGGTCGACGTCAGCGATCCCAAGAACATCCAGCACACCAGCGCCGTCAGCGCGATCGCCAGCGCCAGCTCGAATTCGATCTCGCGCACCGAGTCTTCCACAAAGATTGACGAGTCGAAGTTGACGCCCAGCTGCATCCCCGCCGGCAGCGTCTTCTTGATCTCCTCCAGCATCGCCTTGACGTCGCGGGCCACCGCCACGGTGTTGGCGCCGCGCTGCTTCTTGATGCCCATGCCCTGCGAGGGCTCGCCGTTGACCCGGCCGATGCGCCGCACGTCTTCGAAGCCGTCTTCCACCAGCGCCACGTCGCGCAGCCGCACCGGGATGTTGCCCTGGGTCTTGATGGTAAGTCCGCGCAAAACCTCCAGGTTCAAGGCCTCGCCCATCACCCGCACCGTCACCTCGCGGCCGCCAGTGGACAGATAACCGGCCGGCAGCTCCACGTGCTCGCGCTTCAGCGCCGCCATCACCTCGGCCACCGTCACGCCGCGTTCGTCCAGCTTCGCGCCGTCGATCCACACCCGCACCGACCGGTCCAGGTAGCCGCCCAGCATCACCTCGCCAACCCCGGGCACGGTCTGCAGCTTTTCCTTGACCCGGTAGCGCGCGTAGTCCGACAGCGTCGCCCGCGGCAGCGGCCCCGACAGGCCCAGCCACAGGATCGGATTGTCTTCGGGGTTGCTTTTGCTGATGACGGGCGGGTCCAGATCGCGCGGCAAGCGCTGCTGGGCTTGGCTGACCTTGCTCTGCACCTCTTGCATCGCCACGTCGACGTTGCGCGAGATGTCGAGCTCCAGCGTCACCGTGGCCTGGCCTTGCCGCGAGGTCGAGGTGATGCTGCGCACGCCCTCGACCTGCATCAGATTTTCTTCCACGATCTCCGCGACGTCGTTCTCCATCACCTCGGGCGCGGCGCCTTCGCGGGTCAGCGACACGGTGATGGTCGGGTAGTCCACGTCGGGGAACTGGCTGACGCCGATGCGCTGGCCAGCCACCAGACCGAACAGGACCAGCGCCGCCATGATCATCCAGGCGAGCACCGGATTCTTGATGCAGACTTCCGTGATGTTCACGGGCGCACCGTCGGCGTGGCCGCGCCGGGACTGCCCACTTCGCCGCTGGCCGGCCGGTCGCGGCTGGGGCCGGGCGCCGCCGCGGGCACCACCTTGACTTGGGCGCCGTCGCGCAGGGCCTCGCCGCCGATCGTCACCAGCTGCTCGCCGCCCTTCAGGCCGTCCACGACTTCGACCAGGTTGTCGGTCGTGCGCATGCCCAGTTGCAGGATCCGCTCCTTGGCTTTGCCGCCTTCGACCGTGAAGGCCAGGAAGCCCCTTTCGCTCGGCCGAATCGCGGTTTCGGGCACCACCGGCGCCGGCCGCTTGGCGCCGACTGGCACCACCACCTCGGCAAAGGCGCCCGGCCGCAGCGCCTCGGTGGCGCCGTCGATCACCGCCAACACCTCGACCAGACGGGAAGTCTCGTCGGCGCGGCCGCCGATGTGGCGAATCACCGCGGTGTGGCCGC
>JACRCU010000025.1 GCA_016218865.1 Deltaproteobacteria bacterium | reverse complement strand
GTCCGCACTGGGTTTGGCGGTCGGGGCACACCCCGCGGCCGGGATGACGAAGCCGCAGAGGGTGTTGGCCGGTTCGCGGCGCGGGGCGGGCTTTGCGGTGGCTGAAGGGGATGCCAGCAGGCCCGCAACCACGAGCCACAGCAGATGCCGAAGGCGCAGAACGTACAGAAAGTGCAGAAGTGCAGGCGGTTTCGGCATCCCGACCTCGCGCCACGGTCGCCGGACTTCGGGCGGACTTGGGTCAGGCTACGCGTCTGGGCGGGGTGGGTCAAGACTTGGTGTCAGGTATTTCCCATTGCCAAACTATCCCGACACGGATCCGCAAAACACCTCGTGTTTGCTGGCGTTGCCTCTCCAGAAGGGGCAACAGGGCACCTCGCCGCTCAAGCATCGACCCGGCCACGAGTTTGGGCACGAAGTTTCTTGCCGGCTGTTTGGTGCCCGCACCGTGGCACGGATGGGCGAGTAGGCGTCCGCCTCGACACGACCGATCAAGCCCGTTACCCTCGCACGCATAATACATTCATTTCGGTAATATGCGACCAATCCGCGGACGGAACTGTGTGCCCCGGAGCGGGAGCCGGTGCCGGTGCCGGTGCCGGTTCGGGAGCCGGTTCGGGTGCCGGTGCGGGTGCCGGTGCGGGTGCCGGTTCGGGTGCCGGTTCGGGAACCGGTGCCAAGGGGCCCCCACGTGCCCGGAGGGACGGGTGAGTCCGGTGGACTCGGCCGAGTGGGGACGGGAACCGGTCCCGGCCCCGGACCACCGCACGCACAAGACCCGGATCGCTGCGCAAACAAGGTCACCGCCGCTGCGACAAACGCTGCGGCAGGCTATATTGGCGTCCCGGCGGCCACCTCGCCTGCCCTGGGCCCAACAAGGAACGACCGTGAAAACTCCCCGCCCCCGCAACGAAAGTCTGCTCGACTGCACCGTCACCGAGCTCGGTCAGGCCGACGGTGCTCTGGCCGTCAGCCCCAACTACGCGGGATCGATTCGTATCATCGGCGGGGTGCCGGGCGACCGCGGGCTGGCGCGGGTGGTCCACGCGGGCCAGCACGGCGTGTGGGCGCAGTGGTCGACCCTGAGCGAGGCGGGTCCCGATCGCCGCCCTGCCCCGTGTCCGGTGGTGCTGCGCTGCGGCGGCTGCCCGTGGCAGATGGTCGAGCCCAGCGCCCAGCGCGCCGAGCGGCTGCGGCGGGTGCGCGCGGCCCTGGCGCCGTACCTGGACAAAAATGCAGTGCAATGGGGCGGTCCCGAGGGGCCGGACGCCGGCTACCGCACCCGCGCGCAGGTGGTGCTGGGCCAGCGGCGCGGGCGGATCGAGTGGGGCTTCTGGCAGCCGTCCAGCCAGATTTGGGTGGCAGCCGAGCACTGCCCCGCGCAGACCCGCGACGTGGACCGGGTGCTGCACGCCGCCTGTGATGTGTTGGGCCGTCATGGAGTTGCGGTGTCCCACGCCCCGGGCAGCCACGGCGCCAGCGGGCTGGTGTGGCGCGCCGACCCGCGCACGGGTCTGGGCCTGCTGACGGTGCTGGCCCCAGACCCGGCGGCGGTGGCCCACACCGGCGAGGCGCTGCTGCAAATCCCGGGGGTGCAGGGGGTGTTTTCGGCCATTCCCAGCCACCAGGGCGGGCCGGCCAACCCGGCGACCCTGCAGCATCTGGCCGGCGAGGCGCGGTCGCCACAGACCTGGCAGGCCGCGGAGCTCCCCGACTTGACCTTGGATTTGGGCCCGATCTCCTTCGTCCAAACCCGCCACGACGCCGCGGAAGCGCTGATCGCCCAAGTGGCGGCCTGGCTGCCGGCGCGCGGCGAAGGACTGCTGGATGTCTTTGCCGGCGCTGGCGTTTTCGCCCTGGCCGTTCGCCATCGCTTCACCCATGTGACGCTGATCGAGCGGCACGGCGCGGCGAGCGACGACGCCCACTGCAACATCGCCAAGCTTGGGGCCGGTCACGCCGACGTCCGCCACGGCGACGCGGCGGCGATCGTTGCAGAATTGCTCGAGGGTGAGCAGACTTACCAGGCCGCCGTGGTCGACCCGCCGCGGGCCGGCTGCGGGCCGGCACTGGTGCACGCCCTGACCCAGCTGCCTCAGCTGCAGACCATCGTGTACGTTTCCTGTGGTCTCCCGGGGTTGCAACGCGACCTGGCGGCCTTTGGCGAGCGCGGCTGGCAGGCCAGCGAGGTGCGCGTGCTCGACATGTTCCCACACACGCCGCACGCCGAGGTGGTGGTGCACATCGCCCGCGCTGGGGCCACAGAGTAGCTGCTCGCGCGACCGACCCGGCCGGCGCCCGCGGACCGCGCAAGTCCGCGCACGGTGTGGTATGCTCGCGCCCGGATTGCCCGGGAGTCCCGCCATGCTGCGCCGCCTGCTGCTCGCCCTGCTGCTGTTGTCTACCACGTTGCCAGGCCTGCTGCCGGCGCGGACGGCGGAGGCGGCTCCGCAACTGCCCGCCGGGGTGACCGAATTGCGGCGCGAGGTGCGCGGTGCCCTCACCGACGTCTGGCTCCACATCGATGCCAGCCACTTCGGTCCGCGCGGCCTGGACGAGCTGTGGATCGAAGACCTGCAGCGGCAGTACTTGCACGAACTGGGCGAGGTGGATCCCATCCATGCCTACGCAATGCGCAGTGTTCGGCTGTGGGCCAAGGCGCCCCGGGCGATCGCCGGAAAACCGGACAATCGCAAGGACTTCCGGCCACTGGTCGACCTGATGACGCCGCCCACGGCGGTGCCGAAGAAGCCCTGGGAGCAGCCAGTCAAGCCGCTGGCGGCCGCCGCCGGCACCGTCAGCGGTGTGGGCCAACCCGGCACCATCCCAGGCGGACTGAGCGGCAAGACCATCTACCTGAGCCCCGGCCACGGCTTCACCTGGACCCTATCGCTGGGCGCCTGGGCCACCCTGCGCGGCTACACCAACGGGCTCGTCGAGGATTTGCTGTAGGCCGAAG
>JACRCU010000204.1 GCA_016218865.1 Deltaproteobacteria bacterium | reverse complement strand
CCGTCGCAGGGTTTGCCGACGGTGCTGGGCTCGGTGCACACGCCGCAGCCGTCGCCCGGCTTCTTGCAGTAGGCCGACTTGCAGAACACATTCTCGTCACAGGCGGCGCCCGTCTCCAGCTTGCCGACAAAGGTCTGGCGGCACGCCTCGGGCTCGGCACCCTCGAACGAGCAGTTGGTGGTCATGGCCGTTAGGCAGGCGCGTGCCTTGGTGCCGTCGTAGGTGATGAGACCGGCCTTGACCCAGCTCACCTGCTCCATGTTGAAGTCGCCGCCCATGGTGTCGGCACAGCCGGTGGGAGTCGAGAACCAGATTCCCATGCAGTCTGCAACCTTGCAGAACGCGCCCTGGATCTCGGCCGGCAGGTTGTCGATGGCGATGGCGCTGCTGGTGGTCGAAGAGGAGGAGTTCGTGGCCGATTCGCAGCCGGCGCCGCCCAGCGCCAGCGCCGCCAGGCCAGCGAACGCGAGAAACTTGAAAGACATGGTACGCATAGAAAGACCTCGTGCTTGATGCAGACCTTAGTCTGCGCCCCGGCGTACCCGAGCGTCAATCGGCACTTGTCGGCGCAACGTCACGTCGGCGCCGCCGCACCCACAGGCGCACCCCAAAGACCGTCGCCAGAAAGGTCGAGACCGAGAACAGCTCGAACAACTGGAGACCCACCTCGCCCTGCAGTCCGATCCCCAGGTCCCCCGCCACCGCCCACAGCACGCCGTTCCAGATCGGCAAGCCGATGAAGGCCAAGCCCAAAATGCGCAGCGGCGTGAACGCGCAGCCCTGCGGCGGCAGCTCGCCATAGGCGGACTCGGGGTCTTGCGGGGATGAGGGCTGCAGGTCAGACATGGCGGGGCATGGGCGGCGGGACCGGGCTCGCTCGCGCTGGATCAGCGGACCAGGATGTACATGATGCCTTGGTTGTAGAAAGCCGTTGGGGCCACGTCGGTACCGCCCCACGACTTCTTGTCGTAGTTGCTGCCCAGGCCCAACCGATAGGTGTTGTGCTGGCAGTCGCTGGGGCTGAGGTCCGAGCCGCGCGCCACTTCCCAGTTCCAGTCGTTGCCCGGGTAGTCGCCGTTGTGACCGATCGAGCCGCCCTGGTTGCACGCACCGACCGGCACCAGGTTGTACCAGATGCGCGAAAAGTCCGTGTCGTTGCCGATGGTGCGGAAGCGCAGCGCCGGGCCAAAGAAGCTGTCGGCCGCGCCGCCGCTGCTCCACGTCTTGTTCCAGGCCGGATTGCTGTTGGAATAGCCCAGGTTCAGGTTCTTGCGCAGATTCTGCGTATTGCCAGCAAACGCGTAGGTGGCGGCCACCGCCGCTGGGCCCTGGTAGGTGTAGCGCAAGGTGATCTGGGTGAACGGCAAGGCGTCGTAGGCGGCCGAGAGGTAGTCGTCGCTGCCGCTCAGCGCGCCGACCGCGCTGGCGCTGTCCCAGAAGCCGTTGTCGGTCGACGAGCGCTTGGTCGCGTCGTTGGTGTTCAAGCGCACCAGCATCGTCCAGCCGCCGCCGTTGGGGGTCATGTCGCAGTAGACGTCTAGTGCGGCCTGCGGGCCGGTGCCATCGGGATCGATGGTGTAGATGCCGTCCTTGCTGAGCGGATCGGCGCTGAGGATGGCCTGGCAGCTGGGCAGCACGCCCAAATTCGACATGGGCACAAAGCTTTTGCCGTTGCAGCCATAGAATGCCGCCACCGACGCGTTGAAGTACAGGTAGCCGGCGGTCGCCGCGCTGCAGGCCACCGGCGGTTTGTCGGCGCTCTGCAGTTGCAGGCCGCCGTTGGTCTGGAGCAGGCCCACCGACGCCACTTTCTGGTTGGACAGGGTGCCGAATTGCACCGACCACGCGCTGACGGCGCCGTCGGGACCGCTGGGTCCAGCCAGGTCGGCCACGCTGATCGACCAGATGCCCTTGGGGTTCTTGCCGATCCACGCTCCCAAGTCGCCGTTGACCGGCTTGGTGGGCGACGGGAAGGTGAGCGCGAGGCTGGTGCCCGTCGCGCCCTGATCGTACAGCAGGTAGCTGGCACCGCTGGGATCGAACAGAGTGATGCGCACTTTGCTTACATCGGAATTGCCCAGGGCAATCGATACGCTCAGCGAGGTGGCGAGCCCCTTGTCGGCCACAGTGATCGAGTCCTGCACGCCCGCTGGCAGGTTGCCGGGGATGGCAAAGGGCCCGGCATTGCTGAACTTCTCGGTGAACTGGGTGGTCAGTTGGCCGTTGCTGATTTCGTCCAGGCCGTCCTTTGGCAAGCTGCTGGCGTCGACCCCGCCGGCCACGCATTCGTAGCTGCCGTCGGCCTTCAACCCCTTGAGTACCAAGCCTGTGCCGCAACTGGTGCCCAGTTTGGCCAGGATGGGTTTGTCGGCCAGGTCGCCGTAGCTGCCCGTGGTCGCTACGTCGGCCAGCTTGGGCGCGCCGCTCAGGTCGCCGTAGGCGCCAGTGGCCGCCACCTTGGCCAGCGCCGCCGCTTTGACGTAGTCGGCCAGGTCGGTCTTGCTGGCCAACCCCGTCAGGTCCGCGGTCTTGGCGTAGCCCTGCAGGAGCGCGGGGTCCAGCTGTCCGGCTTTGATGCAGCCCGAACACTCCACCGCTTCCGCAACGGCCGAGCGCAGTGCCGTGGCGACCGAGCGCACGGCCACCGGCGGCAGCGCCGGATCCGCGCCGAACTGGACCGAGAGGTAGCGCTCGCCCGCCACGACCGCGGCCGACAGCGGCGTCTTCTGGCCCAAGACGCCCGCAAAGTGGCCGTTCTTCACGGGCAGCGCTAGCGCCTGCTCGGTCCACACCGCGTTGCCGGTCGGGCCGTCGAGCAGCGAAATGGTGGCGGTGTAGTTCCCGTCGCTGGCCGGACCGCCGCTGGCGGAGCTGAGGACACCTTCGAAGCTGAGGGTGGCCGGGACCGCCGCGACAGCCGCGCTGGGCACCGCAAGTGCGGCTGCCACAAGCAGAACGGCAGGTTCCAAACGGAGACGGGGCAGAGCCTGCATGGGATCTTCTCTTGAGCGCCAGTCCGCGGCGAGCACGGGCAGTCTACCCGCTCGCCGTGCCCCTGACCACTGGGCGTCCGCCCTGCTGCTTGCGCCCCCACCGGCGTGGCGCGGGAACGGCCTCCCAGACAGGACTGGCAACTGGGTGAAATCAGGGTGGAGCCGACTCGGGCCCGAAGAATGGCCCAGGTTGCCGGTCCGATCCGCACGGATTCGGCCTCAGGGGCCCTTGCAGTCCTTGGAGCAGTTCTTGTCGTTCTCGCCCTTGCTGAATTCGCACTTGCCGTCGCCGCAGTTGGGCGGCGCGTTGTTGCAGTCCGCGGAGCAGGTCGTGGTGGTCTCGCCGCCGCCCGGCTCGCACATGCCGTTGCCGCAGTTCTTGCAGTCCACGCTGCAGTTCATGAACGTCTCGCCCTTGGACGGCTCACAGGTGGAGTTGCCGCAGCTGCACGAGCCCGGCTTGATGCAATCGACGGCGCAGGTGGTGCAAGTTTCGCCCTTGCTCGCGTCGCAAGTGCCGTCGCCGCAGGACGATGGGCAGGTCGAGCTGCAGTCGGCCGGGCATCCCTGGCAGGTCTCGCCGGCTTCGCACTTGCCGTTGCCGCAGAACGTGGTGCAGACGCCGCAGTCTTTGCTGCAATTGGCGCAGGTTTCGCCGGTGCCGGCGTCGCATTTGCCGTCGCCGCACGCCGAGCAGTCGGCTGGACACGTGCTCGACGTCTCGCCTTTGGCCGTGTCGCAGGTGCCGTTGCCGCAAAGGCAATCGGCCGGACAGGTGACCGCGCTCTCGCCGATGCTGAGGTTGCAGGTGCCGTCGCCGCACTTGCAGTCGCCCGGGCAGCTGGCGAAGGACTCGCCCGTCGTGCACTTGCCATCGCCGCAGTAGGGCGAGCCGGCGGTGCAGTCTTTGGAGCAGTTCTGCTCGTTTTCGCCGGGCGGTTCGCACTTGCCGTTGCCGCACTGGGCGGCCGGGCAGTCCTTCAGACAGCTGTTCGAGTCTTCGCCGATCTCGCACGCGCCGTTGCCGCACACCGCCTTGCAATCGCTGGGGCAGCTGCCGTTGGTTTCGGTGCCGTTGCAGGCGCCGTCGCCGCACTTGGGCGGCTGGCTGCACTGACACGAGGCCAACTGCGCTTCCAGGTAGGTGATGCCCGAGTTGTCCAGGGTGTCGATGATCACCCGCCGCGGTCCGGCTTGGGTGGCGGTGAACGCAATCAGCCATTCGGCCTTGCAGGTGTCGCCGGCCATGCCGCCCGAGGTGCCGCACGCCTGCTGCTTGAGCGTCAGGTCGGTGCACGACTTGGGTGCGGCGCAGGCCTGGGCCGAGGTGGCCTGATCTTCCAGGTAGACGTGCGCGGATTGGCTGGAGAGCGGGGCCGTGCCGTAGGTGCCGCCGCCGTAGGCGCGGACTACCATCTGGAAGGAGCCGGCGCAGGTGGTAGAGGCGACAAAGGACCATTCCTTGTCCGGGGTACTGACCCCGCCCGAGCAACCAGAGACGTCGAAGTTCTTGGTTGCCTTGCTGTCGAAGGCAAAGACGGGCGTGGCCACGGCGCCGCACTGGATGGCCGTGTCCTGGCACGCGCCGGTGCAGGCGTTGCCGGTGGTGGTGCAGGCGCCGTTGCTGCAGGCGTCGCCGGAGGTACACGGGTCGCCGTCGTCGCAGGGTGTGCCGGTGCCCGCGTTGGCGTGGACGCAGCCGGTCTTGCCGTCGCAGCTGTCGTTGGTGCACGTGTTGCCGTCGTCGCAGTTGGTTGCGCCGCCGCCCACGCACGCACCTGACTTGCACGCGTCGCCGCTGCTGCAAGGATTGCCGTCATCGCACGCTGTCCCGTCGGTCTTGCCCTGGCAGGGGTTGGCCGTCGCCGGGCAGTCCTGCGCACAATTGGCTGTGGTCTCGCCCGACATCGGGGTACAGACGCCGTCGCCGCACTTGGGCGCCGTGCAGTCCTTGCCGCAGGTCTGGTCGTTTTCGCCCTTGGCGTATTCGCACTTGCCGTCGCCGCACGAGGCCGCCGCGCAGTCTTCCGCGCAGGCGGCCACGGTCTCGCCCACGCTCGCCTCGCACTTGCCGTTGCCGCAGCAGCTGCTGGGGCCGGCGACGCAGGCGCCTGCCTTGCAGGTATCGGGCACGGTG
>JACRCU010000203.1 GCA_016218865.1 Deltaproteobacteria bacterium | reverse complement strand
TTGGCACAGGCCCGGGCCGGCGTGGTCGCGGCTCTGGCGCGCAAGCCGCTGCTCCAGCGCGCCGCCCAAGCGGCCCAGGCGTCCGAAGCGGCGGCCGAGCAGCGCTACCAGAGTGGCGTCGGCCTGTTGAGCGAGGTGCTGGACGCGGCTGCGGTGCGCCTGCAAGTGAGCGACCGCCAGTTGGCCGCCGACCAGGCCTGGCTGCAGGCCGAAGTGCGCTGGCGCGCGGCCATGAGTCAAATCGACTGACATGCACCCCACCCGGAGACTCGCCCCGCCTTGCGTGCCGAATCGAACGGATTGCGGTGGAGGTCACACCGGTCGCACCAGCAGCTGCGCCTCCATTTCGGCTGCAAGCGCGCGCACTTCTAGCGGCTTGGCCAGAAATCCGGTCATCCCCGCCTGCTGGCAGCGCTCGCGGTCTTCGGCCAGTGCGCTCGCCGTCAGCGCCACCACGGGTACCCGGCCGCGGGGGCCGTCCAGCGCGCGAATCATCCGCGTCGCGGTCAAGCCGTCGACGCCGGGCATGTGGCAGTCCATCAGGATCAGGTCAAAATCTTGGCTGCTGGCCAAGTCTACGGCCGTGTCGCCGGCCTCGGCGGTCACCACCTGATGCCCCAGCCGCTGCAGCATCCGCTGCGCGACCACGCAGTTGACCGCGTTGTCTTCGACCAGCAAGACCCGGCACGGCTGCATCACCGGCAGCGACTGCGACGCCGCCCGCCGCGGCGCCATCTCGGATTGCGGCGCCAGCGGAGCGTTGACTTCGAAGCGGAAGGTGGTGCCCACGCCCACCTCGCTCTGCACGTGGAGTTGCCCGCCCATCGCCTCGACGATCTGCTTGCAGATCACCAGGCCCAAGCCGGTACCCCCAAACTCGCGGTTCTGTTTGGCGTCGACCTGGCGGAACGGGCTGAACAGCTGGTGCATGTCGGCGGCGGCGATGCCGATACCCGTGTCGCTCACGGCAACCGCCAGGCGGTCCTGGCTCCACGCGGCCGCCACTTTGACCCCGCCGATCCGCGTGAACTTGATGGCATTGCTGACCAGGTTGATGACGACCTGCCGCAACCGTCCGGCGTCGAGCAGCAGGGACGGAGGCACCGAGTCCGCCACGTGCACGTCGATGGTCAAGTGCGCGGCCCGCGCCCGCTCGGCCAGGAGCGTCGTGGTGGCCGCGACAACGGCGCGCACCTCCGTGGGCCGCTCGACCAGGGTCAGGTGCCCGGCGTCGGCCTTGGCGAAGTCCAGGATGTCGTCGATGATGGCCACCAGCGCCCGGCTCGACTCCAAGATGATCCGCAGTTGGCCGCGCACGTTCGGCGGCAGGTCGTCGGTCAACATCACGTCGGCCATGCCGATGACGCCGTTCATGGGTGTGCGAATCTCATGACTCATATGCGCCAAGAAGGCCGTGCGGGCGTCGGTTGCCGCCTCGGCGCGGGCGCGCGCGCGATCGAGTTCGGCCGCTGTGGCCTGCAGCTGACCCAGCGAGTGATCCTTGGACCGCTCGTAGATGAGCGACAACGAAAGCAGAAGTGCCGACAGGACCACGGCGCCCAGCACGTCGTTGAGCTGCGACGGCGGCTGGCTCAGCGTCCCCAGTCGCCCCGCCGAGGACAAGGCCCCCACGGTCACCACTGCCACGGCCGTGAGCACCAGCCAGACCATGCCCGAGCGGCGCCCGGCCAGAAACGACGCAAGAATCGGTGCCGTGCCCAGCCAGTACATCGAGCCGATGTCCTCGCCGGCCAGTTGGACCAGGGTGATCAGGTTCGAGATCGCAAACGTCGCCACCGCATAGTTGCCGGCCACCGTCATCGACCGCGACTTCCAGAGCACCAGCATGCTGCACGAGCCCAGCGTCGCGGTGATCGCCAGATTGCCCGCCACATAGGGCAGACCGTCGTGCAGGTACACGGCGGCAAACAACATCGGCACGGTGAGCACGACCGCAGAGTACAGCACCAGCAGCTCGGCGCGCAGGCGCACGGCCGGGTCGCCAGCGCGGATCGACGGCGGCAGCAGACGATCGGGCAGCAGACGCAAGCTCAAGAGTTGCTGCAGGTTTGCCATCGGCCAGGTCCGATCGCCGCGGGGGCGGTGCCAGGCGCAGCGACCGCACGCGCCAGCCCCACGCGGGAGCGGCGGCCGAGCAAGGGCAGCACCAGAAACGGACGGTGGTCTGCTGGCCAACGCCGTGGACAGCTGCGGCGCCACTCCAGCCCCTAGCGTATTCGGAGCGTTCTGGATCGTCAAACTCCGGCTACTTCTGGCACCTTCGATCCCGGCCGGATCGCCACCTCGGCCGGTCTGCCGCCGGCGCAGCCCCACCCGCCGGCCCGCAGACGGGCCCAGACGCGCCGCCGCAGCCGCTTTACGCTGGAGCGCTGCGCCATTACACTACCCGAGGATCGGGCGGGGGCTCCGAGCAATGCGATGATGCTGCGCTGGTTGGACCAAGGACTGCGTTTCTTGCTGACAGCGCTGGCATTTTTCAGCTTCGGCGTCGGCGGGCTGCTGCTGTCGCTGGTCGTCATCCCGCTGCTGGTCCTGCTCCCCGGCGACCGAGCCGTGTACGGCCGCCGCTGCCGCAGGCTCACCCAGCAGGCGTACCGGTTGTTCCACGCCTACATGCGCCACGCCCGGCTGGTCGACTATCAGCCCGAGCTGGTGCGCCTGGAGCTGCCGCCCGGCGGCTGTGTGCTGATCGCCAATCACCCCACGCTCATCGACGTGACGGCGATCTTGGCCAAGGTGGGCGAGGCGGCTTGCGTGGTCAAACACGCACACTTTCATGGGCCTTTGCACTTCCTGATGCGGGGCAACTGGCACATCGACGGAGGCGACGGCGGTCCTACGGGGGGAGCTGTGGTGGTCCTGCAGGCCGTGGAGCGCCTGCGGGCGGGCCTGCCGGTGCTGATCTTTCCAGAAGGGACGCGCTCGCCCGAGGGCGGCATGAATCGCTTTCAGCGCGGCGCGTTCGAGATTGCACGGCGCGCCAACGTGCCGGTGGTGCCGCTGCGAGTCACCTGCGACCCTCCGATTCTGGCCAAAGAGGCCCCGTGGTACCGCGTGCCCGTGCCGGCGGCGCGCCTGCGCATCGAACAACTGCCGACGCTGTGGCCCGACCAAGCGCCGGACTCGACCAAGACCTGGGCGGCGGACTGCGAGGCCATGTACCGTCAACGGCTCCCGACCGCCGCGCCGCACCCCCAGGGCGACCTTGCGCTGGCCGCCAACGCCGCCGCGTGAGCAAAGGAAAGCAAATGGCAGATCTGGAACGTGAATTGAAGGAACTGATCATCGAAGCGCTGGCGCTGGAAGACCTGTCGCCGGACGACATCGTCACCGATGACCCGCTGTTCCGCGAAGGCTTGGGCCTCGACTCGATCGACGCCCTGGAGCTGTCGATGGCCATCCACAAGCGCTTTGGCGTGCGCATCGAGGCCGACGACAGCCGCAACAAGGCGATTTTCCGGTCGGTGCGCAGCCTGGCCGCCCACATTGCCGCCAACCGCGCGGCCACCCCGCAGTAGCGATCCGACTGGTGCGGGCCCCCCGCAGCGTTGGGAGACTGACATGAATCGTGACGAAATCTTTGAGAAAGTGCGCGACATCCTGGCCGAGATGTTCGAGATCGACCCGGCCACGGTGAAGCTGGAATCGCAGCTGGTGCAGGACTTGGACCTGGACAGCATCGACGCCATCGACATGGTGGTGAAACTGCAGGAGCTGACGGGCAAGCGCGTGGAAGAAGCCAAGCTGCGCAAGGTCCGCACCGTGGGCGACGTGGTCGACCTGGTGGAGTCGCACCTTGGCGAAAGCTGAGCCCGCTGCCGGCGCGGCCCTGATCGAAAAAGCTGCTCAGCTGCTGGGTGTTGTCTTGGGCATCACCTATCCGCTGCTGCTTTGGTACGGGCTGCTGCACTGGCCGTCGCAGCAAGTCGAGGCCCTGGTGCTGGCGACGCTGGTGGTGGCGGCGTGGCTGCGCTTGCGCAAAGTGGGCAAGGAGTTGCGACGGTCGGTGGCCGCGGCCCCGCTGGCGGCGATTGCCCTGGCGGCGCTGGCCCTGGCCCTGGACGACCCGCGGCTGGTGCTGGCGCTGCCGGCGCTGGTCAACGCCATGTTCTTTCTGTCGTTCTTGGCCTCGCTGCGCGGCGTGCCGATGGTCGAGCGCTATGCCCGGCTGGTCAAGCCCGAGCTGCAGCCGGCCGAGGTGCGCTACTGCCGCAGCGTAACCCTGGTCTGGTGCGGGTTTTTCGTCGCCAACGGCGTCGCCGCTGCCGTTCTGGCCGCATGGGCGAGCTACGACACCTGGGCGCTGTTCACCGGCATCCTCAGCTACGCCGCTATGGGCCTGCTGTTCGCGGTCGAGTATGCCGTGCGCACCGTGCGCTTTGGCCGGCACGCGCCCGCCCCGCTGGCCTCGGACGCCATCCGGCCATGATTTCTAGAACTTTTCGCATTCCCGTCCACCGGGCGGCCAGCGATCGTGTCTGCCACGACGCCGCGCAACCGCGCACGCGGCAGGAGTTTCTGACCGACGCGGCCCGGCTGGCCCGCCATTTGCCCGAGCCCGCGGCCGACAGCCACATCGCCGTGGTGTGCCGCGACAGGTACCACTTTGCGGTGGCGCTGCTGGCGGCGTGGGCGCGCGGACACGCGGCGGCCCTGCCGAGCAACGGGCGGCCGCAGACGGTGGCGACCCTGCTGGAACAAGACAACGTGCTTGGCCTTTTGCACGACGGCGGCAGCGACGATGCCCCGGCGCAGCTGGGCTGGGACCTGCGCGAGTGGCTGGGCGAGCCGGCCGACGCCTTGGAGCCGGTCGAGCTGCCGGCCGATCGCAAGGTCGCGACGGTGTTCACTTCGGGCACCACGGGCGCGCCGCTGCCCTGCGCCAAGACCGCCGGCCAGCTGCTGGGCGAGGCGGCCAGCCACGTGGCCGAGCTGAGCTGGCCGCCAGGTCAGGCCTTTGCTGCGACTGTGCCGCCCAATCACGTGTACGGGCTGCTGTTTTCTGTGTTGGCGCCGCTGCTCTGTGGGGGCAGTCTGGCGCGGACCACGCCGCTGCACGCCGAGACCCTGGCGGCCGAGCTGGCGGCCACGCCCGGGGCGATCCTGGTGAGCGTGCCGGC